>JAJRSS010000056.1 GCA_024278615.1 Alphaproteobacteria bacterium
AGACAGGTCCGTCAGGCTGTCAGATCGCGCTCTACGCATCCTTATGGCCTTGGAACCCAAAGAGAGCGGGCCGGTCTTTACCTACAACGGAAACGCCATCAAGGACGTGAAAACGGCCTTCGACAAGGCCCGCAAGAAAGCAGGGTTGGAGGATGTCCGGTTTCACGATCTGCGCCATACCTTTGCTTCGCGCCTCGTCCAGCAGGGGCTACCCCTATACGAGGTAATGCACATGACCGGACACAAGAGTCTGGTGATGGTTCAGCGTTATGCACATTTGGCTCCTGAGTTTCAGGAGCGTGCGGTTGTAGCGCTTAACCGTTATGGGCACGATTTGGGCACACTGGGTTTTGAAGACACGGACCGGAAAACCCAGAAAGGACAAAACCCCTTGGTTTCCCAAGGGGTTCTGATGGTGGAGCCGGACGGAATCGAACCGACGACCTCTACAATGCCATTGTAGCGCTCTCCCAACTGAGCTACGGCCCCATGGTGCCGGAAACCGCTCAAAAGGCCGCGAATGGGGTCTTTAGTCGGGTTCCGGATCCGTATTCGAATTCGGGTCGGCGAAAGTACTTAGGAATGGCCGATCAAGGCAAGGGAAAAGAGTAGGGCCGGTGGGAGGGCGCTCCTTTCCGCCAGCCCCCAAATGTTTCCATCCCATGTGGCGCGGCGCCTGATAGAAGCCCAGCCGCCGATCCTTGGCATGCGTTCAGGTATATCGGCTCAGACCTTATCCTCCAGGCCCACATCCAGGTGTTCCTTCACCTCGGATACGTCATCGTCGTCATCGCCCAGATCGGAGGTATCCTCGATCAGGCTGTCATCCCCGTCGTCGTCGCTGTTGTCGCCGTCGTCAAAGCCTTCATCGCCGTTCAAGGCGGCGGCAATATTGTCACCGTCTTCCAGGTTAATCTCGGGGGGGGAGGTTTTCTCCACCACGGCAAGCGCTTCACTGGCGGCGACGGCCTTCACCGGGACCGCCGTCCTATCCAGGCCGGCCCGCCTGGCCCGGGGCTTGGCGATCTTCATCTCGGCCCCGCATTTGGGGCATCGGGCGGGATTTCGGTTCAGGTCATAGTAACGCGAACCGCAATCGCCGCACAGGCGCTTCTCTCCCCATTTCGGTTTGCTCACTTTGTTTTTCCCCTCACTTGTTTTCCTCCCCTCACCTGTATTTTTCCCAAGGCTTTCGCGAACTGTTCGTTCCAGCCAATTGCCATTTTCCTTCGCTTCTGTCAAAAGCAAAAAATGGTCATGCGGTAATTTTATTTTCCCCGTAGGTTTGAGTGGACGCGCCGGCCCATCCAGGCTCGTCGCTGGCCCATCCCTGGCCCATCCCTGGCCTATCCCGGATCATCCCTGGCCCATTTCTGGCCTATCCTGGATCATTCCGGGGCATCCTGGTCCCGGGGGGCAAGCGGCGTGGTTTTGTTGGCGAACTGTGGTAAAGACGTGACCCGGTCGGGCGCCCGCTCTTGGGTGGGCAGACTCAGACCTGGGAAACCGTAAAAGGCCGAAAAGGGGATAAGACGGGCCATGCCATTGACTTCCCGCCGTTCAGCGGCCTTGAACGGTGATATCCGCGTTCCCGGCGATAAATCCGTTTCCCATCGGGCCTTGATCCTGGGGGCTTCGGCCGTCGGCGAAACCCGCATCCACGGGCTGCTGGAGGGCGAGGACGTGCTGCGCACGGCCGCCGCCGTAACCGCCCTGGGGGCCCAGGTGGACAAGGTGGAGGACGACATCGCCGGATCGGATGCCGGGCCTTATTGGCGGGTCCGTGGCCGGGGCGTCGGCGGCCTGGCCGAACCCGCTTCGGTCCTCGACCTGGGTAATTCGGGCACCGGGGTCAGGTTGCTGATGGGCCTTCTCGCCACCCATCCCTTCACCACCGTTTTTACCGGCGACGCCTCCTTGGCCACCCGCCCCATGGGGCGGGTGCTGGAGCCCCTGTCCCGGATGGGGGCCAATTTCACCGCCCGGGAAGGAGACCGCCTGCCGGTGACCCTGACCGGCGCGGAAACTCCGGCGCCCATCCGCTATGTCCTGCCCGTGGCGTCGGCCCAGGTGAAATCGGCCCTGTTGCTGGCCGGGCTCAACACGCCGGGCCGGACCACGGTGGTCGAACCCCGGCCCACCCGCGACCATACGGAAACCCTGCTGACCCACTTCGGCGCCACGGTCACCGTCGAGGACCAGCCCGGCGGCGGCCGGGCGATCACCCTTGCCGGCCAGCCCGAACTGACCGGCCAGCAGGTGACGGTGCCCGGCGATATTTCGTCCGCCGCCTTCCCCCTGGTGGCGGCGGCGATGGTTCCCGGGTCCCGCATCACCATCGGTGGCGTCGGCGTGAACGTGCTTCGGGCCGGACTGCTGGAAACCCTGGCCGAAATGGGGGCGCGGATCACCCTGACCAACCGGCGGCGGGATTCCGGCGAAGACGTCGCCGACCTGGAGGTGGAAGCCTCGCCCCTGACCGGCATCGAAGTGCCGGCGGAAAGGGCGCCGGCGATGATCGATGAATACCCCATCCTGGCCATGGCCGCGGCGACCGCGGCGGGGACCACCCGCATGACCGGCCTGGGCGAGCTGCGGGTCAAGGAAAGCGACCGTTTGGCGGCCATCGCCCGGGGGCTTGCCGCCGCCGGGGTTCAGGTGGAGGAAGGGGCGGATACCTTGACCATCCACGGTTCCAAAAAACCGCCCCGGGGCGGCGCCCGAATCCAGACCAACCTGGACCACCGCATCGCCATGGCCTTCCTGACCCTGGGGCTGGTCAGCGAGGAACCCATCGCCATCGACGATTCCGCCGCCATCGAGACCAGTTTTCCGGGCTTTGCCGCCCTGATGAACGGCCTCGGCGCCAGAATGAGCGCAAGAACGGAAGAGGCGGAAAATCCATGATTATCGCTATCGACGGCCCGGCGGCGGCGGGCAAGGGAACCCTGGCCCGCCGCCTGGCGGATCGCCTTGGGCTGGCGCTGCTGGATACGGGACTGCTCTACCGGGCGGTGGGCCGCAGGGTGATGGACGGTGGCGGCGATCCCGCCGACGAGGCCCAGGCAGTGGCGGCGGCCCAGGATCTGGGCCCGCAAGACCTTGAAAACCCTCTGCTTCGCGGTGACGACACAGCCGACGCCGCCTCCAAGGTGGCGGCCATTCCGGCGGTGCGCGCCGTGCTGCTGGATTTCCAACGGGATTTCGCCCAAAACCCGCCCCCACGCAACGGAATGCCACCGGGTGAAGGGCCGCAAGGCGCCGTTCTGGACGGCCGGGATATCGGCACCGTGGTCTGTCCCCAGGCGGAAGTGAAGCTGTTTATCACCGCATCGGTGGAGGTACGGGCGGAAAGACGTGTTAAAGAGTTGCTAGAACGGGGACTCGAAGCTATATATGCCCGCGTTTTGCAGGAAATGAAGGATCGCGACGCCCGGGATGCGGGCCGCGAGGTAGCTCCCCTGGCGGCGGCTGAAGATGCCCTGACCATCGATACCAGCGGCCTCGATGCCGATCAGGTCTTTGCCCGGGCCCTGGACTTCGTTCATTCGCGAAACACGGCGGGATAATCGCTCCAACCCCGGTTTCCCGGGCGCGGGGTTCCGCCGTTCGATGACAGGCCACCACCGCCCGCCAAACAGGGGCGGTGGAAATTTCTTAATTGTTCAAAGACCGCCGGAACCAACCGGCTGGCAGGAAACCGTAACAGAAGACAAAGGATACCTACCCCATGGCTCAAGCAGACGCCGGCGGCGGCGCCGACACGGCTCCCGCCATCACCGAAAATTTCGCCGAACTTCTGGAAGAATCCCTGGGCACCGATGGCCGTTTCGAAGGCCGGGTGGTCAAGGGAACGGTCATTTTCGCCGACGCCGATATCGTCCTCGTCGATGTCGGCCTTAAATCGGAAGGCCGGGTGCCAATCAAGGAATTCGAGATCCCCGGTCAGGAAACGGTGATCAATCCCGGCGATGCGGTCGATGTTTTCATTGAGCGTTACGAGGACAAGGACGGCATCGTCCGCCTGAGCCGCGAAAAGGCCCGCCGCGAGGAAGCCTGGACCGAACTGGAAAAGGCCTTCAACGCCACCGAACGGGTCAACGGCATTATTTTCGGCCGGGTCAAGGGCGGCTTCATCGTCGATCTGGCCGGCGCCGTCGCCTTCCTGCCCGGCAGCCAGGTGGACATTCGCCCGGTGCGCGATATCGGCCCGCTCATGGGGTCGCCGCAACCGTTCCAGATTCTCAAGATGGACCGGGCGCGCAACAACATCGTCGTTTCCCGCCGCGCCGTGCTGGAAGAAACGCGCGCCGATGCCCGTTCCGAATTGATCTCCAACCTCAAGGAAGGCCAGGTTCTGGAAGGGGTGGTCAAGAATATCACCGATTACGGCGCCTTCGTCGACCTGGGCGGCGTCGATGGCCTGCTGCACGTCACCGATATCGCCTGGCGGCGCATCAACCATCCGACCGACGCGCTGCAAATCGGTGAAACGATCAAGGTGCAGGTCATTCGCTTCAATGCCGAAACCCAGCGCATTTCCCTGGGCATGAAACAGCTTGAAGCGGACCCGTGGGAAAACGTCAAGACCACCTATCCGATAGGCGAAAGGTTTACCGGCCGGGTCACCAACATCACCGATTACGGTGCCTTCGTCGAACTGGAGCCGGGCGTCGAGGGGCTGGTCCACGTTTCCGAAATGAGCTGGACGAAAAAGAATATCCACCCGGGCAAGATCGTTTCCACCAGCCAGGAAGTGGAAGTCGTCGTGCTGGATACGGATTCGGAAAAACGCCGCATCAGCCTTGGCCTCAAGCAATGCGGCGACAACCCGTGGGAATCCTTCATGGCCCAGTACCCCGTGGGCACGGAAGTGGAAGGCGAGATCAAGAACATCACCGAGTTCGGGTTGTTCATCGGCCTGCCGGGCGAAATCGACGGCATGGCCCACCTGTCCGACCTTTCGTGGAACAAGTCCGGCGAAGAGGCCCTGGCCGAACACAAGAAAGGTGAGGTGGTGAAGGCCAAGGTGCTTGACGTGGATGTGACGAAAGAACGCATCAGCCTCGGCCTCAAGCAGCTTTCCGAGGATCCTTTCGAATCCGGCAAGGACAACATCAAGAAGGGCGCGGTGGTCACCTGCACCATTTCGGCCATCGTCGATACGGGGATCGAGGTCACCGTGGGCGAGGGCATTCCCGGCTTTATCCGCAAATCGGAACTGAGCCGCGAACGCAGCGAACAACGTCCCGACCGCTTCGCCGCCGGCGACAAGGTGGATGCCAAGGTCATCCAGTTTGATAAGGGGCAAAGAAAGCTGACCCTGTCCATCAAGGCCCTGGAAGCCCAGGAAGAAAAGAAAGCCATGGCCGAATTCGGCTCGTCGGATTCCGGCGCCTCGCTTGGCGATATCCTGGGCGCGGCCATCAAGCAAAAGGCCCAGGCTAAAAACGTGGCCAAAGATGTGGCCGAGGATGAGGTGAAAGCCGTTGCCGCGAAAGCGGAAGAGGAACACGCCGAAGAAGCAGCGGCGGAATCCGATGAGCCAAAGGTCAAGGCCAAGACCAAGGCGAAAGCCAAGGTCAAGGCCAAGACCAAGGCGAAAGCCAAGGTCAAAACGAAGACCAAAGCCAAGGCCAAAACGACGACCAAGACCGAAACCAAGGCGAAAACCGAATAGGCCGGCCCACTCCTATTGATCCTCGGCCTATTGATCCTGGGCCTATTGATCCTGGGGCCATTTGGCCCTGGGGCCGGTCGTTCCCCTGGCCGTTTTCCGTCGGCTCGGGACAGGCGCGGGTAAGGGCCGGGACGGGGAAAAGAGCGGGCCGCCATAGGGCTGGGCTGGGGGTTGAAGAGGAACAACGCCGTTGGATGCTGAACGGATCGCCGAAACCCGCCGCCTGAAGCGGCGGCTGATCTTGTGGCGGCTGCTGGCCGCCGCCCTGGGGGTGGCGACGGTTGTTGCCGTTATCGGACGCTTCGGCTACCTGCCCGGCGGCTCTTACGTTGCCCGCCTCGCCGTCGAAGGCATCATTGTCGACGATCCCCTGCGGGATGCCGCCCTGGCTGACCTGGCGAAAGACGAAAACGCCAAGGCCCTGATCGTACGCATCGACAGTCCCGGCGGCACCGTCGTCGGGGGCGAATCCCTGTTCCTGGGGCTGAAGGCCCTGGCCGAAAGGAAACCGGTCATCGCCGTGATTGGCGAGCTTGGCACCTCGGCCGCCTACATGACGGCCCTGGGGGCCGACCGCATCATCGCCCGTTCCGGCTCGGTCACCGGGTCCATCGGCGTCATCCTGCAATCGGCGGATATCACCGGCCTCCTGGAAAAGCTGGGCATCAAGCCCGAAGCCATAAAAAGCTCGCCGCTCAAGGCCCAGCCCAATCCCTTCGAGCCGCTGAGCGAGGAAGCCCGCCTGGCCGCCGCCGCCGTGGTCGGGGATATGTACGACCTGTTTGTGGATATTGTGGAAAACCGCCGCCAAATGCCCCGCGACAAGGTGCTGTTGCTGGCCGATGGGCGGATATTTACCGGCCGCCAGGCCCTGGAACAAGGGCTCATCGACGGCCTTGGCGGTGAAACGGATGCCAGGGACTGGCTGTCGGAAACCCACGGAATCCTTCGCAAGTTGCCGGTCAGGGAGGTTGAAATCGGCGACGATGAAGGGATGTTGCCCGGGTTCCTTGGGGAAATTGCCGGAAAAATGCTGTTTTCTGAAAGACTTAGACTTGACGGTTTGGTTTCCGTTTGGCACCCTGTTTTCCGCTAGTTTTGCTTCGGGCCCGGTCGGCTTCACGCACTCCGGAATGCCACGGGGGAAAACGTGAAAATGAGGACAGACTGTAGCGAAGGGAATAAGGGGCCATGACCAAATCGGAATTGATTGCGCGTCTGGCCGAGGCCAATCCCCATCTCTATCAAAGGGATGTGGAACGCATCGTCACGACGATCTTTGACGAAATTACCAACTCGTTGGCGCGTGGCGACCGGGTGGAGTTGAGGGGGTTCGGCGCGTTTTCGGTCAAGGAACGGGGCGCGCGGATCGGGCGCAACCCCAGAACCGGTGAAGCGGTAAACGTCGCGGCGAAATTTATCCCCTATTTTAAGACCGGCAAGCAGCTGCGGGCGAAGCTCAACAATCCCGGTTGATTTCGCCGCCGCTTCCTTTGGGGTGCGGGGGAACGCAAAATTCGCGGCAAAGGGCCGGTCGAACGCTCTCTCACCGAAAGGCCCGGGATAAAGGACCGTATGGGCGTCTTTAGCTGGGTTTTGTCCACCAGCGCCGTCAACCTGCCGAAAGCGCATACCCATGAAAAAGTTCGTTTCCTGGATCATCATGATACCCCTGGCACTGGCGGTGGTCGCTTTTTCCACCGCCAACCGGAATTACGTGGTCATCAGCCTGTGGCCCGCGCCCTTCACCATCGAAGCGCCGCTGGCGCTGATCGTGCTGAGCGCCATCGCCGCCGGGACGATTATCGGTTTCATCCTGGCGGGATTGTCCGGCATGCGAGCCCGGCGCCGGGCCAAAATGAAAAAAAGCATGCAGATGAGCGTACGGCCTGATTCCCAGACCAAGGCCCAGGCGAGGCCCCAAGAGAGACACAAGGAAAGACACAAAGAGAATTTCCCGGAGACGGCCGGGGGCCGTGCCGCTGACAGCCGGCTCCACGGTACGGACCAGGAAACGGCTGCGCCGCCACCCGTGCTTGCCGCCGCTCCCGTCATTCTCCCGCCCGTCACGGACGGCCGGCAAGGTCCCCCGGCCAGTGGGGGGTGAAAATCCCGTCCGCCCCATGCCCCTGATCCCCATGGAGCCCCCCATGGAACCCCGTATTGAACCCTGCCGCCGGGTCCTGGTCGCCCTGGATACCCCCCGGGTGGATACGGCCCTCGCCCTCGCCGGCCAGGTGCGGGATCATGTTGGCGGCGTCAAGCTGGGTAAGGAATTCTTTACCGCCCAGGGCCCTCAGGGGGTGGCGCGGGTGATCGCCGCCGGCCTGCCGGTTTTCCTTGACCTCAAGTTTCACGACATCCCCAACACGGTTGCCGGCGCCATCCGCGCCGTCGTTCCCCTGGGCCCGTTCATGGTCAATGTCCACGCTTCCGGCGGCCCGGCGATGATGGCGGCGGCGGCCAAGGCGGCAAAGGAGGCGGCCAAGCAGGCGGGCCGGGACCGCCCCCTGGTCATCGCCGTCACCGTGCTTACCTCCCTCGACGGCACTGACCTGGCCCGGGTGGGGGTCGGTGGCCCGGTCCATGTCCAGGTCGAACGTCTGGCCCGGCTGGCCCGGGAAAGCGGCCTTGACGGGGTTGTCTGTTCGCCCAGGGAAGCCGCCGTGTTGCGCGCCGCCTGCGGTCCCGGCTTCAAGCTGGTGGTGCCGGGTATCCGCCCGGCGTGGGCCGACGCGAATGACCAGAAACGCATCACCACCCCCGCCGGCGCGGTTGCCGCCGGGGCCGATTACCTGGTCATCGGCCGCGCCATCACGGCTGCCGCCGACCCGGCGGAAGCAGCGGCGCGAATCGCCGGTGAACTGGCGGCCGGGACCTGACAAGGGGGAGAGATCTTCATGGCCGAAGACGGTCACACGCCCGCGCCCGGCTCCCGGCCCTTGCGCACCTGGACCTTGGTCTCGCTTACGGTTTCCACCGTACGGCGCAACGTGCGATCCCTCGGCCGCGCCGCCGCCGTACCCATCGCCCTGATCTTCGTCATCACCCAGGGGTTGTCGTGGCTTGGGGTGTCGGCGGCGGTTGAGAATACGGCCGCCGCATCCGGCCTTTACGTGGTCGCCCTGGGTTCGGTGATCCTGCATGGCCTGCTGGTCATCGCCTTCGCCGTGGTCTGCCACCGCAGGGTGCTGTTGGGGATCGGTCCTTCGTCGGTCCTGGGGATCGGGTTCGGGCGCAACGAGATCCGTTATTTCATTTATTCCATATTCCTCGGCCTGATATCCCTTCTGCCCGTCCTCATTGTCGGTCTCGGGGTATTGCTGCTGGAAAGATCCCAGCCGGGAGAAAGCGGTAATCCGGCCGTGGCGGCATTGCTGGCGATGGGCGCCCTTGCCTTTATCGCCATTTTCATTCGGGGCGGCCTGGGGTTGCCGGCCATGGCCCTGGGCCAGCCAGAAGATTGCCTGAAGCGGTTTCGGATTGCCTGGCGCCAGACCAAGGGTTCGTCGGTGCGGCTTTTTTTCGCCATGTTCATCATCAACCTTTTCGTTGGTTTCCTTATTGTGGTGGCCGCCATCGTTCCCGCCATTATCGGAACATTCTGGGGTGCCGAGTCTTTGTCGATTCTGGTTCAGCTGATGGCCGATTTCCTTTCCGCCGCCTTCGTGGCAACATTGCTTTCCCTGGCCTACCGGCAACTGGGCGACGACTTTCCGGCGGTGTAAAATTGAACCATGGCCATTGACGTAAAAATCTGCGGGCTCAGCACCCCTGAAGCCGTCGGCGCCGCCACCCGGGGCGGGGCTAAATATGTTGGCTTCGTTTTCTTTCCGCCCTCGCCCCGCAACCTGAACCCGATGGACGCGGCGCCCCTGGTGCGCACCGTACCGCCGAACGTTACCCGGGTGGGGCTGGTGGTCGACGGGGAGGATTCCTTCCTCGACGCCATCATGAGCCACGTTCCCCTGGATGTGCTTCAATTCCACGGCTCCGAAAGCCCCCAACGGGTGGCGGAAATCAAAAACCGCTACGGCCTGCCGGTAATGAAATCGGTGGCCGTCGCCGGCCCCGGCGATATCGAAAAAGCCTGCGCCTATGAAGGTTCCGCCGACCGGCTTTTGTTCGACGCCCGCCCGCCCGCCGGCGCCTCCCGCCCCGGCGGCAACGCCCTGGCCTTCGACTGGGAATTGATCCGGGACCAGACGTGGAAGGTGCCGTGGATGCTGGCCGGTGGATTGACGGCGGAAAACCTGGCCGAAGCCGTCGCCGCCAGTGGCGCCGCCTGCGTCGATGTGTCGTCCGGCGTGGAAGACGCGCCGGGGGTCAAGAATATCGAAAAGATCACCGCTTTCCTGCAAGCGGCGGCGGAGATCGAGGCCTGAATACTTTGATATCCCGTTCTGGCGGATTTATGTACCTGTTACGTTCCAAAACGAACGAATCGGGTACGTTCCGCTTGACCCCCATAAATGCCGCTCCGGGGCACAACGCCCGGCCCGGATAACAAAAGCCACCAAATCCCCCTTGCCATGCGTTGGCGAATGACTGCTGTTTTCCCCGGTTTTGTGGGTTATAACCGCTCCTCGTCAGTCAACAAGAGCCCCCGCGTGGAAGCATCGCGAATGAAGTCACTGAACACCTATCGGGCCGGCCCGGACGAAGACGGGCATTTCGGCATTTTCGGCGGCCGCTATGTGGCGGAAACCCTGATGCCGCTGATCCTGTCAGTGGAAAAGGCATACTCCGAGGCCAAGAACGACCCGGAATTCGCCTGCCGGATGAGCTATTACTTTTCCCAGTACGTCGGCCGGCCCAGCCCGCTTTATTTCGCCGAACGGCTGACCGGGCACCTGGCCAGTTCCCGGGGCGGGGCGAAAATCTATTTCAAGCGCGAAGACCTCAATCACACCGGCGCCCACAAGATCAACAACTGCATCGGCCAGATCCTGTTGGCCAAGCGCATGGGCAAGACCCGCATCATCGCCGAAACCGGCGCCGGCATGCACGGCGTCGCCGTCGCCACCGTCTGCGCCCTGTTCGATATTCCCTGCGTCATTTACATGGGCTCGGTGGACATCGAACGCCAGGCCCCCAACGTCCTGCGCATGAACATGCTGGGAGCCGAAGTCAAGCCGGTGACGTCGGGCTCGTCCACCCTCAAGGACGCCATGAACGACGCCCTGCGCGACTGGGTGGCCAACGTGGAAGACACCTATTACCTGATCGGTACCGTCGCCGGCCCCCATCCCTACCCGGTCATGGTCCGCGATTTCCAGTCGGTGATCGGCGAGGAAGTGCGCCAACAAATGCAAAAGGCCGAAGGCCGGCTGCCCGATACCCTCGTCGCCTGCATCGGCGGCGGCTCCAACGCCTTGGGCCTGTTCTTTCCTTTCCTCGATGATGCCTCGGTACGCATCGTCGCCGTCGAAGCGGCGGGCGAAGGCATCGATACCGGCAGGCACGCGGCGTCGCTGACCGCCGGCGCGCCGGGCGTGCTGCACGGCAACCGCACCTACCTTCTTCAAAACGAAGACGGGCAGATCAACGAGGCCCATTCCATTTCCGCCGGCCTGGATTATCCGGGCATCGGGCCGGAACATTCCTGGCTGCACGACGTCAAGCGCGCCGAATATGTTTCCATCACCGACGACGAGGCCCTGGACGCCTTTCACCTGTGCACCCGCCTGGAAGGAATCATCCCGGCCCTGGAATCGGCCCACGCCATCGCCCAAGTGTGCAAGATGGCCGGCGGCCTGGCCAGGGACAACCTGCTGGTCCTCAACATGAGCGGACGCGGCGACAAGGACCTGGACACGGTGGCGAAATTCAAAAGCAGCCAAAAGAGCGGCGGAACCGCGGCATGACCGTCGAAACGCGAATCGGCCGCCGCTTTCGGTCGCTGAAGGACGAAGGCCGGGGCGGGCTGGTGATCTTCGTCACCGCCGGCGATCCCAACCCCGAAATCTCCCTCGAAATCATCAAGAGCCTGCCGGCGGCCGGCGCCGACATCATCGAATTGGGCATGCCCTTCAGCGACCCCATGGCCGATGGCCCGGCCGTCCAGGCAAGCTCCCTCAGGGCGCTGAAATCGGGCGCTTCGATGAAAAAGACCCTGGACTTGGCACGGGCCTTCCGCGCCGGCGATGACGAGACCCCCCTGGTGCTCATGGGCTATTACAACCCCATCTACATCTACGGCGTCGATAAATTCCTCGCCGACGCCAAGACGGCCGGCGTGGACGGGCTGATCATCGTCGACCTGCCGCCGGAGGAAAACGAAGACCTGTGCCTGCCGGCGATCAGGGCGGGGATCAATTTCATCTTCCTGACCACGCCGACCACCGACAACGCCCGCCTGCCCAAGGTGGTCGAACAGGCCAGCGGTTTCGTTTATTATGTATCCATCACCGGCACCACCGGTACCGCGTCCGCTGACCTGGGCGATATCAAGGCGGCGGTGGAACGCATCGGAAAACAGACGGACCTGCCCATCGCCGTTGGCTTCGGCATCAAGACGCCGTAACAGGCGGCCGCCATCGCCCAGGTGGCCAGCGCCGCCGTGGTTGGCTCAGGCGTCGTCGACAGGGTCGCCGCCGGGATCGATGAAAACGGCGTCCCCCGCGCCGGGCTGGCCGGCGGGGTGCTGGGTTATGTGGCGGAACTGGCGGCGGGCATCAGGAAGGGCGCTCAATGAACTGGCTGAAGAATTTCGTTCGCCCCAAGTTGCGTGAACTGGTTGGCGGCAACAAGGATATCCCCGAAGACCTGTGGCGCAAGTGCGCAAACTGCAACGAGATGATCTTTCACCGGGACCTGGAAAAGGACCTGCAGGTCTGCCAGCACTGCGGCCACCACATGCGCCTCAACGCCAAGCAGCGACTGGACATGCTGTTCGACGGCGACGACTACAACACCGTCGTGCTGACCGTACCCGCCGCCGATCCGCTCAAATTCCGCGACCTGAAGAAATACGCCGACCGGCTCAAGGAATCCCAGGCCAAGACCGGCGATAGCGATGCCCTGCTGGTCGGCCACGGCAAGTTGGGCGGCATGAACGTGGTGGTGGCGGCGTTCAACTTCGAGTTCATGGGCGGTTCCATGGGCATCGCCGTCGGCGACGGGCTGATTACCGCCGCCCGCCTGGCGGTGGTGCAGGATGCGCCGCTGATCGTGGTGCCGTCTTCCGGCGGCGCGCGCATGCAAGAAGGCATCCTGTCGCTCATGCAGATGGCCCGGACCACCATCGCCATGGATGAAGTTAAAGAAGCCGGGCTGCCCTACATCGCCGTCCTCACCGATCCCACCACCGGCGGCGTGTCGGCGTCTTTCGCCATGCTGGGCGACATCACCATCGCCGAACCCGGCGCACAGATCGGTTTCGCCGGCGCCCGGGTCATCGAACAGACCATCCGCGAAACCCTGCCGGAAGGATTCCAGCGGGCCGAATACCTGCTGGAACACGGCATGGTGGACATGGTGGTCCACCGCCAGCAATTGCGCGATACCCTGGCCCGCATCCTCGGCCTGTTGCGCAACACCGGCCCCGCCGCCGACGTGCTGCCCATCGCCGGCCACGGCGAGGCTGGGTTGGATATTCCGCCTGGCGGTTCCGGCGGTGGATCTGGTGGTTCTGGCGGTTCCGGTGGTTCCGGCGCCGCGCCTTCGGGGGCGTCCGGCGGCGGCTCGGGAGGCGCTTCCGGGGCTGGGAGCCGCCCCGCTGAATAAGCCTGACCCCGCGGCGGCCCTGGCCCGCCTTTTACACCTGCACCCCAAGTCCATCGATCTTTCCCTGGACCGGGTTGAAATCCTGCTGGCCCGCCTGGGCAATCCGGAAAAACAATTGCCGCCCGTGGTGCACGTCGCCGGCACCAACGGCAAGGGATCGGTGATCGCCTTCCTGCGGGCCATCGTGGAAGCCGCCGGCTACCGGACCCACGTCGCCATCTCGCCCCATCTGGTACGCTTCAACGAACGCATCCGGGTGGCCGGCGAGATTATTTCCGACGAAGCATTGGTGGCGGTGCTGGAAGAATGCGAACACGTCAACGGCGGCGACCCCATCACCTTTTTCGAAATCACCACGGTGGCGGCGTTGCTGGCCTTTTCCCGCACGCCAGCCGATATCTGCCTTTTGGAAACCGGATTGGGCGGCCGGCTGGACGCCACCAATGTTATTAAAAAACCGATGCTGACGGCGATCACGCCGGTCTCCATGGACCATCAGGCTTACCTGGGAGATACCCTGGAAGAAATCCTCAGGGAAAAGGCGGGTATCTTAAAATCCGGCGTGCCCTGTGTCGCCGCCGCCCAGGAACGCAAGGCCACCCGGCTTCTGGATAGGCACTGCAAAGATGCCGGCGCACCCCTCTTTCGCGAGGGCCGGGAATGGCAGGTGCGCCAAGTAAAAGACGAGAAAAAAGACGGCATGCTGGTGCTGACGGACCAGGGAGGCGAAAGCAAAACCCGGCGCCTGCCGGCCCCCGGCCTGGTCGGCCGGCACCAGTTTCACAACGCCGGCCACGCCGTCGCCTGCGTGGATCATCTGGCCGGGTTCATGGTTACCGATTCCGCCATCGCCCTCGGCCTGAAAACCGTCGACTGGCCGGCCCGGCTGCAACGCCTGGCCCGCGGCCCCCTGGTGGACCGGCTGCCCGAGGGCTGGGAGCTGTGGCTGGATGGCGGCCATAACCGGGCGGCGGCCAAGACCCTCGCCGCCCAGTACCGCCAATGGCGGGACCGGCCCCTGCACCTGATCGTCGGCATGCTGAACAACCGCGACCCGGTGGATTTCCTGCAACCCCTGGAAGGCAAGCTGGCCCGGGTGCGTACGCTCGCCATCCCAGGCGAAGCCAACGCCCATGACGCGGAGACCCTTGCCCATGCCGCCCGCACCCTGCGCCTGGACGCGGAACCGGCCACCGGCCTGGCCGCCGCCCTGGACGGCATCACGGTGGACAACGATCGACCGGCCCGGGTGCTCATTTGCGGCTCGCTGTACCTGGCCGGCGTGGTGTTGACGGAAAATGGGTAAAGCTAAAAATATCCCCAACAAAAAACCCCCACCCAATGGGCGGGGGTCGATCACGAACGGGATAGGCTCAGTCTAAAGCACCGATTCCACCCATTCGAAAAGCTTGCCCTTGGGCAGGGCGCCGATCTTGGTCGCCGCCACTTGGCCGTCCTTGAACAGCATCAGGGTGGGGATGCCGCGCACCCCGTACTTGGATGGGGTCATCGGATTCTCGTCGATATTGATTTTGGCGATGGTCACCCGGTCACCCATCTCGGCGGCCATTTCCTCAAGCGCCGGGGCGATCTGTTTGCAGGGTCCACACCATTCCGCCCAAAAATCAATGAGCACCGGGGTCGACGCCTTAAGGACATCGGTCTCAAATGAAGCATCGCTCACATGTTTGGGCATATTCTTCAATCCTCTCAAAGACTTATGGTGTATTGGCCGGATTTTCCCAGCCATTTGAAGCATTCCAGTTGGATTTGAATCTAGGTACGCCCAGCAGCCCCGTCAAGGTGCGACCCGGTCCAGCAGGGCGTCGGGCAGGACCATTGCCCGGGGGCCATCGGTCCACAAAAGCACGCATTTTATGGCTTTTTCCGGGTAAATGCGGGCCAGGGCGGCGCGATAGGCGACCATCTGGGATAAATAGGCGGCGGGCGCTTTTTCGGCGGATTCCGGCGGCGGCCGGTTGGTTTTGTAGTCGATTACGGTGACCGTATCATCGGTCACCAGCAGCCGATCCATCTGGGCCGAAATGACCCTATCCGAAATCTCGCCGATAAGCGGCACCTCGGCCCGGCTGCCGGGGCCGAAAATGGGAGCAAATTGCGGGTCTTGCAGCACCGCCAGGGTTTCCGCCGCCATTTGCGCCCGGACCCGTGGGTCCAGGTCCGGGGCGGCGCGGGAAAGGTAATCCCCCGCCGCCGCCGGGCGGATTGGGGGCGGCAGGTCGGGCAGGCTTTCCAGCAGCCGGTGGATCAGGCGCCCGCGGCGGAACCGGGCCGCCCCATCGTCGGCCAGGGGCGAGGCTACGGTTGGCTCGTCCCCTGCCGGGCGGGACGGGGCCAGGGGCCGAACGGGTTTGGGTTCGGGCGGCGGCGGCGCGCCGGCCCAGGCGGGCAGGGGCGGGGACGGTGGCCCCGTTGGCGCCGCTTGTCTTTCCTTCGGTGGTACAGTTTGTTCGGAGGAAAGACGCCACAGGGTTTCCCCTTCTTCGGTGGTGATTTCCTCACCTTTTTCCTTAACCTTTTCCCGGGTTTTTTCCCGAAGGGGGCCGGCCACCAAATCGTACCAGCATCCTTGGCTCCGGCCCTTTTTATTTTCCCAGCCGCATACATAAAGCCGGTCCTCGGCCCGGGTCATGGCGACATACAAAAGGCGGTGGTATTCGGCCATCGCCCGGTCCTCGACCCGGGTGCGCAGCCGTTGGCAAAGCTCCCCTTCGTTGGCGCGCGCCACGGGCCACAGCACCGTGTCCTCACCCCGCCATAGCAGTTTCGGCCCCTTGCCGCGGTCGGGCGTGGTGCAAGTGTCGGGCAGGAACACCACCGGCGCCTGGAGCCCTTTGGAGCCGTGAACGGTCATCACCCGGACCTCGCGCCGGCCGTGTTCCAGGTCGCGCTTGATCTGGGTTCCGCCCGCCGCCATCCAGTGCAGGAAGCCCTGCAGGGACGGCGTATGGGTGCGTTCAAACTGAAGCGCCAGGGCCAGGAACTCGTCCATGGGGTCGCCCGCGTCCGGCCCCAGGCGCTGCAACAGCGCCCGGCGCCCGCCGTCCGGGCCCAGCATGGTGGCGAAGAATTCGTAAGGCGGCGTGAAGTCGGCGCGCTCCCGCAATCGGGAAAGCCTTTCATGGGCGCGGGCGTAGTCCGCACCCTTGCCCCGTTGATCCGCCAACGCTTTCCACAGGGTTCCGGCCCGGCCAAAGGCCAGTTCATAAAGCTGGTCTTCGTCAAGCCCGATCAGCGGGCTCTTCAACGCCGCCGCCAGATTAAGGTCGTCTTCGGGCAACAAAACCGCGTTGCCCAGGGCCATCAGGTCCATGATCGCCAGTTGGTCGGTGAGGATCATCCTGTCGGCACCGGCGACGGGAATTTCCCGCACCTTCAGCGCCCGCACCATTTCCTCGGCGAAGTGTTTACGGGTGCGGACCAGGATCATGATGTCGCCGGCGCCGATGGCCCGGCCGGCCGCCGTCAGTTCTTCCTTATTGTCCAGCCAGCCCCGAATGGTATCGGCGATTCGCGCCGCCAGCCGGGCTTCGGCGCTGGTGGCGGAAAGCCGGTCCAGGGGCGCGTCCCAGGGGTCCGTATCGGTCACCTCGTCCGGGGTCAGGGTCGGCCACAATTCCACCAGGCCCGCCTCGCCGGCGCGGAACAGGCGGTGGCGTATTTCCGTTTCTTCGGTGGTGATGCTGTTGGCGATTTCCGCTTTCCCGAACACGGTGTCGACGGCATCCAGCACCGCCCTCACCGAGCGCCGGGACTGGGTCAGGCCCACCGGCCGCCATTCCTTGCCGGCTTCCTGTACCCGCTTGGCGAAATGATCCCGCATGACGTGGAAGGCGTCCGGGTCGGCGCCCTGAAAACTGTAAATGGATTGTTTTTCGTCGCCGACCACGAACAGGGTGCGGTTGGTTTCCCGGGCGCCTTCGCCGGCGAAGAACTCATCGGCCAGGGCCTGGATCAGGTTCCATTGTTCGGGGCTGGTGTCCTGGGCTTCGTCGACCAGAATGTGGTCCAGCCCGCCGTCCAGTTTATAGAGCACCCATTGGGTGGCCGCCCGGCTGACCAGCAGGGACCGGGCCAGATGGATAAGGTCGTCGTAATCCAGCAGGGCGCGTTGCTCCTTGGCCTCCTGGTAGGCGTCCAGCAAGGCGACGCCGATGCCCAGCACCGCCTCTGTCGCCCGGACCACGGTGGCCGCCTTGATCTTTTCCTTCAGCCCCAGAATCCGTTGCTGTTCGGTCAGTAAAATATCCCTGGCGCCGCCGTCCGCCGCCTGGGCCTTTTGGGTAATCAGGAATTTTTCAACCTTGGGCGTATCCTTTTTGGTAAGGAATACGGGGGCGTAGGAAGAAAGAAAAGTAGCGGCCCGGCGAGCTTCATCCCCTTTCAGCCATTCGGCGACGGTTGTTGCCCGCTCTTGATCCGGTCCGCCGCCCTGATCCAGCGCGCCGATCGCCCGCTTAAGCCCGGCGCCGTCGAAAGCCTCGTTGCGGCACGCCTGTTCAATGATGGTTTCCAGGGTGTCCCCGGGGCCCAGGCCCAGGGCCTTTCGCGCCGCCGCGATCAATCCCGCGAGGCCGTCCTTCGTGCCGGCAATCAGACGCGAAAGCCGTCCCCGGTTGAAGGTCATCTCGGCCATGATGTCGGCGAAACCCTGCTCATCCACCAGCCCCGCCACGTGGTGGAAGGCTTGGCCAAGGCTGTCGCTGCCGTCCGAAGGCTTGGGGCTGAACGCCCGGGCGATGATCCGGTCGCGCACGTCGTTCAACAACTCCGCCGCCGTGCGTTCATCCATGAGGGAAAAATGCGGCGCGATTCCCACTTCCAGGGGAAAGCGGCCCAACAGGGATTCGCAGAACGCATGAATGGTCTGGATATTCAGCCCGCCCGGTGCGTCCAGCACCAGGGCGAACAATCGCCTGGCCCGGGCGAGGGTCTCTTCGGTGGGGTCGTTTCCGGTCAGTTCCCGCAGGCTTTCCTTCAGCCGGGGTTCTTCCAGGACCGCCCATTCGCCCAGCCGCTCATTAAGCCGGTTGGTCATTTCCGCCGCCGCCGCCCGGGTGAAGGTGAGGCACAGGATCCTGGGCGGCGGCGTGCCCGCCAACAGCAATCGCATCACCCGGTTGATCAGCACATGGGTCTTGCCGGTGCCGGCGTTGGCCCCCACCCAGACCGAGGGGGTGGGATCGGCGGCCGTGCGCTGTTGGGCGGTTTCGGTGCCGCGTCCGGTTTCGGCCTTGGCGATCATTCTTCGTCTCCCCCGCCCGCCGACCATTCCTTGACCCGGGCCAGGTGGTCGTAATCGCCCGTCCTGCGAACGAACATGGGAGTAAGCCGGGAAACATAAGGTGTGTTTTTGTCATCGAAGCGGCCGACCAAGGCGGCCAGGCCGGCCAGGGCGTCGGCGGCTGTTTCGGTCACCGCTTCATCCTGCTTCTTGTATTCTCCCGGCATCCTTCCTCCGGACAGGCGCACATAGGCAAGCTCGTCCACCGGGGCGGCGGGCACCCCTTCGAACCCGCCTTGGGCGGCGATGGCGGCTTCCAGGGGCAGTTGGGGGGCGAGGCCGCTTTTCACCTGGGACCAGGACGGCGGCACCCCGGTCTTGTAGTCCATGACCGTCAGCCCGCCGCCGGCAAGGCGGTCGATGCGGTCCGCCCGGGCGGTCAGGATGAACGGCCCCGCCGGCGCGGCGATTTCAAGGCTTCCCCTGGCCTCGGTGGCGAGTGTGACGTGGCCTTGGGCCCGGCGATCTTTCTCGAAGGCGATAATCCAATGGGCGATCCGTTCAAACCGGGGCCACCAGAAGGCGCGCACCCCGGGGCGGGTCAGGGCAGCGCCAAACACCCGCCGTCCCATTTCCAGCAGTTTTTCCTCTCCGTCCTGCGGCAGGTCATGGGGATAGGCCTTGAGGAACCGTTCCAGGACCCGGTGAATGATGATGCCCCGTTCCGCCGCCGCCGGGTCGGCGTCCAGGGGGTCCAGGGGGGCAAGATCCAGAATCCTGTCGGCGTACAGGGCATAGGGATCGCGGATCCAGGTTTCGATACGGGTCACCGATAATCTCCTGGGCCGGGATTGGACGGGCGGCTTCGGTTGGGGCGGGCCCCAGGGGGTTGGCCGTTCAGGCCTGTCCAGGTCATCCAGCCAGGCCAGGTACCGGTCCGCCCGGGGCATGCCACCGCCGCCGCCCGCCCTGAGCAGGTTGTCCAGCCGCAGCAGCCAGCGTGACGGAAGGGTCGGCGCGCCCTCCACCCGGGTGGCGCGGGTGATAAGCACTTCCGGCGCCGCCAGGGCCTGGACGAAATCGTGGGCGGCAAGGCCGATGCGCCGTTCGGGCTGGGGCAGGCCGAAATCCTTGCGCATGGGTCGGCTCATCCATGGGCCGGTATCGGTGCGCGGCGGCCAGGTTCCTTCGTTGAGCCCGCCCAGGATGAAAAGGTCCGCCTGTTGCAGCCGGGCCTCCAACAGGCCCCAGATGGCCAGGCGCGGATGATGGCCACGGGTGGGGCGGACCACCCGGCCGGCGATCAGGGAATCCAGCAGGGCGCCATAGGCGCTACCCTTCATGGGCGGAAAATCCCTCGCCGCCAGGGCCAGGTCGGCGATGAACCCGGCCGCCGCCTCGCCCGCTTCGCCGCTCCACAGGCGCTGCCGCCCTTCCTCTTCCGGTGTTGCCGCCAGGGCCTCGGCGAAGGTCACGTGGGCTTGCAGAATTTCCACCAGGGATACATTTTTGTTCCCCGTCGCCTTGGTAAACGGCGCCGCCATGCGGGCCACGCCGCCAATCCAGTTTCGCAGTTCCTTCCTGCTTCCGTTCTCGTGGCCAATCTCCTCAACACTGACTTGGCCGATGGCTTCCAACAGTCCCTTAACCCCGGCGGAAGGCCGGGGACCCCGCAGGATTTTCCTTTCCAGGACACGGCTGCGGGCGCGGAAAGCGGCGGGGGCTTCACCACCGGCGGCCAGGGGATGCTTGAACGCCGCCATCAAGGGCACCGGCGCCCATTGCTCGGCAATCATGGCGGCGGTCAGCCGCAGGAATGACCCGGGGGGTGTTTTCGAAAGGGGGGTGCCGGCGGAATCATCCACGGCGATCCCCCAGCGCTTCAATTCCGTCTGCACCTGCCGGGCCAGGGTGCGGTCCGGGGTAATTAGGGCGGCGCGCTTGCCTTCGGTCGCCAAGGTTTCGCGCATGGCCAGCGCGATGACCCCCGCTTCCTCCCGTGGCGACGGGCAATCGACACGCGAGACGCCGGTGAAGGCGGCCGCCGCCAAATCGACCGCCCGATCTACATTCTCGCCGATGGGCAAGCCGGTGGGATGCAGGGCCCCGGCGATGGCCTTGAAGCGGCGGTCATCGGCGCCCTTTATGGAAGAGGCGGGCCAGGGCCGCACCTTCGCCGGTTCAATTTCCAGATGGGCCACCAGTTGGGCCATGCCGAACTGGGGATGGGACGGCGGCAAGGTCCGGATGGTTTCAGGGTCCATGTCGGCGTCGAAGCCGGGCAACACCACCGCCCCCCGGGGAAGGTTCGCCACCACCTTCAACAGGTCGGCGGTGGCCGGGATACTGCCCGTCGAACCGGCGGCGATCACCGGGCCGGCGGGTGGATTTACCGCCCACTGCCGGGCCCGGGCTTGCAGCAGGAGGTTGCGGCGCTGGGCCGGATCGATGCAGCCCTCTTCGGCCAGAATCGCCGGCCAGCTTCGGGTCAGGATTTCCAGAAACCCGAGAGTCTTTTGCCAATGCTCGGCCAACTCCTTGGGCGTGTCGGGAACCAGGTCCCTGAGACCATGGAAGTCCAGGCGCTCCAGTTGCACCTGGTCCAGCAGTCCGGCCAGCTCGGCGGCCAACCGCGCCGCCTGGTCCGGGGTCATCCGCCCCTGGCGGAAGGGAAGGATCAGCCGGCTCAACAGCAACTGACGCCTCAAGCCCGATATGGCGGGGGGAATTTCCAGGCTCTCGCCTGCCTCGCTCCCGGCCTCCCCGTCCTGCCAGCCGGCGAAGGCGATGTCGTCCTCGTCGACGTCGCCCAGCGGCGTCAACCGGGGAAGCAGCAGGGGCCGTCCATCGCTTAAACGAAGGAACGCCTCGCGCAGGCTGCGGCAGGCCCGGCGGGTGGGCAGCAATACGGTGACGCCCGCCAATTTCTCTGGGGCCAATTTCTCTGGCGCCACTTTTTCAGGAGCATGTTTTTCCGCTCCTCCGGCCCTCTCTTCCCCCTTCTCCCCGTCCTCCCCGTTGGCCAGCCGGTCGAGGACCCCCACCGCCAGGGCGTCGACAAAGGGCACGCCGGCGGGAATGGTGTAAACGGCCGGCCCTGAAAAACCGGGGCCTGAAAAACCGGCAATTGAGGGATGGGCGCCAGGACTCTCGGGGTTCTCGGGGCTCATGGAGCGATGCTCACCGATGACGGGTCCCGGCGTAGCGGACCTCCAGGTATTTCTCCGCCTCGTCCAGCTCTTTGGGGGTGCCCACGTGGAACCACTCGCCGTCGTGGACCACCGCGTACAGGCGGCCGGCCTCCATGGCCTTGTCGTACAGCAGGTTGAGGGAGTAGGACCCTTCGGGGGCGCCGTCGAACAGGCGGGGATGCAGGATTTGCACACCGGTAAACAGGAACGGCGACACTTCCCCTTCCGGGCGGCGGCTAATCACCCCCGCCGGATCGATATTGAAATCGCCCATGCCTTTGTAGCCGTAGGCCTCCACCGTTGAATGCACCAGCAGCAATCCGTCCATGATCGCGTCGTCCCAGGCGGACCTCAGGCGGACCAGGGCATCCTTCGGCCCGTTGAGCCACAGGACATCGCCGTTGACCGCATAGAAAGGGTCTTCCCCCAACAGGGATAGGGCGTTGGCGATACCGCCACCGGTTTCCAGCCGTTCTTCTTCCGGCGAAAAAAGGATTTTGGGGGTAGCGCGCTTTTTCAGGTGATCCTCGATCATGTGGCCCAGGTGGAAAAGGTTGACCGCCACCTGTTCCACGCCGGCGTCTTCCAGCCGGTCAATAGCCCGGTCGAGGAGGGACCGGCCGTTCACCGGGATCAGTGGTTTGGGCAGGGTGTCGGTTATCGGGCGCAGGCGGGTGCCCAGGCCGGCGGCCAGCATCATGCCGCGTTTCGCCGGCGTGCCGGGCCTTGGTCCGGTGGGGTTGGGGCCGGTGGGATTGGGGTTGCTCATGGTCGGTTGTTATCCACGTTTGGGATTTGCCGTTGATGGGCGGGCACATGGCGGTCGAACCATTGGCGGACAGCGGCCAGCGCCGGGTGTTCCAGGGCCTTTTCCAACAGGCGCCACAACCTGGGAATGTGGGCCAGGTAAGCGGGCTTGCCGTCACGCAGGCAAAGGCGGGAGAAGATGCCGATCACCTTGGCGTGGCGCTGGGCGGCCAGGATGGCGAATACCGCCTCGAATTCCCGCCGGTCCATGTTGGCAAAGCCGGCGGCGTAACGATCCAGCATTTCCCTGACCAGGTTTCCGTCGATATCCCGCCGGGCGTCTTCCAGCAGGGACATCAGATCATAGGCCCCGGGGCCGCGAACCGCGTCCTGAAAATCCAGCAGGCCGCAGGCCCCGACGCCCGGGCGATCGGGCAGCCACATCAGGTTGTCGACGTGATAGTCGCGGAGCACCAGAGTCTTGGCCCCAGGGTAAGATTGGGCATGGACGCGGGGGAACACTTCCAGCCAGGCCTGCCCATAGGCGCGGCGGGCCTCCTCGGGCAGGGGGCCGCCGGTAAAGGCCGGCAGGGTCCATTGGGGCAGCAGGAAGGCTTCATCCAGCAACCGGCCATTGCCGTAAGGGGGCAGGCCAGGGGGCGCCACTTCCCCGCCGGGCCTGTGGTGAAGGTCGATCAGCAGGTCCACGGCCAGGGCATAGAGCCCATGCTCGTCGCCGCCATCGGCGATCACCCGGGTATAGGTACCGTCGCCCATATCCTCCAACAGCAGGAACCCGTTTTCCCGATCCTCGGCCAGGATTTCCGGCGCGCTGTAACCCAGGACGCGCAGGTGGCGGCCGATGCGGGCGAAGGGTCCGACGTCTTCTTGCGGCGGCGGCGCGTCCATCAGCACCGCGCGGCGCGCCTTGCCGGGGGTGTCTTCCGTCAGCCGGTAATAGCGGCGGAAAGACGCATCGCCGGCCAATGGCCGCCGGTCCGCGCCGGCCCAGCCGTGGGCGGCGAGGAAATGAACGATCAGGGTTTCGCGGTCAGTCAAAGGCGATTTCATTCAAGGGTCATGTCCTTCAGCCCCCTCAACTCCTTCAGGCGGGTGGCCCACCCGCCATGGCCGACAAGCCAGGCCGTGCGCGACGTTTCCTCGGGCCCGAATTCAAGGCGGACTTCCAGGCGGTCCCCGGGCAGGGCGCCACCTGGGCGGCCTCCTAGTCGATCTGGCCATTCGATCAGGGAAATACCCTCGGCGAAGGCGTCTTCCATGCCCAACTCGACGGCCTCTTCCGGGTTTTCCAGGCGGAACAGGTCGAAGTGGTACACCGTCGCCCGGGGGAGTTCGTATATCTGGAGTAAAGTGAAGGTGGGGCTGGGCACTTCCTCTTCGCCGCCGCCGAGGGCGTGGATGAAGGCGCGGGCAAAGGTGGTTTTGCCCGCGCCCAGGTCCCCTTCCAGGGCGAGAATGTCGCCCACGCGGCATTTACCGGCCAACCATCCGGCCAGGGATTTCGTCGCCGCCTCGTCGGGCAGGGAAATTTCCACGCTCGGATTCCGATCGCCGCTATCGGTCATGCATTGCCCTATTGCCGCCGTTCCCATCGCCTATTCCCGCGTTTCGCCGCCGTCTAGGCTTGAACCGCCGCCGCCCGGAGGTCATTCTAAGAGACGTTTTTTTACCCTTTCGGACCGGGAGTTTCCATGTCCAATGCACCCCTTAAGACCGATGTGACCATCGTCGGCGCCGGTCCGGTCGGCCTGTTCGCCGTGTTCGAATGCGGCATGCTCGACATGCGCTGCCACCTGATCGACGTCCTGGACGCGACCGGCGGGCAGTGTACCGCCCTTTATCCGGAAAAACCCATCTACGACATTCCCGGATACCCGGAAATCATGGCCGGCGACCTGGTGGCGGCGCTTGAAAAGCAGGCGGCGGCCTTCGATCCGGTCTATCACCTGGGCCAGCAGGTGGTGTCGGTGAAGCCCGTGGACGGCGGACGGTGGCGGGTGGAAACGTCCACGGGAACCCTGATCGATTCGGGCGCCGTAATCATCGCCGCCGGGGTCGGCGCCTTCGGCCCCAACCGTCCGCCCCTGGATGGTATCGAGGCCTATGAAGGCAAAAGCGTGCATTACCTGGTCAAACGGCGCGGCGACTTCAAGGGCAAGCGGCTGGTCATCGCCGGTGGCGGTGATTCAGCGGTGGATTGGGCACTGTCCCTATCCGAACTGGCGGCCAGCGTCGCCGTGGTTCACCGGCGGGCCAGGTTCCGTGCCCAGCCGGAAAGCGCCGAGCGGCTGAACCGGCTGGCCGCCGAAGGCAAGGTGGAACTGGTCATTCCCTACCAGTTGTCGGGCCTGGAAGGGGCCAACGGCCAGTTGTCGGCGGTGGTGGTCAGCGACCTGGACGGCAACCAGCGGCGGCTGGAAGCGGATGTGCTGCTGCCCTTTTACGGCCTGTCGCAGGACCTGGGCCCGATCGCCCAATGGGGCCTGAACCTGGAGCGCAACCTGATCGCGGTGGACCCGGCCACCTGTGGCACGGGGCGGCCCGGGCTGTTCGCCATCGGCGATATCGTTACCTATCCGGGAAAACTGAAGCTGATCCTGACCGGTTTTTGCGAAGCCGCCATGGCCGCCCATGCGGCCTATCCGCTGATCCACCCGGACGAAGCCCTTCACTTCGAATACTCGACCACCAAGGGCCCGCCGGGGACCGGCTGATTAAATAAGGCGGGGACCGGTTAGTCCGTTCAGGTGATTTGGCTTTCACTGCTGGCGCCGCTTTCCGGCAACACGCAGGAAATGGTGGTTCTCCTGCCTTGTTCCGAATCCACCACCACATGGCCGCCGTGCAGTTCGACGAACCGCTTGACCAGGGACAGCCCCAACCCCATGCCGCTCGGGCCCACTTCCTGCGGGCCGCCCTCGGCCAGGCTCTGAAAAACCGATTTGTGCCGGGTGCCGGAACCGGGGACGCCCAGGTCGGTCAACCTCAACAACACGGCGCCATCCCGCCGCCGGGCGCTTAGCCGGATAGCGCCCTTGGCGGCAATATAATTGATGGCCATGGTCAGAAGGTTGAACAGCACCTGCTTGAGCCGTTTTTCGTCGGCAACGATCCATCCGATCTCGGCCGGGCAATCGAACTCCAGGGCAATGCCTTTCCGCCTTGCGCTTTCCCGCACCAGGCCCAGGACCGAAACCATCATGGCATGCACTTCCACCGTATCCAGTTCCAGGGTCATCATTCCGGCTTCGATGGCCGCCAGGTCCAGGATATCGTTGACCACCGATGTCAGGCTTTGCGAGGCATCCAGGATGCTGCGGCTGTAGTCCATTTGCCGCCGGTTGAGCTTGCCGAAATCCTCATTGGCGAGAATCTGCGCGAAGCCGATGATGGAATTGAGCGGCGTGCGCACTTCATAGGAAACATTGGCGATGAATTCGGATTTCAGCCGGTTGGCCTCCTGAAGGGCTTCCGCCCGTTCGCGAAGGGCCAGTTCCATGCGCACGCTGTCGGTCACGTCCAGGTAGCTTAGCAGGACGGCGCCATCGGGCAGGGGTACGTTGGCGTAATCCAGGACGATACCGTCGTTGCGCATCAGGCGGCCCGAACTGGCCTCGCGCATCATCAGGCGCTTTAGCACGGCGACCTTATGGACCTTCCAGTCCTGATCGCCGGCAATGAACGGCCTTATTTTTTCGACGAATTCGGCCATGTGGGGTTTTTCCGCCAGTTCGCCTTCGGTGAAATTCCAGATTTCGGTAAAAACCGGATTGCTCAGTTTCAACCGGCCATCGCTGCCGAACACGGCGACGCCTTCATAAAGGTTGTCCAGGGTTTCTCCCTGTACGGCGGCAAAGGTGTTGAAGGAACGCTCAAGGTCCAGGCGGTCGGTCACGTCTTCGTAGGCGAAGACCAAGCCACCCGTGGAATGGGGGCTGACGACGCTGCGCAGGGTGGCGCCGTCGGGCAGGTGCATCAGGGTTTCGATGGGCCCGGTAATGGCGGTGAATTGTCTGACCTGCTCGTCCCGGTAGCTGGCGAAATCCGCGTACTCGGGAAGCCGCCGCCGTTCCCTGAGCCGGCCCAGCACTTCACTCAGGCTGGGCTCCGTGTCCAGCCAGTCGGCGTCGAGCCGCCACAGCTTGGCGTAGGCGGTGTTGAAGAATTTGAGCCGGGTCTCGGCGTCGAAGATGGCAATGGCCGTCGCCAGGGTTTCCAGCACCTGTTCCCCGGCGGCCAGATGCCGGGCGTATTCCCCTTCCATTTTTTCCGCCGCCGTCCGGTCTATGGCGAAGCCGGCGGTTCCGGCCCATCCTTCCAATGGCGTTTCGGTAACGTCAAACAGTCTTGGCGTACCATCCAGGGTCAGCGTGTGGCTTTCGGTCAGGGCCCGGTTGCCGGCCTTGGCCTTGACCGCCAGTTCCTTGACCTGGCCGGAAGAAGCGGCATCGCCGGCGGTGCGGTTGGCGAAGGCCAGGTCCAGGTTACCGTCGCGCAGCCAGACGGGAAAGGGAAGGGCGTCCAGAAGTTCCCAGAACCGCTTCCGGTCTTCGCTGGCCGGCGGCTCTTCGGGGGAGTCTTCCGAAGGATTCCGCGCAGGGTCACGGGAAAGGTCACGCGGCGTGTGTTCAACCGACCCGGCGGTGGCGGTGACATCGCGCACCCACATCAGGTCCGCCAGGGGCTGGCCTTGGGCGGTTCCGGCGTGAACGCCAATCACATGCAAAATCCGGTGCTCATAGGGCAATAACAAGTCGAACGCGGCGCCGTTCTGATGCAGGGCCATGACGGCGCGGCCCAGGACCTCTGCGGTCTGGCTGGGGAATCGGCCGAGAACATCGGCGAACCGGGACTGGGTTCCCTTGTCAAGGTTGAGCAACACCGCCAGCCGGCGGGAACAGATTTCCTCCTGGTTCCGAAGGTCCCATTGAAAAAGGCCGTCCGGCGCCGCTTCCAGAGTTTCCCGGTGCTTTTCGATGCCCGCTTCCAGGGCGCGGCATCGGGCCGTTGCGTCGCGTTTCCGCCGGGC
>JAJRSS010000057.1 GCA_024278615.1 Alphaproteobacteria bacterium
CTGTTCATGGCCCTGGGCGCGGTGGTCTATCGCACCGGTTCGGTCCAACTGAACGACATGGCGGGACTGGGCCGGCGCATGCCGGTTACCATGGCCTTATTCGTCGCCGCCGGGTTGAGCCTGATCGGCGTACCCTTGACGGTCGGTTTCGTCAGCAAGTGGATGTTGATCCAGGCGGCCCTGGAAAAGGGCTGGTGGCCCATCGCCGCGCTGATCATCGCCAGTTCCCTGCTGGCTATCGTTTACGTATGGCGGGTAATCGAAACCGCCTATTTCCGCTCGCCACCGCAAAACCTGCCGGTGGCCACGGAAGTACCCTTGTCCATGCTGATCCCCATGGGGTTGCTGTCCGGAGCAGCCGTGTATTTCGGCATTGACGCCACCCGCGTCCTAGACGTGGCGGCGGCGGCGGCACGATCCCTGCTGCGGGTGGCGCCATGAACGGCGAAACCCTGATCCTGACGGCCATCGCCGCGCCCTTCCTCGGTACCGGTCTGATCCTGCTGGCCGGGCGCAGCCCCAACCTGCGCGAAGCCGTCACCTTGGCCACTGCCGGTCTGACCTTCCTTCTGGTCCTGGGCCTGGTTCCGGAGGTGATGGCCGGCGGCCGCCCTAGCCTGTTCCTGGGAGAAATGCTGCCGGGCTTGCGCATTGCCTTTCAGGTCGAACCCCTGGGTCTGATGTTCGGCCTGATCGCCAGCTTTCTATGGATCGTCACCTCCATCTATTCCATCGGCTACATGCGCGGCCATAAGGAGCAGAACCAGACCCGGTTTTATGCCTTTTTCGCCATCTCCATCGCCAGTACCCTGGGAATCGCTTTCGCCGGCAACATGCTGACCCTGTTCGTGTTCTACGAGGTACTGACCCTTTGCACCTTCCCCCTGGTCGCCCATGCCGGCACCGAGAAGGCCCGCCGCGCCGGACGGGTGTACCTGGGCATCCTCCTGGGCACCTCCATCGGCTTTCAGCTGCTGGCCGTCATCTGGACCTGGACTATCGCCGGCACCCTTGATTTCACCCAAGGCGGCATCCTCGAAGGAAAGGCGTCGAAAACCGTGATCGGCGTACTGTTGGCCCTTTACGTATTCGGCATCGGCAAGGCGGCACTGATGCCCTTTCACCGCTGGCTGCCTTCGGCGATGGTGGCGCCGACCCCGGTTAGTGCCTTGTTGCACGCCGTCGCCGTGGTCAAGGCAGGGGTATTCACGGTGCTTAAAGTTACCGTCTACATTTTCGGCGTCGATACCCTGAGGGAGCTGGGCTCGTCGGAATGGCTGCAATACGTTGCCGCGGCGACCATCCTGCTTGCTTCCCTGGTCGCCATGACCAAGGATGACCTGAAAGCCCGTCTGGCCTATTCCACCATCAGCAACTTGGGCTACATTGTCCTGGGAGCCATGCTGGTTAACACATGGGGCATTATCGGCGGCGGCATGCACATCGCCATGCACGCCTTCGGCAAGATCACCCTTTTCTTCTGCGCCGGCGCCATCCTGGTCGCCAGCCACAAGACGGCCATCAGCGACATGAAGGGCCTGGGCCGGGCAATGCCGCTGACCATGTTCGCCTTCCTGATCGGGTCGCTGAGTATCATTGGCCTGCCGCCCTTGGGTGGAATGTGGAGCAAATGGTACCTGGTCCTGGGTGCGTTGGAAGCGGACAAGTTGTTCCTGGTCGGCATACTGATGATGTCGTCCCTGTTGAACGTGGCCTATCTGCTGCCCATCCCCATCGGGGGCTTTTTCGCCGATCCCCCCAGTGACAAAAGGGACGGTGGCGACAAGGGCGGCGGCAAGATCAGGGAAGCGCCCGTCGCCTGCCTGATCGCCATCGGCATATCGGCGCTGGGCACCGTGCTGCTGTTCCTGTTCCCGGGCCCCTTATACGACCTTCTCGAACCCATCGTCAGACCATAGAGACCGCCATGGTTGCAAATGAAAAAGGCAAGCCGGAAAAACGCTACCTGTTCGACAATCCCCGCAACGTCAAAGCGGTGATCTTCGCCCTGTTGGCCGTTTGCGCCGGGTTGTTCGTTGCCGACAATTATGTCGAACGCTACTACGACCACCCTTGGGAAACCCTTTTCGGCTTCTACGCCATTTACGGTTTCATCGCCTGCGTGGTCCTGGTGTTGGCGGCCAAGGAACTGCGCAAGCTGATCATGCGGAAAGAAAACTACTACGATGACTAGCAGCATCGCCCCCTTCCTGATCTTCTTTGCCGGCGCCGTCCTGGCGGCGCTGACTCGGGGCTGGGCGCGCTCAGTCGTGCTGCTGGCCGTTCCGGTAATTGGGGCGCTGAACCTTTTGGCCTTGAACGGTGCCGAGCCGGTAACCGTGGGGATGCTGGATTACACCCTGACCATCGTCCGCGCCGACCGCCTGAGCATGCTGTTCGGCTACGTATTCCATCTGGCGACTTTCCTGGGATTCATTTACGCCTTGCACCTCAAGGACACCACGGAAAGCGTCGCCAGCATGTTGTACGCAGGCAGCGCACTGGGCGTCGTGTTCGCCGGCGACATGATTACCCTGTTCGTTTTCTGGGAAATTCTGGCGGTGACCTCCGTGTTCCTGATCCTGGTCCGGCGGACGGAAAGAGCCCGCGCCGCCGCTATGCGCTATCTTCTGATCCAGGTGCTGTCCGGCGTTATCCTGTTGAGCGGCATTCTGATCCGGGTCTATGAAACCGGCTCCATTGCCTTCGATTTTATCGGCTGGAGCGGGTTTTCCTCGTCGCTGATCCTGTTGGCTTTCGGCATTAAGTGTGCCTTTCCCCTGCTCCACAACTGGCTTACCGACGCCTATCCGGAAGCGACGCCGACGGGCTCGGTGTTTCTCAGTGCCTTCACTACCAAGGTCGCCGTCTATACCCTGGCCCGGGCTTTTCCCGGCACCGAGATGCTGGTTTACGTCGGCGCGACCATGACCATGTTCCCCATCTTTTACGCGGTGATCGAGAACGACCTCAGGCGCGTGCTGTCCTACAGCCTGATCAATCAGGTGGGCTTCATGGTCACGGGTATCGGCATCGGCACCGAATTGGCGCTCAACGGCGCTGTCTCCCACGCCTTCGTCCATATCATCTACAAGTCACTGCTGTTCATGTCGATGGGGGCGGTTCTGTTCCGGACCGGCAAGATAAACGGCTCGGAGCTGGGCGGGCTTTATAAATCCATGCCCAAGACCACCGTGTTGTGCATCGTCGGCGCGGCGTCGATTTCGGCATTCCCGCTGTTCTCCGGCTTTGTCTCCAAATCCATGGTCATGGTCGCGGCCCTGGAGGAAGGCTATTCAGTGGTCTGGCTGGCCCTGCTGTTCGCCTCGGCAGGCGTTTTCCACCACTCGGGCATCAAGATCCCGTTCTTCGCCTTCTTCGCCCACGATTCCGGCATTCGCTGCAAGGAGGCGCCCACCAACATGCTGATCGCCATGTCCCTGGCGGCCTTTATCAGCGTGTTCCTCGGGGTCTATCCGTGGCCGCTTTACGACATCCTGCCCTTCCCGGTCGATTACAAACCCTACACGGCGGCTCACGTGCTGACCCAGAGTCAGCTGCTCTTCTTCTCCGCTTTAGCTTTCTATGCGCTCAAGTTGACCGGGCTGTATCCGCCGGAACTGCACGGCATCAACATTGACGCCGAATGGTCCTACCGCCGGTTGCTGCCGCGGGCGGTACGCGGCTTCGTCCGTGCCTTCCAGCCCATGGACCGGGGCCTGCGTACCGCCGCGCTCAATGCCTTCGCCCGCCTGACCCGATACGTGATCCGCTTCGGCGGTCCCACGGGCGCCCTGGCCCGCACCGTTTCCGCCGGCGGCATGATGCTGTGGGTGGTAGTGGTGTTGGCGTTGTACCTGATTTTGTACCTGGCGTGAGGGCGGGGCAGGCTCAAGCCCCTACCCGCCCTCAAGGGTCCCTTGCCAAGGAACACTATCCCCCCAGGAATAGACGGCCGATTTCCGGATTATCCAACAACTCGTCACCGGGACCGGCGATAGCCAGTTCGCCGGACACCAGCACATAACCGATATCGGCGAATTCCAGGCCCTTTTTGGCGTTCTGTTCGACCATGATGATGGTCTTGCCCTCCGTATTCTGAAGGTCGTCCAGGATTTCAAACACCATGTCGATGAAGCGAGGCTCCAGCCCGATCGATGGCTCGTCCACCAGCAACACTTCCGGTTCCATGACCAGGGCCCGGGAAATTTCCAGCAACCGCCGCTCGCCGCCGGATAGGACGCCGGCCTTCTTGCTTCGGCGCTGGGCCAGGCGGGGATACTTGTCGAACACCTTATCCGCCCGTTCCTTGGCCACCGTCGGGCTGTCCAGAAGATAGCCGCCCATCCACAGGTTTTCTTCCACGGTCATGGCCGGAAACACGGACTTGTCCTGAAGGATATAGGCAATCCCGGCGCTCTTGAGTTTCTGGCTGGAATTAAGCGAAGTCACATCCTTCTTGTCCCCGCCGTCGCCGATCCAAATGGAGCCGCTGAAAATACGGGTAAAGCCGAAGATGGAATGGAGGATAGTGGACTTGCCGGCGCCGTTGGGTCCGATCAGGCACAGGGACTGCCCTCTGGCCACCTGCAAGTTCAACCCGTGCAGGATCTCCATCTTGCCGTACCCGGCCCGCAACTCGTCGATGACAACATAAGGGTCGTTTTTGGCCATTTCGGCGATGTGTTCCTTGGTCAGGCCCGTATCGGCCATGGCCTTGGCCTGGCGGTTGACGTCCTCGACGGAGATTACCGAATCGACGCCGCCGCCGTGGTAACCGGCGGCTTTCTTTTCCTTGTCCCCGTTAGCTCCGCTTTCCACAATCATCAGTGGGCTCCCAGATAGGCGTCGATAACCCGTTGGTCATTTTGAATCTGTTTGGGCGTACCTTCGGCCAGCATCTCGCCGTGGGCGATACAGTAAATGTTTTCCGCCAGGTTCATGATTACCCGCATGTTGTGTTCGATGACAAACAAGGTGATTCCGAATTCCTCATTGGCCCGTTTGAGGCGGTCGATCAGGCCGTTGATCAGGGTCGGGTTGATGCCGGCCGTGGGTTCGTCCAGCAACAGCACTTCCGGTTCGCTCATCAGCGCCATGGCGAATTCAAGCAACTTCTGCTGGCCGAAAGACAAGTCGCCCGAAATCAATCGCCGCTTGGCATAAAGGCCGACAAACTCCAAAAGGTGTTCGGCCTTGTCCGTCAGTTCCGGCGAATAGGGGCGGAACATGTCCCTGAAAGTAGCGGTTCGGTGGGGAACCGAAATCAGCATGTTTTTGATGCAGTCCATTTTCGAATAGATACGGGTTTGCTGAAACGTGCGCAGCAGGCCCAAGCGGGCGATCTCTTGCACCCGCAAATGGGAAATTTCCTTTCCCTCGAACATGATCGATCCCTCGTCGATGGGGTGGTAACCGACGATGGAATTAAACAGTGTTGTCTTGCCCGATCCATTGGGGCCGATCAGCCCGGTGATCCGGCCCCGGGGCACTTTGAGGGAAACCTGCTTGTTGGCGACGACACCGCCGTAGGATTTGGAAACGCCGCTGACTTCGATCAGTTCCATCACCCGGCCCCCTTGCCCGTCAGGACCTCGGCGGTTTCCTGATCCGTCAGTCCCCCTGCATCCTCCTCGACAACGATGCCGAAGCGTTCGGGCCATTTATCCTGGGCCCAGCCGATGATGCCCTGCTGGAAGAAAACCACGTTGATGATGATCAGCAATCCCAGCACCACCCACTGCCATCCCAGCAGTTGCGTCCAAGTGACCTCCTTGACGATGTGGAACAGGGTCGCCCCCAGCACCGGCCCCCAGAGTGTTCCCTTACCGCCAAGAAGGGACATCACCACCATGAAGATGCCGAAGGTGACGGTGGGAAAGGCCACTTCCAAAGGTTCGATAAACCCGGCCATGTTGCCGAACACACCACCCGAGATGCCCAGGAAAAAGGCCGAGATGGACCACGCCACGGTCTTGTGGCGTTTGGTGTGGATGCCCATGGCTTCCGCCTTTTCCTCGTCGTCGCGGATGGCGTTGATAGCCAGGCCGAAGCGGGTGGAATACAGGCACATGAGAAATAGGAAGGTGGCCACGCCCAAGACAAACAACAAGAAGTAGTATAGAAGCGCCCGGTCGTCCGGATCGCCGGGATAGACGGGCATGGAAATGCCGCTGCCAGCGCCCACCCAGTCCCAGGCGCCTATCAACTCGCCCGCCGCCAGGGCCACCCCCAGTGTGCCGATGGCGAAATAAGGGCCGCGCAGCCCGAAAACGATGGAACCGAAGGCAACCGCAACGACGACGGCAAACAACCCCGCCGCGATCAGGCCCAGGATCAGGCCGGTGAAGTATTGCTCCATGGTGTAATCGACTTTAATCGCGCCGTAGGCCGCCGTGTAATCGCCGATATCGTAATAGAGCCCCACCTGGATCAAGGCGGAAACATACATGCCAACGCCGAAGAAGACGATGTTGCCCAACGAGTTGTATCCCATCTGCCCGCCCATGGTGTCCCAGGTCAGGGCGAAGGTGATCATCAGCCACAATATGGCGAACTGGAAAACATAGTTGGGAAACAGGAAGGGTGCGGCAACGCCGAAAACCAGGATCACCAGACCCGGAACCAAATGTTTCGAATGCTCCTTCATATTACTGCCTGCCGGTGCCGTGACGACTGGATCTGCCGCCAGATGAGAACAAGGACCAAAAGTCCCACCACCGTCGCCTGTTGAAACTCAGCGCCAAGGACAAAGCCGCTGAATTGCTCGGCGACACCGAGCCCCAACCCGGCCATGATCACCCCCGGGATGTTGCCGAAACCTGCCGCGGTAACGATCACGAAAGAGCGGATGGAATGGGTCATCCCGTAGAAGGGCTGAATATTCCAGATCATAGCGATCAACACGCCGGCGGCGCCGCAGATGGCGGCGTTGAGGGCGAAGGTGAAAGCGTAGACCCGTTCCGTATCGATGCCCATGACCTTGGCCGCGCGGGCATCCTGGGCGGTAGCGCGAATGGCCTGCCCCATGCGGGAATTCTTCATGAAAAGAACCACCGCCGCCGCCAGGGCCGCCGCCATCAGGAAGGAGAGGAACTTGATTTCCGAAACCGTAATCTCGCCGCCGAGGATGGGTATTGAACGGACGGCAAAACCGGAATCCACTATCTGAACTTCCGGCCCGAAGAGCAGGTTGAGCACCTGGGATATGACCAGCGCCAACCCGAACGTGGCCAACAGGGACGTGAACAGGTCACGTTCTATCACATATCGAATTACCAGGTAGTAGATGGCCCAACCGAAGCCGAACATGAACACAATCGCCACGGGCAGGCCGAACAAGGGGTTTATTCCCCAGACTCCGACCTGCCAGGCGATATAGCCGCCCATGATAACGAAATCACCCTGGGCCAGGTTCTTGACGTTCATGACTCCCCAGACCAGGGCCAGCCCGTAGGCGGCCAAGACGAATATGGCGCCGATAAACAATCCATCCAGCAACAACTGGATGTTCAGGTACGGCGCCAAAATCAGAAGATTGATATTGTCGATCATGCTGAAATACCGGCCCTCATAAAAAGCGAGCCCCTAATAAAAACGAGCCCTGGCCATTACAATTGGGAAAGAAACCAATACGCCCCCGCCCGTTTCGGGCGGGGGCGGCGATTGGTTACCGGCCCATGACGGGCAAGGCAAGCCGTCTTTCGACTACTTGCGCGGCTGGAAGGAGGAAACCGCCCACTTGGCGGGCGAAACCACGTTGAGCTTGCCGTTCTGGATTTGCCGCAAGGCCATGGGCTTTGCGATGTTATTGCCGGCCGGCGAGAATTTGATATCCCCGTAGAAAGTATTCATTTCAATGGAGGAAATGGCGTCGCGGACCTTATCTTTATCCAGCGAGTTAGCCTTCTCGAAGGCTTCTTTCCAGACCAGGACGGCGGCGGATGCCTGGGCGGCCTGATAGGGCACGTTCTTGTATCCCTCGTAGGTGGCCTTGAACAGCTTGTCATAGTCGCCGGCAGTGCCGAAGTATTTGTCCTCGTAGGACATGGTTTCCGCCCATTGGGTCGGGCACAGGAAGCCGTTGGTGGAGTCGCCGAATTTCTTGATCACCTTGGCCGCTTCGCAGTGGGTCATGGCGATGATTGGCACGCTGACCTTCATCTCCTTGATCTGGCGGGCCGCCGTCGCCGCGCCCTTGGAATGGCCGGAAGCGATCAGCATATCCACCTTCAGCGCCTTGACCTTGGTCAGGGTGGCGGAAATATCGGCAAGGTCGCGGGGCATCTTGTCGTCGATGACGGCTTTCATGCCATACTTCTTCATGTCGTCAAGCACGCCGGCGCGCACGTCCTGCGAGAACGGGTCGTTCTCGAACACAAGCGCGATCTTCAAGTCCTGAGGTTTCCTGCCATTCTTTTTCGCCCACTCGGCGGCAAGGGTGATGGTGCTGGCCAGGTACTGTTCGGACGTGGACAGCACGGCGAACAGGTACTTGTAGCCTTGCGTGAACAAGGAGCGCGATGCGCCTTCCGCTTCGACCATGGGGATCTTATATTTTTCGGAAACCGGCGCGATAGCCTTGGTCATGCCCGAGCTGTACGGGCCAAGCATGTATTGGACGCCATCCTGCTTGATCAGCCGTTCGGCCAGTTGGGCGCCGCGGGCGGGGGTGGATTCATCATCGTAGTAAGTGGCTTTCAGCTTGTAGGACTTGCCGCCGATCTTGACGCCGCCCATTTCGTTGACCCGCTTGATGGCCAGTTCATAGCCGTTCTTGGCGTGAATACCGTTGGTGGCGTATTTGCCGGTTAGTGAAATTGCCGAGCCGAGGATAATAGTGTCCCCTTCCACCTTGGCGGCGGCGGGGGCGGCGGCGACGAGGCCGGCCAGCGCCACACCGGACGCAACGGAGGCAATCAGACTCATGGATTTCGACATGGAAGCTCTCCCTTTAGGTTTATAAAACCGATTCAGCATACGGATTGGTTTGATTCACCACCATGGGCGTGAACCGTTCCGCTTGGCTACACGTGAGGGATATTATCGGAGTGCGTACAATCCGCAACAGTTAACCGCCAAAATGCCGGATTTAATGCGTTTTCGCGGGTTGGGAACCTAAAAAATCAACCCTGAAGCACCGGCCCTTTCGCATTTTCGCCGAAATCTTCGTGCGAATTGATTGTTGCCTATTATTTGGTGCCGGGCATCCAGGATTTCACCGTCACCGCCTTGCCGGTATGGGAAAGCATGATCTTGGGCTTGACCACCCGGTCAATGGACGGCGCCTCACGCCCCCTTGAAAAGGACAACCGCATGGCCTCCAGCGAAATTTCCGCCCGCTTGCCGCGGCCGATGGCTTGGCGGTAGGCCAGGGTTTCCGTGGTCATGCGGGTCAGGCGGTCCACCGTGTAGTGGCCGAACCGGCGCCAGATGCTATCCAGGATCAACTCCACGTTGTCGGGCATGAACATGTCCACATCGATGTCAGGACGGCCCTTGGAAAAAGCCACATAGACGTTGGGCTCGACGGGGCCCATATCGTCGGCGACAAAGACCGTCGGCATGAGCTTGCGCCCGCCATAAGCGGCGGCGTAGTAGGCCTGGGCCATGAACATCAGGCGGTGAAGTTTTTGCGGTTGAAGATATTCGTTATCGTTCAACGCCGTATCGGCGAACCAGAAAGCGACGTCGAAAGAGGATTTGACGGCTGCCGGCATGGGCTCTCCACGGTCCAGGGCGGGTCCCAGGGCCGCTTGCCTGGGTCCATGCGCGAATATAGGGTTGAAAACGTAAACAAACCGTCAAGATGATGGGATATAATGCCTAGCCTCGCCGCCGCACGAAATCGGCGCCGGAATCAACCCTGCCGGAATCAGCCATGCCGATAACAGCCTCGATTGGCCGCCGCTTATTTGTTTTGGCCGGCGGCTTATTCGCCGCCATCACCGCCATGGCCATACTTTTGGCCGTCTTGGCGGTCAACCTGCCAGCTGTTGTTGAATGGGCCGCCCCCGTGGTTTTCGACCGCATGGGCCTGAAAGGAAACCTCAGGATAAGTCAACTGGGTTGGCAACGGGCCGTCATCCTTGATGCAAGGATCGGCCCCGATTCGCTTGGCGACGGGATGCCGGGGGAAAAGGCCGTGACCGCCGGCAGAGTGGTGCTGGATTACGACCTGAGCGAATTCCCCGAAATCCGCCTCCGCCGGATTGTCCTTTCGGGGCTGACGGCCGAAGCGGCGATTGACGCCGGGGGCTTTACCTTGGAGCCGCTGATAACCCCGAAGTTCGAAGGCGGCGAGGAGGGCTTTCTTCATTTAACGGTGGAACGGCTTGAACTGGACGGCGCATCGTTGCGCGTCGATACACCCCTGGGACCGGTAGCCCTGGACCTGTCCGGCGCCGTGGACAAAGGCCCAAGCGGCGCCTTTTCCGGCGAATTTCAGGTAACCCACATTGCCCTTTCCGGCTCACCGATAGCACCGGTGGACTTGGCCGGACGGGTTTCCTTCGAAGGCGCAGGTGTCCAATTGGACAGCGCTTATGCACAGGTCGAAGGAAAAAGGCTGAATGCTGGAGGCGTGGTTGTGGATAACCCCCGCCTTGACCTTACCCTCCTGGACAACCAGCTTTCTCTCCGGTTGGAGGGCCTGATGGAAGCGCTGACGCCCGCCGGCCCTCTGGTCCTGACCGCCCAAGGCCCCCTCCCCGGCGATTTTTCAGACCCTGGCCGGCTGGAATTCTCCGGCCGGATCGCAGGCTCCCTGGATGGCCTTGTCCTTCCGGGAGTGCCACCGGAAATCCTCTCCCTGGGGAAAGGGGAAGTAAGCTTTAACCTCAACCGGGGCCGGCTCGGCCTCAAGGGCGCCGTGGCGACAAGCGCCGGACCCCTGACCCTGACCGCCCAAGGCTCCCTTCCCGACGACTTTTCAGACCCCGGCCGGCTGGTATTCGCCGGCCGGATCGCGGGCTCCCTGGATGGCCTTGTCCTTCCGGGAGTGCCGCCGGAAATCCTCTCCCTGAAGAAGGGGGAAGTAAGTTTCAGCCTCAACCGCGGCCGGCTCGACCTTGAGGGCGCCGTGGCGACCAGCGCCGGGCCCCTTTCTCTTTCCGCGAATGGCCCCCTTCCCTTGGGTCCCGGGTTCCCCGACGGCTGGAAGGGGAAAATCCTCGCCGGCCTCTCCGGCATGGCGGTCCCGGGTTTGGACAACGGGATCGCCCTTCGGGGGTCCCTGGACGTGGCCTACGCGGGCGGTGTTTTTACCCTTTCGTCGTCCAACACCGCCATCACCGCGCCGGGGCTGGCCGCCCTGACCGGCATGGCTTTCACCGCAACCGTGAAAAATGAGGGGGCGCGAACCCTCGACCTGACCTTGACCGCCGGAACCTTCCGTCATCTGGATCCGGATCCCGCCGTCGTTGCCCTCACCGTCAGTGGCCGTACGGTCCTGGCGGGGAACCGCCAAGCCACCTTTTCGCTTACCGCCCGGGATCAGGGCGATGCCCTTTCCCTCCATATTTCCGGCATCCATGACATGGCGGCGGGCAAGGGCCGGGCCAAGGTCCGGATGGCTCCCCTGGCCTTCACGCCCGCGGTGACCCCCGGCGAATTATTTCCCCTTCTTTCTGGCCTCATCGGGGAAGTCAGCGGGCAGGTGGAAATGAACGGCGGTGTGGCGTGTAACGGTGGCGGCCCAAGCTCCGATTTCAACCTGAGCTCCGATCTCAAACTGCTGGCAAGGGACCTGTCCTTCACCGCCGGCGACGTGCGCATGGAGCGAATCAACACGGTCATCACCTTCGATCGCCCGTGGCCGCCGGCCACACCGCCCGGCCAACTGGCCGCCGTCGCCCTGATCGACACCGGCGTGCCGCTGAGCGACAACCTGATCGTTTTTCAATTGACGCCGGATGCCAAGCTTCGGGTCGAGCGCACCGCCATTCACCTGGCGGGGGGGCGGGTTCAAGTCGCCGACACGGTTTTCGACCTGACCGGCGACACCCACGTCTTTACCCTGGAGGTCTCGGACCTGGACTTGGCCCGCCTCGCGGAACTGGTGGACCTGGAAGGCCTTTCGGGCAATGGAATTCTGGCCGGACGGATCCCGGTTCAGGTGCAAGATGACTCTTTGGTCATTAAGGGTGGGTTTCTGCAATCCACCGGCCCCGGCGTCCTCCGCTATACGCCGCTCACCGCACCGGCCGCATTGCAAGATAGTGGCGAAACGGGTAGACTTTTGCTCCAGGCGCTGGAGAACTTTCAGTACAAGGCGCTGAAGGTCGACATCGACCGGGAAGGCGGTGGCGAAACCGTCATTGGCCTGCATTTGAAAGGGGCGAACCCTGACCTTCTGGAGGGATACCCGCTTGAATTCAACCTCAACGTCTCCGGCATGCTCGACGCAATCCTGCGCAACAGCCTGGCCGGATATCGGGTGCCCGACGCCATCCGCAAGCGCATGGAAAGCTTCGGCGGTTAAATTCGCCGTGGCCGGTCTGGCCGCTTTGGTGCTTGCCGCCTGTCAGCCGACGGTCAAGGTGGAGGCGCCGGACAAGCCCATCGTCATCAACCTCAACATTAAAATCGAACAGGAAGTCCGCATCAAGATTGAAAAGGACGTGGACGAACTGATGAAAAGCAAACCGGGACTTTTCTGAATGACAGCCACAAAACCAATTTGGCGAGGAATGTTACGCATAGCGGCCACTTTCACGGCGGCGGTTATTACGGTAATCGCGCTGACCGTGGCGGCCTGGGCCGGCGCCCTGGATCAACCCAAGGCCAGCGGCCTGGTCGGCGAAGGCCTGAACGGATACGCCGCCGTGGTCAGCCCGGCGGCGCCGGATGCGGTCAAGCAGCTGGTTGCCGACCTCAACGCCCAGCGCCGCAACTATTACCAGTCCATTGCCAAGAAAAACGGCACCACCCTTCAGGCGGTCGAGGCGGTGTTCGGCCAAAAGCTGATCGGCAAGGCCGCCGCAGGGACTTTCGTTCAGGATACAAGCGGCAATTGGGTCCGCAAATAAACCTTTCATGTCCTCCATGAAAACCGGCCGCGACGAGGTCCTGGAACAGGCTCTGGCTTGGCTGGCCGGTGGCCTGGACGTCGCCACGGCGACCGTGGTCAGCACCTGGGGGTCGTCGCCCCTGCCGCCGGGCAGCATGGCGGCTATTGCCGAAGACGGTAATTTTACCGGCTCCGTTTCCGGCGGCTGCATCGAAGGCGCGGTGGTCGGGGAAGCCCTGGAGGCGATCAAGGACGGCACGGCAAGGCTTTTGGATTTCGGCGTCACCGACGAGATGGCCTGGGAAGTGGGTCTGGCCTGCGGCGGTGAAATGAAGGTCCATGTCGCCCCCGCGAACAGCCCGGAACTGGTCCGCGACCTGTTGTCTTGCCGTCCGGTGGTGCTGGCCACCCGCCTGGAAACGGGCGAGCGGTCGGTGGTCCGGGGCGGCAGCGTATCCGGCGGCCTTGTCCTTTCCCGGCAAGCCATCGAAGCGGCGGCCAGGGCGGCGGCGATGGATCAAAGCCGCGTTTTCGATGATCCTTCGGGACCCGTATTCCTGCACGTCTTCAACCGGCCGCTTCGCATGATCATCGTCGGCGCCGTTCACGTTGCCCAGGCCTTGGCGCCGATGGCGGCCCTCACCGGTTACGAAGTCACCGTCATCGACCCCCGATCCGCCTTCGCCACCGCCGAACGCTTCCCCGGCGTTACCCTTTCGCACGCCTGGCCTGGCGGGGAAGAGATGAACATCGATGAACGCACGGCGGTAGTGGCGTTGACCCATGACCCTAAAATCGATGATCCGGCCCTGATGGCGGCATTGAGGGATGGCGCGTTTTATCTGGGCGCCCTGGGCAGCAGGCGTAATCACGGCAAACGGCGGCGACGGCTGGCGGCCCAGGGAGCGGACGACGACGCACTGGATCGCATTCACGGCCCCATCGGCCTGGACCTGGGCGGCTGCGGGCCGGCGGAAATCGCCGTCGCCATCCTGGCACAGGTCATCGCCGCCGGTTACGGCAAGGCGTGACCGTGGCCGGGACCATTACCGCCCTGGTGCTTGCCGCCGGCCAATCCCGGCGCATGGGCGGCGCCAACAAGCTGCTATGCCCAGTGGACGGGACGCCCATGTTGACACGGGTGGTGGATTCGGCGCTTAAATCCCGGGCCAACCCGGTCATCGTGGTCACCGGCTTCGAGGACCGGCGGGTAAGGCACGCCCTGGAAGGCAGGGAAGTCACCTTCGTCCACAATCCGGACTACGCCCAGGGCATGGCGACATCGCTTGGCAGGGGAGTGAAGGCGGCGCCGCGAGACACCGGCGGCATTATCGTCTGCCTGGGCGACATGCCCCACGTCGCCGCCGCTCACATTGACCGGCTGATCGCCACCCATGCCGCTGATTCGGAATGCGCCATCTGCGTCCCCGTGTTCGACGGCCGCCGGGGCAACCCGGTTCTGTGGGACCGCAGATTCTTTGCCGGCCTGGCCGCCATCGAAGGCGACACCGGCGGCCGCGCCTTGCTGAAACGATACGCCGATTGCGTCTGCACGGTGGAAATGGAGGACAGCGCCATCTTGGGCGACGTGGATACACCCGAGGACCTGGCGGCACTGAAAGATAGGGATGCCGCCTCCCCCGCGCCGCCTAAACACGAAGCCATCGCCTATCACGAAGCCATCCTCTCCCTCGCCGACGCCCACACCGGCGAAGGCCGGCTGAAAAATCCCACCGCCACCGCCACCGCCCACAATCCCTATTGCGGCGACCGGGTGACCATGGACGTGAACCTTTCCAACGGCACGGTGACGGAACTGGCCCACCGGGTCCGTGGCTGTGTGCTGTGCGAGGCGGCGGCCAGCGTCGCCGGCGCCCGCGCCGCCGGTCAAACCCGGCAAAGCCTGACCGCGGTTATCGATGGACTTGCGGCCATGCTGGCCCAAGGGGAACAACCGCCGATGACCGAATCAAGACCGGAATTGTGGCCGGAGCTGTGGCATGAGCTGGAGGTCTTCACCCCCGTGTCCAGGCACAAAAGCCGCCATGCCTGCGTACTGCTGCCCTTTCAGGCGCTGTTGGAGGCGATGGAGAAGGGAGAGTGAGAGCCAAGGCCAAGTCCGTTTTCGGCTCACCTGGGTCCGGTTAAACTCCTACAGACAACAAAGAAGACCATCTCGCCGGTTCGGCGGCAACTGACCGAGCAACGCACGCATGGTGTTCACGTGTTCGGCGTACTTTTTCCAACGCTTGCGCTTGTGGGCGTCCGTGGCGAACAAAAGCCGTGGCCGAAAGTCCACGAGAACGGCTCGCCACCCGTCTTTCAGCGCTCCGCATTTGCCCAACATGCCCGTGCCCAGGCGCCATAAAGGACGTCAAAGCGCGGCCAGTCGCGCTCCCAGCCATAGACTTCCCAGTGGGTCAACAAGGGCACGCCAAGACCGCCGAGGGCCTTTAGAAGTGCCGCCGTACCGGGCAGTGACGGATCGACGTAGCGCTCACCGGTCACCGTCGTCTCGTCATGGGATTTGTCGGCGTGGCTGTAGAGGGTTTCACCGACGAAGCGGTAGCCCTTGTCGCGGATGCCGGTGGAATCAGGCATGCTTGGCCGGCCCGGTGGAATCCCTTACGACAAGTCTCGTTTCGATCGGTCTCGGGTCGGCGATCAACTGGCCCGAGAGCTTGGCCAGCAGGTACTTCGCGACGGTGATACCGATTTCCCGTCTCGGCGTCTGTACCGACGTCAGGGAGGGTGTGATCTGCGACGCCGGCCACATATCGTCGAAACCCGTTACCGACACGTCACCGGGAATGCGCACGCCAAGGTCAAGACTCTCGAATATCGCGCCGTACGCAAAGGGGTCGGCGCCGCAGATCACGGCGCTCGGAGGTTCCGGCATGGACATCAGCAGCCGAAATGCCTCGCGGCCCTCATCGACCCCGAACCGGCGCTCGAGAACGCGCTCAGGCGGGAGGTCCAGCCCGCGTTCCCGCAGAGTCGATTCAACCCCACGGAACCTCGCCATGGCACGGTCGTTGTTAATAAAGTGCCCCGAGATCATGGCGAAGCGACGGTGCCCGAGGTCAAGGAGATAGCGAGTGAGGCGGGCGGCGGCCTCCAGATTGTCGAAACCGGCGCACGGGTGCCCCCCTTCCGCTTTGGAGATCCAGTTGAGGACGTAAGGGATCCGCTTGCGCCGGATCATTTCATAGACCGCAAGCTCCCGGGACGCGCCGACCAGGGTCAGGGCATCGATGCCGCTCGAAATCAGGTTGCGGACATCTTTCAGCTCTTGGGCGGGGTCATAGGCCGACGAAGCGACGACCAACGTATAGCCGGCCGCCGCGACCTCGCCCTGAAGGGCCTCCATCATGCCGCCAAACAAGGTGTTGTCGAGAGACGGGAAAATTGCCCCGATCATACGGGTACGACGCGAGGCCAGGGCACGGGCGGCGCCGTGCGGCACGTAGCTTAATTCCTCGATCGCCTTGAAGACCCTCTTCCGCTTGGCCGGGCGCACGACGTCGGGTGCGTTCAGGCACCGCGAAACGGTAGCCGGTGAGACCCCGGCCGCCTGGGCGACATCGTTGAGGGTTGCCGAGCCATGGCCCCGGTCAATGATAACGATTTCTTTTTTTTCGTCATTCATCTCTTGGATTGTACAGCACCTAATCAGTCAATCTTCTAAAAGATCAGGATGATGTAGCAAAACCTAGCCTTCAAGAAGACATTTCCACAATTATCAGAGCATGCTGGTTGACTCTGGCAACCAATTGATGCTCCAGTGTAAAAGAAAGCGCTTTCATTTTTGATACAAAAAGACACTAAGATCCGGTTAAGCGCTGGGAGACTTGAGGGGGCAATGGCTGTCCGATTCCTGAAGCAGGCCGAGAAGTCGTCGGCCGCCGTCGATGCCACCGTTTCCGCCACCGTCTCGGAAATCCTGTCCCAGATCGAAGGCGGCGGTGAGGCCAAGACGCGCGACTATGCCAAACGCATTGATAACTGGTCGGGCGAAATCGTTGTTCCGCCGGAGTGGTTTCGCGATGCCGAGGTCCGTTTGCCGGAGACCGTGAAAGACGACATCGGCTACGCGCACGCAAAGATCCGGGATTTCGCCACCCTGCAGCGCGATTCACAACATGAATTCGAAACGCCGCTCGCCGACGGCCTGGTCACCGGGCAACGCCTGATTCCAATGACCACCGCCGGGTGCTATATCCCCGGTGGCCGTTATGCTCACGCTGCCTCGGCCATCATGAGCGTATGCACGGCCAAGGTGGCGGGGGTAAAAAACGTCATCGCCGCCTCGCCGGCGAAGAAGGACGATCGCATCCATCCCGCAATCCTTTACGCGATGCAGATTTCGGGCGCCGATCAGGTGTTGGCCCTCGGCGGCGTTCAGGCAATCGCCGCGCTGACCTATGGCCACTTTACCGGTCATCCCGCTGATATCGTGGTCGGTCCGGGTAACAGTTACGTAGCCGAGGCCAAGCGGTTGCTGTTCGGCCGCATCGGCATCGACGTCTTCGCCGGCCCGACGGAATCCATGGTCGCCGCCGACGACACGGCGGACCCAAAAATCGTTGCCGCGGACCTGGCCGGACAGGCTGAGCACGGACCCGACTCGCCGGTATGGCTGGTGACGACCTCCGCCGAACTCGGCAACGCGGTCATTGAGCTAATACCGGGCGTTATCGACGCCCTGCCCTCCCTGGCCAAGGCCTCGGCGGAGGCGGCTTGGCGCGATTTCGGCGAGGTCATGCTCGCCGACACCCGTGAAGACATGAGGGAAGTCTGCGATGCCTACGCGCCGGAGCACCTGCAGATCCAGGCGCGGGACCTGGATTGGTGGCTGGCCCACCTGCGCAATTACGGCTCTTTGTTCCTCGGCGAAGAGACGACAGTGGCCTTCGGCGATAAATGCGCAGGTCCCAACCACATTCTTCCGACGCGGGGGGCGGGGCGCTATTCGGGCGGGCTCAATGCCCAGAAATTCGTCAAGGTGTTGACCTATCAGCGCATGACCCGTGAAGCGACGCACCAAGTCGCGCCGGTGGCTTCCAGGATATCGCGATTGGAGGGCATGGAAGGGCACGCGATGACGGGCGACATCCGTCTCGCTAAGTATTTCCCGAACGAGAACTTCCGGCTGGAAGTCAAGGATTTCAATCCATGAGGAATACGGCAACCAAGCCCGTCAAATCCAACCGGGCCGTTTTCCAGGGTGATTTGAGCGCGCCGGATCCCATTCCGGAACCCGGGATCGAGGCGGCGGTCCGGCTGATGCGCGACGGGCGCCTGTTCCGCTATGGTGAGGACCGGAACTCGATTCCGGAGGGGGCATTGCTCGAAGAGGAATTCGCCGCCTTGATTGGCAGCAAGTACTGCGTCGGCGTAAACTCGGGGGGGTGTGCATTGTACGTCGCCCTTATGGCGGCCGGTGTATCGCCAGGCGACAAGGTTCTCGTCAATGCCTTCACCCTGGCGCCGGTGCCGGGCGCCATTGCGCATGCCGGTGCGGAGCCGGTTTTGGTCGATATAGACGCGCGTTTCGTCATTGATGTTGACGATCTGGATCGCAAAGCGGTGGAAAGTGACGCCAGATTCCTGATGTTGTCCTACATGCGCGGCCACATTCCCGATATGGATGCCGTCATGGCGGTCTGCCGGCGCCATGATCTGCTCGTCATCGAGGACTGCGCCCATACCATGGGGGCGTCCTGGGGTGGGCGTCTGACCGGCACCTTCGGCGATGTCGCCTGTTTCAGCACCCAGACCTTCAAGCACATCAATTCCGGCGAAGGTGGCTTGCTGGTCACCAACGACGAGGATATCGCGGCGCGCGCCTTGCTGCGCTCGGGAAGCTACATGCTTTATGCCCAGCATCGTGCCCGCCCGGGTATGGAGGTATTCGACCGGCATCGCTTGACGACACCCAATTGTTCGATGCGCATGTCCAATCTCGTCGCCGCCGTTCTGCGCCCGCAGCTTCCCCTGATCGAGGAGCGCAATGACCAGTGGCGTGCCATCTACGACAGGCTGGCGCCGATGATTGAAGCAATCGATCACTTGCAGGTACCGGTGCGCCCGGCAAAAGAGGAATTCGTGCCGAGTTCGTTACAGTTCTCGATCATCGGATTGAAGGACGTACGCATTGAGCGATTCCTTGGCGAGACCGCCGCGCACGGCGTCCACGTGAAATGGTTCGGCGCGCCGGAACCGATCGGGTTCACGAGCCGCCACGAACATTGGCGCTACCTTGACCAGGAACAGGCGGTGCCGAAAGCCGACCAAGTGCTGAAGGGGCTCTGTGATATCCGGTTGCCGTTGTCGCTCACACCGGAGGACTGCTTCGTGATCGCCACGGTCCTCCGCGAGGCCATGGCGGCCAGCGGAAGGTGAACGGGGTCCGTCCGGACCCGCGCGATGAACTGAATGAGAGCAAGGGAGGGAACCTACTGAAAAAATGCCATATAAGAGAATGCGGCACCCTAAGTGTGCTGATTTCAATTCGACTAAAACCAACCAAGAAGCAACCTATGACCAATAGCAAGGAGGAACCCATGATTAAGAGAATTAAGTTTGCCGTTGCCGGTTTGGCCGCCGCGGTCGCACTCGGCGCCGGTATCGCCCAGGCGGCCGAAGTCAACATCGGCTACCAGTTGGTCTATGGACCGTGGAAGGCGCAAATGGAGAAGCTCAAAAAGGAGGGACTCGGCGGTAAAAGCATCGAGTTCTTCAAAATGTCCTCCGGTACCGAAGTGATTACAGCCATGGCGTCCGGATCTATTGACATTTCGCTCAACGGCTCATCGCCGACCGCCGCCGGTTACAGCCGTGGCGTCGATCTTCAGGTCGTCTACGTCTATGACAATATCAACGACGCCGAGGCGCTGGTCGTCAACGATAAGATTACCGCCCCCCGGGATATGGTCGGCAAGACAATCGCCGTGCCATTTGGATCGACGACCCACTTCCACATGATGTTCGCCCTCGAGCAGTTCGGCTTGGACGCCAAGAAGGTCAACGTTATCGACATGTCGCCGCCGGACATGGTCGCCGCCTGGACGCGCGGCGATATTGACGGGGGCTTCGTGTGGGATCCGGCGCTCGGCAAGATGAAGGAAAAGGCCGGGTGCTGCTTTCGTCAGGCGACCTCTCGAACTGGGGCAAGGCGACCTTCGACGCCATGGTCGCGCGCAAGAGTTTTACCGACAAGAACCCGAAGTTCATGTGCCAGTGGATCAAGATGGTTGCCGACGCGGATGCCGATTACCGGGCCAACCGTAACGATTACGGTCCCGGCACGGCAAAAGCCAAGGCCATCGCCAAGGCCGTATCGGGTCAGGCCGACCAGGTTGGCGGCGTCCTCGCCCTTTACGACTACCCGACCCTGGAACAGCAGGTATCGGCCACCTGGCTCGGTGGCGGCGTTGCCAGCGCGCTGAAGGCGACGTCCGAGTTCCTCAAGTCGCAGGGCAAGATCGACAAGGTGCTCGATAGTTATGCCGGAGCTTCCAACGCGAAGTTCGCAAAAATGGCTATGAGTGGCGGCTGCTAATCAGCTATCTTTGGGAAGTCCCGGACAAAAGTGTCCGGGACTTCCACACTCTTTTCTGCTGGACGATGACCAGGATAAGCATGATTCCATGACCGCTACTCTTAAGCTCAAGGACGTCTGCATGGTTTTCTCCGGTGCGGTCGGTGGCGCCGAAGTCGATGTCAAGGCCCTCGAAAATATCAATTTTGATTTCCACCCCGAAGAATTCATCGTGGCGCTCGGGGCGTCCGGGTGCGGCAAGACGACGCTCCTCAACCTGCTCGCCGGGTTCCTTCAACCGACGTCAGGCAGTATCACCTTGCATGGCAATCCAATCGCCGGCCCAGGACGGGACCGCGGCGTGGTGTTCCAGAAACACGCATTATTGCCGTGGCTGAATGTCGTTGACAATGTTGCGTTCGGTCTCAAGTTGCAGGGCGTCGACAAGCACAAGCGCTACAAAATCGCCGAGGCCAACCTGGAACTGGTTGGCCTTACCGACTTTCACACCCATCCGATCTATCAGCTTTCGGGCGGGATGCAGCAACGCGTCGGCTTGGCTCGGGCGCTGACGAGCGATCCCGAGATACTGTTGATGGACGAGCCTCTTGGCGCGCTCGACGCGTTTACCCGCGAGAACATGCAGGAATTGATCCTGAAGGTTTGGAAGAAGACGCAAAAGATCGTATTTTTCATTACCCACAGCGTCGAAGAGGCGCTGTTCATGGCGACCAAGCTCATCGTCATGTCGCCGCGCCCGGGACGGATTACCCACGAATACGACCTCAGCTTCTGCGAGCGATTTCTTGACAATGGCAACGCCCGCCGGATCAAATCCGACCCGGACTTCATCCAGGTCCGCGAGGAAGTCCTCTCCATCATTCACGGCGAGGAAATTCCCGAGTTGGAGGCTTAAAGCCCGTGGACTTGTTTAAACCGTTTCGAAACGACGAGGTATCGAAGGATCCCTTCGGCGCCCCGGGATCGGGCAACAGCACCCTGATCAGCACGGTGACAATCTTTGTCATCTTGTTTGCCTGGTGGCTGGCAACCGAAGTCGAGGTTGTCCGGCCGCTGTTCCTGCCATCACCGGGATTGGTATACTCCAAATTCATAAAGATCTCGTGCTTCGACTATTATTGGGAATCGCTCCTCGTCACCATCGGACTGGTGAACGAGGTCGTCTCGCAATGTGAGGGATTCAGCGAGAACGCGTTGCACCAACACATCCTTTGGAGCCTCTATCGGGTATTCACCTCTTTCTTCCTGGCGGTAGTGACGGCAATCCCCATCGGCATCGCTATGGGCATGAGCCGCTTTGCCCGCGGCGTCTTCGATCCGCCGCTCGAGTTCTACCGGCCGATTCCACCGCTGGCTTATCTGCCGTTGACCATCATCTGGTTTGGCATCGGCGATTCGGGAAAGATCTTTCTGATTTTTCTCGCCTGTTTCGCACCGCTGGCGATCAGCGCCAGGGCCGGCGTACGATCGTGTTCCATCGAGCAGATCCACGCCGCCTATTCCATGGGAGCGTCCCGTGGTCAGGTCATCTGGCACGTGGTGATGAAGGCGGCGCTGCCCGAGATCCTGACCGGCATGCGTATCTCCATCGCCTTCGGCTGGACCACCCTGGTTGCCGCCGAGATGGTCGCCGCCAAGGCCGGCATCGGCGTCATGGTCCTCAACGCCGCCCGCTTCCTGGCCACCGACATCGTGTTTCTCGGCATCATCGTCATCGGTTTGGTTGCGTTTATCTTAGATAGCCTGATGCGCTGGATCGAGAATATCCTGGTACCCTGGAAGGGATACGTTTAGCCCGGCCGGCGACGGTTTCGATTTGGACCCGGCGGGCCAGACTGCAACTTAAGCAATCGATAGACCTGTCCGACGTATGGGGATTAGCCCATCTTTCGAGAAGGACTCAATAGCGTCCAACCTCAAAGGGTCGATCCTCGCCGATTTTGTTGAAAAACTCTTGCTTGTGATTGTCTCGCTGTCCTGATTCAATTCATTAGGATTGTTTTGGGAGTTAGGGCAATGATGGGCGAACGGCTGGTGGAACAGGAAGCTATGTTTTATGGCTTCA
>JAJRSS010000058.1 GCA_024278615.1 Alphaproteobacteria bacterium
ACACTACGCCGGCCAGATCGAAAGCCTGGGCGAGGCCGAAGGGGAAGGCGAGGCGGAACTCAAGGAGACCTACGCCGAGTTCCGCGCCGACGAACTGCAACACCGGGATACGGGCCTGGCCCACGGGGCGGAGCAAGCGCCAGGTTACCAGGTCCTCAGCGGCCTGATCAAGGCCGGCTCCCGCCTGGCGATCTGGCTTTCCACCCGGATTTAAGGCGTTTTCCGGTCTGAACGGGCCGCGGTGGCTTCCATTTGGCTTCGTTTCGTTATTTGCCCAAAATGAGGGGAGAGGGGGGGGCTTAGCCGGTGACCCGGTTCGCCGGGAAGCGCACGGTGACGGTGGTTCCCTGGCCGGAGACGCTGTCGATTTCCAGGGTCGCCCCATGCGCCTCCACCAGGCCCGTGGTGACCGTAAGGCCAAGACCGGGTCCTTCGCCTTTCCGGCTCAAGGTGGGGTCCCCGTGTCCGAAGGGCACCATGGCTTCTTCCATCTCTTGCGGGGTCATGCCGACGCCCGTATCCGAGACGGTGAAGGCCAGCGTTCCGTCGGCGCGGATCTCGGCGTCCAGGGTGACCTCCCCGTTTTCGGGGGTGAACTTGATCGCGTTGTCGAGCAGGTTGAGCAGGATTTGCTTAAGCCGCCGCGCATCGCATTTCAGGCGGGGAAGCCAATCGCCCACCTTGTTGACAAGCCGGACGCCATTTTTCTCCGCCCGCAGACGGACCAGCTGCAGGGAAGCTTCGGACAGCCGGCCAAGGTCGACGTCTTCTTCATCGAGTTTCAACTCGGCGGTTTCGATGACCGAAACGTCGAGGACATCATTGATCAGGTCCATCAGGTGTTCGCCGGATTCATAGATGTTGTGGACGTAATCCTCATATTTCTTGTTGGAAAGGGGGCCGAACACCTGCTCCCTCATGGTGTCGGAAAAACCGATGATGGCGTTGAGCGGGGTTCGCAGTTCGTGGCTCATGTTGGCCAGGAATTCCGATTTCACCCGGTTGGCCGCTTCCGCCTCCTGTTTGGCGTTGATCAGTTCCCGCCGGGCCTGTTCCCGCTCGCTGATGTCGCGAATGATGCCGATAAACCCGAGAACGTTGCCGGCTTCGTCATGGATGGGGGCGCCAACGGTTTCTCCCGGAAAGATCTCGCCGTTCTTGCGGGCGTAGTTGACCACATAGGGCTTGAGTTTCGCCTCGGCGCTCATGGCGTTGCGTTCGCGCCCCTGGTGCTCGAATTCCTCCTGGTTCTCGTAGAGAACGGCCATCATTTTGCCCAACAGATCCTCGGGCCGGTAACCGAAAAGCTCCGTCATGGCAGGGTTGCACATGGTGATATTGCGGTCCGCGTCGGCCAGAACCATGGCGTCGGGGGAATCCCGGAAGACGTTTTCGAACAGAATCCTCTGCCGGTCCAGCTCCTTTTCGGCCTTGCCCCGCTCGGCGATTTCCCGGGTCAGTTCGGCGGTCCGTTCCTCGACCCGGCGTTCAAGGTCTTCGTTGGATTCCCGAAGGGCCTCTTCCGCCCGCCGGCGCTCGGTGATATCGGTGTGGATGCTGATGACGGAACCGTCCCTGGACTTGTAATCCCGGATTTCCAACCATCGGCCATCCTTCAGTTGCACTATGAAGGGGGATCGGGATTTGGTCGTATCGCTATCGCGGCGATGAATATACTCTTCCTTGAATTCACCGGAAACGATGACCGATTGGCGTTCCATGTCCAGCCGGCTCAGGTCATGGCAGTGGGTGCCGGGCGCGGCCTCTTCCTCGCTGTAGCCGTAGAAATCGCGAAAATTCCTATTGCACAGGATCAGATGGTTTTCGCTGCTGAAGAGGGCGATGCCGTCGGTGACGTTGTCGATGGCGTCTTGCAACCGCGATTCGAAAGCCCTCGCCAGCCGGATGTTTTCGCGTAGGGAATTTTCCGCCTTTTTGCGATCGGTCACATTGGTGATCGAACCGGTCATGTAGATGGGATCGCCGCTTGTATTCCAGCTTGCCTGACCCCGGGCGCGCACCCAGACGTCTTCGCCGTCTTTTTTCCGCAACCGGATTTCAATATTGTAAGGCGCCTTGTTCTCCAGGTGGGCGCGCAGGGCCTCAGAGTGACGGTCGGCGTCATCCGGATGCAGCATTGCCTCGAAGGTTTTCAAGGTGGGGTCAAGTTCCTCCCCTTCGCGGCCGACGATTTGCTTCCACCGGGGCGAGAAATAGACGTGGTGCGTAAGGATGTTCCATTCCCATATGCCGTCGTTGGTGCTGGTCACGGCGCGGGCAAAGCGGTCCTTATTCGCCTTCAACTCCCGGTTCAACTCGGCGGCGGTGCGGTAGCGCCAGACCACCAAGACAATTATGACCAGGCCCAGCAGCCCGCCGACGGCCCCGGCGGCCCGGGCCGCCGTCCAATAGGGCGGCGGTTCCCCGTACCATTTGGCGTGAATCCGCTGGTAGGCCGGCGTGCCGACGAATTGCCCCACGGCCCTGTTCAGCCGGGTGATCAGTTGGCCGTCCTCCATCCGCAGGCGCATGGCGTGTTGGATTTTCACCAGCGGCCGGCCGACGGCCTTGACCCGGCCCCGGTTGCCGGTTTCCCTGAGCAGGCCCTGCATTTCCGGTTGTGGATACACCAGGGCGTCAACATACCCCGTGGTCAATTCAAGCAGCGCGGTTTGCACGTCTCGGAAAACTTTAACATTCAAATCCTGCCGGTCCTTGTACAGGCGGTAGCCCGGTGTGGAATCCACCAGCGCCAGCTTTCGTCCGGTCAAGTCGCCAATTCCCTTGATGTCGAAGGCGTCATCCCGAACAAACAGGGACAGGGCAAAGGTTTCCACCGGCGCGGAGAAGGCGAAACCGGCCTTGCCTTTAGGTTCCAGGGGGCCTTTGGGTTCCATGGGAATGCTGGGGATAAGGTCCGCCTCGCCGTTTTTCAGGGCGGTCGCGGCATCGGCAAGATTGTCCGTCAACAGGTAGGTGACGGCCAGGCCTGCCTTGGCGGTGATTCCTTCCAGGACATCGATGGCGAAACCCCGCGGCCTGCCCCGGCCATCAATACCGTACCGGGGCAGCGGGGAACGGGGAACAGCGGCGACCACGGTGCGGATTTCGCTGGCGGCGGCCGGAGTGGTTTCCCGGGGAGTGGTTTCCCGGTCTTGGGCCTGGGCGGGGCGGGGCAACCCCGCGCCAAGGGCGACGGCCAAGAGGTACAGGGCCAACAGCACCACCGGGACCCGGCGGCGGCCGGCGGACGGTCTTCCGGCAGGTGGTTTCATTCCGATGGCCTCGCCCCTATCCCTCTCCCCCGGGGTCGATTTTGATGACTTTGGCGGGGGTTATTTCGTCTAGATAGTACCCTTGTAATATGAACTTGGTCTTGCGATCTACCTGTATCCGGAGGGTTCTCGCATCCCATTGATCCAATGGGCTAATCGGGGAAGTTTTGCTTCCGCTTCGCCGACAGTCCGGTAATGATGCCGCGCAGCGTCCGTACTTCCTGTTCCGTCAATTCGGCCCGCTGAAAGATATTGCGGATGTTTCGCACCATGACCGGGCGTTTTTCCGGCGGATAGAGGAAGCCGCAATCATCCAGCTCCCGTTCCAGGTGTTCGAACATCATCACCAGTTCTTCCTTGTTGGCGGGCCGGGTGGCCTTGGGCGTGGCGACCACCGAATCAGGGGTCGTATCGCCCGACAGGAGCCACTCGTAGCTCAACAGCAAGACCGCCTGGGCCAGGTTGAGGGAGCGGAAAGTGGGGTTGAGGGGAACCATCAGCAGGGCGTCGGCCAGGGCGACGTCATCGTTATCCAGGCCCTTGGCTTCGGCGCCGAACAGCACGCCCGCCCGTCCGCCGCCGGTAATGTGGGCGCGCATTTTCCGGGCCGCCGCCCGCAGCGTCAGCACTTCCTTGGTCATCCGCCGGTCCCGCGCGGTGGTGGCGTAGACCCGGCCCAGGTCGCTCACCGCCGCGGCCGTGGTCGGGAATACTTTCACCGCTTCCAAGACCAGGTCGGCGCCCGCCGCGGGCGCCACCGCCTTTTCATTCGGCCAGCCCTGGCGGGGGTTGACCAGGCGCAGGTCGCCGAGGCCGCAGTTGAGCATGGAACGGGCGGCCATACCGATGTTTTCGGCCAATTGGGGGCGGACCAGGATGATGGCCGGGCCGGGATCCGCCGCCGCCGCCGCCGATTTGGGCAGCCTTCTGGACGGCCGCCTGGATTGCCGGTCGCCGGCCATGGCGGATGGGATTTCCTCAAGCGGCGTCAAGGGCGGCGCCGTCCCGGTACAGCTTGAAAACGATGCTGTCGTGCAGGGCGTTGTAGGAAGCATCGATGACGTTGGCGGAGACGCCGACGGTGGACCACAACTGGCCATGGCCGTCGGCGGTTTCGATCATCACCCGGGTGACCGCGCGGGTGCCTTCCCCCGGGGTCAGGATGCGCACCTTGTAATCCACCAGGCGCAGGTCCTCGAGGGCCGGATAGAGGGGGGTCAGCACCTTGCGCATGGCCGCGTCCAGCGCGTTGACGGGTCCGTTGCCCTCGGCCACGGACATGAAGGATTCGCCGCCCACGGTCAGCTTGACGGTGGCCTCCGACAGGGTGACCAGGTCGCCCCTGGCGCTCCATCGCAGCTCGTCGATGACCCGGAAGCTTTGGCAGGTGAAGTATTCGGGCACGGTGCCCAGCGCCCGGCGGGCCAAAAGCTCGAAGCTGGCCTCGGCGCCGTCATAGGCATAGCCGTCGAATTCCCGCTCCTTGACCGTGGCCACCAGCCGGTTGACGTGTCCGGCGACCTTTGGATCGCTGGTATCCACGTCCAGGCCGATCTCGCGGAATCGGGCCAGGATGTTGGAGCGGCCCGATTGGTCCGAAACGACGATGTGGCGGTGGTTGCCGACCAGGCCGGGAACCACATGTTCGTAACACTTTGGGTCTTTTTCCACCGCCGAGACGTGCAGGCCGCCCTTGTGGGCGAAGGCGGATTCACCGACGTAAGGCGCGCCCCGGTTGGGCGACCGGTTCAGGTGTTCGTCCACCACCCTGGAAACACGGGTCAGGTGGGGCAGGTCGCCGGCGGTCACCGATGACGAATAGCCCATCTTCAGCATCAAGGACGGAATGATGGAAACCAGGTTGGCGTTGCCGCAACGCTCGCCCAACCCATTGAGGGTACCCTGGACCTGGCGGACGCCGGCTTCCACCGCGATAAGGGTGTTGGCGACCGCGTTGCCCGTATCGTCGTGGCAGTGAATCCCCAGATGACCGCCGGGAACGTGCTTGGTGACTTCCCTGATGATGGAATCCATTTCATGGGGCAGCATGCCGCCGTTGGTATCGCACAACACCACCCATCGGGCGCCGGCGTCATAGGCCGCCTTGATACAGCGCAGGGCGAACTCCGGGTTGGTCTTGTAGCCGTCGAAGAAATGCTCGGCATCGAACATCACTTCTTCCACCTTGGTGGCGGAATAGCGGACGCTGTCGGCGATCATGGCGACGTTTTCGTCCAGTTCGATGTCCAGCGCCGTTTCCACGTGGAAATCCCAGCACTTCCCCACCAGGCACAGGATATTGGTGCCGGTGTCATATAGTGCGTTGAGTCCCGGGTCATTTTCCGTCGAGCGTCCAGCTCGCCGCGTCATGCCGAAGGCCACCAGGCGGGAGCGGGTCAGCCGGGGCGGGCTGGCGAAGAAGGCATCGTCGGTGGGGTTGGCCCCGGGCCAGCCGCCTTCGACGTAATCGACGCCCAATGCGTCCAGTTCGCGGGCGATGTTTTCCTTGTCGACGGCGCTGAAATCCACACCCTGGGTCTGCGCCCCGTCGCGAAGGGTGCTGTCGTAGAAGTAGATGCGGTCGCCGGCCATGGCCGTCAGGTCCTTGAATTGGGGTACCGAAGAATGCGGGAGAATGCCGCTTTTACCACCCCGAGACAAGGATTTCCGCCGTTTACCGGCGCCGGGCTGGTTCAGGACCGATTCAGGGCCGGTGGCGGCCGGCGGTCCGAAAACCTTTATACGAGGGCTCTTGGCGGGACCGGCGTCCCCATCTATTCTACCCCACCGTCGGGTGTGGAAGATGTCGGCAGGAAACGGAATGAACGAAAAGACCTTATCCGGAGAGCCTCTTGGTGATGGCGGCCTCGAGGCCATGCGGCAAAGGGTGCGGGGCACCAATATCCATGAACAAACCCTGCTGGCGACGGATTATCTGAACCATTTCAACGAATTGGTGATGCTGCTTGAGATAATCCCCGACATGCCCGAGATCCTGGAGGAAGCCAGGGCGTGGCGGCCCGTGGGCTATCAGGATCACTTCCGGCGCAGTTCCTTTTCCGATGCCGCCCTGGCGGTTGAAGCCTATGAATACGTTCCGGAAAGGCACCGCAGGCCTTTCGAGAAAACCGTCGAACAACTGAACAACCTGATCCAAACCGCGGTCGAACGGTTGGACGCCGATGTGGCCACCGGCAACATGGACCTGGTCAGGATCGACGCGACGGCCCTATCCCAGGTGATCCAGCGCTTGCAGGACGTGGCCTCGGGGATCATTCACGGCAGCCAAAAGACCATGGATCAGGCGGAAGTGGATACCCTTCTCAATATTTGATTCGCCGCTTAGGTGGACCGGGTCTTCTTCGCGGATAATCACCGCCACCTCGACCTTCGGGTATCTCAGCCCAAGAAGCGATGATGGCCCCACTTATTTGAATAGTTTGGCAGGGAATAGTAGCCATGTTTTCTATTTAATTCTAAAAAGGCTTGAAGATAAAAAGAGTCACTTATCACTAGACACCTCTTTTTTTTCAATAAAAACCACTTACGCTCAGGCTATGAACAAGGAAAAGGAAAGTCATGTCACAAGAAACCTTTGAAACCGGCCGCAGAATTCGCATGGAAGTCCTGGGCCCGGAACGGGTCCGGAAAACGCTCGATGAAGCCGACGATTTCAATCGGGATTTCCAGCATTTCATGACCGAATACTGCTGGGGCGCCGGGTGGGGCCGGGACGGGCTGGACCGGCGGCAGCGCAGTCTCCTCAACCTGGGGATGCTGGCGGCGCTCAACCGGGGGCCGGAATTCGCGCTGCATTTCCGGGCCGCCATCGGCAATGGCCTGACCCTCGAGGAACTGAAAGACGCGTTGATCCAGATTTCCATTTATTGCGGCGTGCCGGCGGGGGTCGAGGCCCACAAGCTGGCCAGCGGCGTACTCAAGGAAATGCGCGAAGCAGGCGAGCTGCCGGCGGAGTGACGGGATGAATTCTCGCGGCGGACAAAAGCGGCTGGTCTATCAGGTCCATGTCTTTTGCTGCATCAACCAGCGGCAGCCCGGCCATTCCCGGGGAAGCTGTTCGGCGCGCGGATCGCAAGACCTGCATAAGTACATGAAGGCCAGGGCCAAGGAACTGCGAATCGGCGGCATCCGGGTCAACAAGGCGGGGTGCCTGGAGCGCTGCGAACTGGGGCCGGTGATGGTTATCTATCCCGAAGCCGTCTGGTACCATTACAATACCCGGGAGGATGTGGACGAAATCCTCGAGCGCCATATCCTCGGTGGCGATACGGTGGACCGTCTCATCCTGGATGCGGACCAGAAATTTCCTGAAACCAACGCCGAACCCCGGTTGAGGCTCAAGGTCCGGAGCCTGGAGCGGCTGACCGCCGAGATCAGGAAATTCGAACTGGTGGCCGAAGACGGAGGCGAGTTGCCGGTGTTCACCGCCGGCGGCCATATCGACATCATTACCGGCAATGGCCTCAGGCGGTCCTTTTCCCTGGCCAACGATCCGCAAGAGCGCCGGCGCTACATCATCGCGGTACTGCGCGAAAAGGCGGGCCGAGGCGGGTCCGCCTGGCTGCACGGTAACGTGGCGGTGGGTGACATCCTGGAGGCGGCGGCGCCCAGGAATGACTTTCCCCTGGACGAGGGCGCTTCGCGGCATATGCTCATCGCCGGCGGCATCGGCATAACGCCACTGCTGGCCATGGGCCGGCGGCTGCGCAGCCTGGGCGCGCCGGCGACCCTGCACTATTGCACCCGCGGCCCCGAAACCACGGCCTTCGGCGCCGAGGTCAGGGAAGTCTTCGGCGACCGGGTGGTATTCTACCACGACGGGGGAGACCCATCGCGGGGCATCGACCTGGAAAAGGTTTTAGCCGGCCCGGCAAAGGGCGCCTGTCTGTATATCTGTGGTCCCTCGGATCTTATTGACGCCGCCCGGCGGGCCGCCGGTCACTGGCCTGAAGGGGCGGTTCGCTTCGAACGGTTTACAGCGGCGCCCCGAGATGAAACGGGTCGGGAGAACACGCCTTTTGACATTGTGCTTTCCAGGCGGGGGAAAACCCTGATCGTGCCCGCCGGCAAAAGCATCCTCCAGGTAGTCCGGGAAGCCGGGGTCTTCGTGGGCTCATTCTGCGAGGAAGGGAATTGCGGAACCTGCCGTGTCCGCCTGTTGGGCGGCAGGGCCGATCACCGGGACTGCTTCCTGAGCGCTGAAGACAAGGCCCGGCACAAGGCGATCATGATCTGTTCGTCCAGGGCCGAGCCTGGGGAAACCCTGATTCTCGATATCTGACCCTACATTGGACGGCGGC
>JAJRSS010000059.1 GCA_024278615.1 Alphaproteobacteria bacterium
CTATCAGAATTCCTATTTCCTGCATTTCCTGGCCGGCGGCACGCGAAAATTCGTCGGCCTGGTCAACCCGGAACTGCAGGGCCAGGATGCCTGGGTGCAGATCTTCCAGTTTTTCGAACAGCAGAAGACCCAGGCGCCGCAATAACCGACTGCGGCCCGGGCCGAAAACCGGTCCTTTTCCAGGCCCTTGCGGCGCGGGGATGCAAAAGTTCCGGTGTTAGGTAGCAAACGCACCTAAGGTCCGGCGGCACATGATTTGGGAGATTGAACGTTAACCACGATATACACCATATCATGTAAATATTTGGAATACGGGCACAAATTGTGCCTTGACTCCCGCTTCCACACATACCTAGATTCAACCTAGACGTAAAGAAGCCGGGACGGCAATCCCGGCTTCTAAAAGCCCCACAAAACTTGGGAATCGCGGCGGGGCGGGCTTTGATCGAGATTCTTGATATTACGTGAATCTTCCCCCGTCAAGCGGTTCCCGCCCTTAATAGAAGGAAACACTACCAATGGAAAAACCGCGTGGTACCTACAAATACAAAGTCCGTGTTGGGCGTAAAGTTGTCCACGGCGGCATAACCGATGATCTCGAGCGCCGCGAAGGGTAGCACCAGCAGAAGTGGCCCAATGCGAAACTCACGCAGGTCGGTCGCCGTACAACTGAAGATGCTGCCCGCGAGTGGGAAAAAGAGAACGGTTTCAGCTAACCATCTCTGGCCCCGTTAGTCTTTTAACGACTCGTTTGGATCACTGACGGGGCCACACTCAAACTTGCCGCCGGCAAGACGGGCGCACAGCTACAACCAAGCACGGGCCGGGGTCGCCAGAAATTCGTATATCATCAACCTAGCCGTCATAATTATCCCCGGACACCATCATTGCTTGAGGTCATTAATGCTAGTCCCCATAGTGCTCCCTTGGGGTTCACGAAACAGAGCGGAACATTAACAACAAAATTTCCCGTGGTGATTTTACGGCTGTATTCTTGGTTCAATGTTTAGTCGCGATAGGCTGTACCAACTTGCGCTTGGAGTAATTCTTGTACTGGCCCTCCCGGCGTTAGGGCAAGCCACCATACAGGCGGAAGAAGGGCCACACGATAAGCGGGAAGCCGGACAGGCCGACACAAAAGAGGCCCCCAGTAAGGCCGCTGAAGAACCGCCACCTACTATCAAGCCCCCGCCAACTGAACTCAGCGGCACCCCACATGATGGGGAATATCAGGCCGAAGAAAACAATCAGCCTGACCACCCACTCACCACCAGTAACGAACCGTCCATTTGGGGAGTGTGGGGCGATACGCCCGCCCAATGGATCATGGCTGCTGCGGGCATATTGGCGGTAGGGGTAAGTTTCTGGGCTGTAATTTTGGTTTGGAAAACCCTTTCCGCTACCCGCCAGGTTGTAGCTGAGTCGGAGAAAGCTACCGCCGCCGCCAGTCTTGCGGCGCAATCTGCTGCTGAGACCGTTGGCGCAATGCGCCGTTCCGAACGCGCTTACGTCACGATATCCCACCACGCGCCAGGATTGGACCTTCTTTCTCACGCCGGGTATGCAAAAGTTGCTTTCGAAATAAAAAATTTCGGGCGAACACCGGCCACTGTTACTAACACGTTGCTCCAACTTGATTGGTTCGGTGAAGATAATCCGGCTCCGGATCGCCCCCTGTATCGGAGAGATTGGCCGCGAAAGGAAGTTGGATTCTTCTTGGTAACGCAAGCATTTTCCAAACAAGGTGCCACGTTGAAAATTCCAAACGAAGGAAAAGGCAAAGAGTTGTGGCTGTATGGATACGTCGATTACACCGATGAGTTCGGGCAATGCCACCGGGGCGGATATGCGAGAGTCTACCGGGACGACGACGAAAATAACCTCGTTTTTGTCGATAAAGCGGGCTGGAACTATGACCGCCTTCGCCCCTCCAATGGTGATAACAAAACTAAAGGCAACGACACCAGCTAATACCACCGCCCAAAACTTGTTCATTTACCTCCTGCCACCGGAAACTGGACGCAAAACACGATAGGTACGTTTGCTACCTAATACCGAAAAGTTCTGGCGTTCTCTAATTGTTCTGATAGAGTAGGCCCCTGATGCCATTCGAGGTCTTAACAGGGAGGCGTCCCGGCATGGTCGCGAGGGCCGGCACCGTTGCGTTTCAGGGGTTCGATGTGCTGGACGTGGATGTCCAGGTGCAGATGTCCCAGGGCCTGCCCGCCTTCACCGTGGTCGGCCTGCCCGACAAGGCGGTGGGCGAAAGCCGCGAGCGGGTGCGCGCCGCCCTGGGCGCCATGGGCTTGGCCCTGCCGCCCAAGCGCATCACCATCAACCTGGCCCCGGCGGATGTCTTGAAAGAGGGCAGCCATTTCGACCTGCCCATCGCGCTGGGCCTGCTTTCGGCCATGGATGTCCTGCCCGCCGACCTGATCGCCGGCTATGCCTGCCTGGGCGAGCTGGCCCTGGACGGATCGCTGGCCCCGGTGGCCGGCGTATTGCCGGCGGCCATTCACGCCGGGGCCACCGGCCGCGGCCTCATCTGCCCGCGAAGCCAGGGCGGCGAAGCGGCCTGGGCCGGCGAGGTGGAGGTGCTGGCGCCGGCCAGCCTGTTGGCGTTGATCAACCACTTCAAGGGCGCCCAGGTATTGGGCCCGCCCCAACCCCGGCTGGCGGCCGAGCCCGCCCGCTATCCGGACATGGCCGACATCAAGGGCCAGGAAACGGCCAAGCGGGCGCTGGAGGTTTCCGCCGCCGGCGGCCATAACCTGTTGATGGTCGGCCCGCCGGGGGCCGGCAAGTCGATGCTGGCCCAGCGCCTGCCCGGCCTGCTGCCGCCCCTGGACGCGGCCGAGGCGTTGGAAGTGAACATGATCCACAGCCTGGCCGGCCGCATGGGCGGCGGCGGGCTGATCCGCCAGCGGCCCTTCCGCGACCCCCACCATTCGGCCTCCGTTCCCGCCCTGGTCGGCGGCGGCATGCGCGCCCGGCCC
>JAJRSS010000060.1 GCA_024278615.1 Alphaproteobacteria bacterium
AAACCCCCAGCCTCATAATCTTCACGCAAAGCAATCGCTGCACCCATGGTGAACCTCCCTGAAACGATTCACCGATATTGATTCAGACTTCTCGCCCCATGAAAAGGGCCAAAATGAGTCTCAATCACCGCAATCTGGTATCAATCAAACCCCGAACGCTGCAGGCCAGTTGGTCCTTGACTGCTCTATTGATTCGCCGCCAAGCCCGCATGTGGGTGGTTTCCTTCCCCGCAACATAAGGTGCGGACAGGTCAGCTTTCAGCCATAATCGGACTAGAGTTATTATTGAGCTAACTTGGACTTGTCTGAGGTGCGGCGTGAATCGTACATTAACCAGCCGGTAAAATTGCTAGAGATCCAGTCCATAATGGATGAAATAATCAAGCAGCTATACGAAGAGCAGCCCACTAAGACTCTTTATCACTACACGTCGCTGACCGGCCTAATGGGAATGGTCAAAAGCCGCAATATGCGGGCAAGCGAGATTCACTATCTCAACGACACCGAGGAGCTTAAGCATCTTGGGAAACTGCTCGATCGGGAAATTGGGATACGACTGGAGAACGGTGCTGGCCCGCGCAACGTGCTTATTCAATTTCGAGAATGGAGTGCAACCCGCCGAAAAAATGGGCCGTTGGTTTTTGTGGGGTCCTACACCGAGGAAGGTAATTTGCTCAGCCAGTGGAGGGGTTATTGCCCACACGGAAACGGTGTAAGTCTCGGTTTCGATCCTGACAAGCTCACAAGGTCGGCTAGGTCTAAATCCTTCGCGATTGGCAAATGCATCTACGGCAAGGATCGTAAGAAAGCTTTGGTAGAGCAGCTAATCAACGCAGTTGTTTTGATGGCCGAAGAGCGGGGAGAAGCTCCGCCTAACCAAAAGCATCCAACGCAATCATTTCATGATATCTTCTCTGAGTTAGAGTCCAAACTGTTGATGATCGCTGCACTCATCAAGAATCCTGCCTTCCACGAAGAAAAGGAGTGGCGAATAGTTTCGCCTATCATTAGCAACTACGTTGAAACACCGATCAAGTATCGAGAAGGAGCTACTTCGCTTATCCCATTCATGGAAGTGCCATTGCCAAAAAATAACCAACAGGCAATAGATATTGAGCATATTTTCTTGGGGCCGACGCCGAACAGCGATCTCTCAATGAATTCGATTTCCTGGTACTTGTCTCGGGAAGGTGTTCACATAAATAATTCGTACTGCATGATACCCTATCGAAACAACTGAGCCTTTATGGATTGTGACTGAAAATCAGTACCAACATTTCCTTGATCGCCGCCCAGGATTCATAGCCCGCCCTTCTCTCACCTCAATGCATACGTCGGCGAACCGCCAGGAAAAACCCGCTCAAGGGCGATAATCTTTTCCCCCTTGTCAGTTTCAGTCAGCCTCCCCCAGCTTCCGCGCGCAGGCCAGTTCGACGCAGACGCAGAAGACTTCCATCGCCCGTTCGATCTCGTCCACGGTTGGCATGGTCGGCGCCAGGCGGATGTTGCGGTCATGGGGGTCCCGCCCATAGGGGAAGGTGGCGCCGGCGGGGGTCAGCTTCACCCCGGCCTGTCCGGCCAGTTTCACCACCTGGGCGGCGCAGCCGTCCAGCACGTCGACGCTGACGAAATAGCCGCCTTGCGGTTTGGTCCAGGCGGCGACGCCCTTGCCGCCCAGGTTGCGTTCCAGGGCATCGTTGACGGCGGCGAACTTGGGCCCGATCAGCGCCGCCTGCCGGTCCATGTGAGCCAACAGGCCGTCCATGCCGCCGAAGAAACGCACGTGGCGAAGCTGGTTGATCTTGTTGGGCCCGATGGTGGCGATGGACAGCTTGGCCGCGGCGTCGGCGATGTTGGCCTTCGATGCCGCCATCATGGCGACCCCCGATCCGGCATGAGTGATCTTGGAGGTGGAACCGAACAGCAAAGGCCGGTCGGCGTTGCCGGCGGCCTCACAAGCGCGGAGGATATGGCCCACCCGGGCTGGGCCGCCGCCCAGGTGATGGTAGGCATACGCGTTATCCCAGAAGATGCGGAAATCGGGCGCCGCCGTCTTCATCGCCGCCAGACGTTCCACGGTGGCGTCGGAATAGATAATGCCCGTGGGGTTGGAATACTTGGGCACGCACCAGATGCCCTTGACGCCGGCATCACGGTTAGCCAGGGATTCCACCGCCTCCATGTCGGGCCCGTCCTCATTCATGTCGACGGCGATCATCTCGATACCCAACTGCTCGCAGACGGCGAAGTGGCGGTCGTAGCCGGGCACCGGGCAGATGAACTTGGCCTTCTGTCCATCTTCGCCCCGCCACGGGCCGCCGCCGCCGGGAAGGCCGAACAGCACGGCGCCGGCCATGGCGTCGTACATCATGTTCAGGCTGGAATTGCCGCCGACGATGATCTGGTCCGGCTCCACTTCCAAAAAGGCGGCAAAGAAAGCCTTGGCTTCCGGGATGCCCGTACCGATGCCGTAGTTGCGATAATCAGTCCCATCCTCGCCCATGCACTCGCCGGGGCCGACAATGGTGAGGATGCCGTCGCTGAGGTCCAGTTGTTGCGGCGACGGCTTGCCCCGGGTCATATCCAGTTGCATGTTGGCGCGGGACAATTCGGTGAAGCGTTGTTCCAGGCCCTGTTGGGTCTTCGCCAGCGCCGCCGCGTCCAGGGTGGTCAGGTCCATGAGAATTTCCTCAGTTGAAAAGCGGGTTAATCCCCCCCGGTTTTCATGCTGGTGGCTAACTTTATGCGCCAATTTATTCGTGGCGGGAAGAGGTAAATTTATCCCCCGCCGCGCTGAAAATGCAGGTCGATTCGGGACATGACGGCCTGGGCCTGTTCCGGGGTGAAGCCGGAATAGGCGAAGCGCACCCGGGTCACCGGCAGGCTGAGCAGCGCGATGCGCCGTTCGGTGGTTTCCGACAGGGTGATTTCGATGGTTCCGGCGGCGTCCAGGATGCGGATGGTGGCGCCGTCGATTTGGTGGGGCCGGCCTTCCACGGCGCGCGCCAGCAGACGGAAGAAATCCCCGTGGTCGATGCCCATTTCCTTTTCGAAAACGATTGCGTCGGGCACGATGCGCCCCCTAAACCTTTAGGGTGCGAGAGCGCCGTTCACCCCCACCCCATCCCTCCCCCGTCAAGGGGGAGGGGGTAATTCCTGGGCGCCAAAATATATTCCCTCCCCCCTTGTGGGGGAGGGTTAGGGTGGGGGGGACTACAAAGAGGGTAGGGGGCGCTCTCTCCGATAGGGTGGGAACCGGACCGGCAATCACTGCTTGTTCTACCCAGTCAGCCGCCGGCGACGGGCGGCCAGATGGCGAGGGATTCGCCTTCCTTCAGGGGCGTGGCGTCCCGTTCGCTGGGGGCGACGTAGTTGCCGTCGACGAGCACCAGGTGGCATAGTTCCGCCGGCATGCCGAGGCCGCGGATAACGTCGGCGGGGCTGGCGCCGTCGGCCACCTCGATTTCGGTTTCATTCCTCGCCGCGCCCTTTGGCAGGTACTTGCCAAGGGTGGCGTAGAGCTTGATCCTGATCTTCATGGGTCGGCCCTCAGCGCCACGTAAGCAGCCATGATCCGGTGAGGGTCGGCCATCAATTTCTCCTTCCACGGGCCAAGGGCGACCCGCCCCTGGATGAGCCCGCGCAGCACGCCCACATGGTCCGTGCGGCCCAGGCCCAAGGCGCCGACAATGCGGTCGCCGTCGAATTGCAGGCGCAGGTACCTGTAGTTTTCCGGGTCCGATGTTTCCGCCGTTTCGCCGCCTTCCACCCCTTCCCACTGGCCGAAGGAACACGATATCAGCCCCACCGTGTCGAGCACGTTCATGCTCAGGCTGCCCTTGTAGGCGGCTTCACGGCCGGCCATGTTGAGCGCCGCGATGCGGCCGTGTTCGACGGCCGTCGGCTGGATGGCGTGGACCGCCCGGCCGCCGGTGGAAAAATCCGGCCCTTCGGCCACGTCGCCGGCGGCATGGACGTTTTCGGCGCTGGTCCGAAGGTGGTTGTCCACCCAAATGCCTTCACCGGTTTCAATGCCGCTGCCTTCGAGAAAGCCGATGTTGGGCTTAACGCCGGTCGCCACCACCACCAGGGCGGTTTGCAAGGGTTCGCCTTTTTCCAGTGATACCCTGAGCCCGCCGCCCGATTCCTCCACCGCCGTCACCTTGGCCGAGGTCAGCACGGTGATGCCCTTGGCCTCGCACCAGCGCTTGATCATGGCGCTGCCGCCGCGGTCCATCATGCGCGGCAGCATGCGGTCTTCCAGTTCAATGGCGGTCAGGTTGACGCCGCGAAGGGCCAGCGCCTCCATGATGATGCAGCCGATGAAGCCGGTCCCCATGAGGACCACGTCGGCGCCCTTTTCCGCTCGCTTGATGATGTGGCGGGCGTCTTCCAGGGTCCAGCAATGGTGCACGCCGGGCAGGTCCAGGCCCGGCACCGGCGGTTTTACCGGGCTGGCGCCGGTGGCGATCAACAGCTTGTCGAACTCTACCTCATCGCCACTTTCCAAAGTCAGAGCGCCGGCGTCGGGCGACACCGCCTTGACCACGCCCTGCACATATTTGATCTTGAGGCCATCATAATAGCCGTCGGTCTTGCGCAGGTAGGTTCCCGCTTCCTCCACCTTGCCGGTCATGTAATAGGGGAGGGCCATGCGCCCATAGGGAGGGCCGGCCTCGCCGCCGATGAGCGTCACCTGGCCACCGGGATCGGCCTGGCGAAGGGTTTCGGCGGCGGTCACCCCCGCCGGCCCGGCGCCGACAATTACGTACTGCATATTAAACTCTCGCGTAAATCACGAAAACCCGCGCCCCCGGATGAATGAGAGCGCGGGCTTTTCGTGGCGTTACGGCCCCGGTCGTCAGACGCCAAGGCGCGACAGGGTCTCGCTTGACGGCACGCCGTCGGCGTTCCAGCCGCGAAGCTGGTAGTATTCCGGCAGCATTACATCCAGGCCGGAAGTTTTTCCCTCGGCCGGGCCGGTCTTGGCCGCGTCCTTGAGGATGCGCTTGGGCAGGGTGTCGTCCTTGCCGGTGAAACCGGCGGCGATGTTGTACTGACGTTCCAGGTTCCAGATTCGCTCGCCGGCTTCCAACAGCCTGTCCGAAGTCCATTCGCCTTCCAGGTCGGCATCGATCTGAGGCGTCACATCGTCCAGGGTCCAGGCGAAGCTGGTGAAGATGCAGATGCCGGCGGAATCGTAAACCGCGGTGGCATCCTGGAAAGCCTTGACCAGGCCGGCCTTGCCGTCGGTGGTCAGGGGATCGGTCTTTTCCGGAATGCCCAGGATTTCCGAGGCCACCGTATAGCTGCGCAGGTGGCAGGCGCCCCGGTTGGAAGTGGCGTAGGTCAGGCCCATGCCCTGAATGCCGCGCGGATCGTAGGCCGGGAACTCCTGGCCCTTGACCGACATGGAGGCGTCGGGAGAGCCGTACTTTTCGCACAGGCGCTTGGAGCCCAGGCCGATGTCCTTGCCGATGCCTTCGCCCGCCGCCGTCATCTGGGCGGCCTTGACCAGCGCTTCGGCTGATCCGAACTTGAGCGCCAGGCCGCCGGTTTCCGCATCGGTGATCTTGCCCGCTTCGTAGAGTTCCATGGCGGCGGCGATGGTGGAGCCCAGGGAAATGGGGTCCATGCCTTCCTCGTTGCACAGGAAATTAACGTAAGTCAGGGCTTCCAGGTCATCAACGTCGGTCGCCGCGCCCAAGGCCCAGGCGGCTTCGTATTCAAGCCCGCCGCTGGGTTCGGAGTACTTGTCGGTTCCTTCGACCGTGAAGTGGGTGCGGTCCAGTTGGGAAACCCGGCCGCAGGAAATGGGACAGCCGAAACAGGCGTGATTGGAGACCAGGTTTTTCTTGCCGTCGGTGGCCCGTTCTTCGTGCATGGCTTCGCCACCGATTTTCGAGGCGCCGTCGAACTGCACGGCGCCGCCGTTATGGGAGGGCAGTGCGCCCACTTCGTTGATCACGTTCATCAGCACCTGGGTGCCATAGGTGGGCAGCCCTTCGCCGGTGACGGCATTTTCAGCCAGGACCTTCTTGCCCGCATTGGCGGCGGCCAGGAATTTCATCGGATCGGCAACGGAAACGCCCAGGGTGCCGCGCACGGCGACCGCCTTGAGGTTCTTGGATCCCATCACCGCGCCGACGCCCGAGCGTCCGGCGGCCCGGTCCTTGTCGTTGATGATGCCGGCGAAAAGGGCGAGGTTTTCGCCCGCCTTGCCGATGGCGGCGACCCGGATATTGGAATCCCCCCGGGCTTCCTTGATCAGGTCCTCGGTGTCCCACACCGACTTGCCCCACAAATCGCCGGCGTCAACCAGTTGCGCCTTGTCGTTTTCGATCGACAGGTAAACGGGCTTGGGCGACTTGCCTTCTAAAATAATCATGTCCCAGCCGGCGTTCTTCAGCTCGGCGCCGAAGAAACCGCCCGAGTTGGAGCACGCGATGGCGCCGGTGAGCGGGCCCTTGGTAATCACCGAATACCGCCCGCCGGTGGCGGCGGTGGTTCCGGTCAGCGGCCCGGTGGCCATGATCATCTTGTTTTCCGGCGACAGGGGATCGACCTTGGGATCGGTTTCCTCCACCAGGTACTTGGTCGCCAGGCCCCGTTGGCCGATGTACTTTTCGGCCCATTCCATATTCAAGGGCTCTTCGGCGCAGGTACCTTCCGTCAGGTTGACCCGCAGAATTTTCTTCGTCCAAGACATCGTGATTCCTCCCTGTTTAAGCCTGTGTTTGCTCTCAAGCCTGTGCCTGCTGGCCGGCGTCGGTCCGGATGGCCCACTGACGCATCTTTTCGAGACCGGTTTTCTCGGCGTCGACATAACTCAGCGCCGGTGTCGGGCAGATCTTGACGCACTCCGGATCGCCGCCGCAAAGGTCGCATTTCATGACCTTGCCGGTGGCGGTGTTGTAATTGATGGTGCCGAAGGGGCACGCAATGGTGCACACCTTGCAGCCGACGCAAAGGGCGTCCGAGACGATCTTGGCGCCGGTGTCGGGGTCCACCGAAATGGCGTCCACCGGACAGGCCTTCATGCACCAGGCTTCGTCGCATTGGGTGCAGGTATAAGGCACGGAACGGCCCTGATCCTTGAATTCGAATACCCTGATCCGCGATTTGGCCGGGTTGAAGGCGTTTTCGGTCTGGTAGCTGCAGGCCATTTCGCACTGCATGCAACCCGTGCATTCGCTGGGATCGATAACGAGGGATTTCTGCATGAATGATTCTTCCCAGTTGGTTTCTATATGGATCAGGAAGAACAAACCACGGGGGCACCGGTTTCTGCAATCGCGGATAACACCCCAGGTGCCGGCTAAAACATTGAATTTCAGGGAGTTGAACCTCTTTAACCCCTTCAACTCACGCCGGCTGCGTCCTCCCTGCCGTCCCTTGCTTGCGATACGGACGGCGAACTTCATTTAGCCCTTTTTGTCCGAGGGGGTGCAAGTCCAATCTTTGCCCGCGAAGGCCTTTAGGGATGGCAAAAAACCATGCAACGCCTAAGGTTATTCCGTTTCGACATGATGCGGCGTTCTTCAAAACCGCAGCATCTTGGCCTGCAGGACATGGGGCAGGGCGCGGACCCTGGCCATCAGGGCGTCGTCCAGCGGCTCATCCACTTCGATCAGGGCCAGGGCGCTGCCGCCGGGCGCCGCCCGGCCCAGGTGGAAGGTGGCGATGTTAACCCCGGCGTCGCCCAGGGTGGTCCCCAAGCCGCCGATCAATCCCGGCTTGTCCTCGTTGGTGATATAGAGCATGTGCGGCCCCAGCCGGGCGTCGATGCGGGTGCCCTTGATCTCGACGATGCGCGGTTCGTCGTTGAACAGGGTGCCGGCGAGGCCGCGGGTCTGGGTTTCCGTGGTTACGGTCAGGCGGATCAGGGTCTGGTATCCCCCCGGCCGTTCATGGGTGACCTCGGTGACGTCGATGTTGCGTTCCTTGGCGATCACCGGCGCATTGACCATGTTGACCGATACCATCAGCGGCGACAGCAGCCCTTGCAGCACCACCGCCGTCAGGGGCCTGATGTTGAGTTCCGCCGCCTGGCCTTCGTATTCGATGGTCACCGCCTTGAGCGCCGTTTCCGTCGCCTGCCCGGCGAAGCTGCCGATCTGTTCGGCCAGCGCCATGTAGGGTTTTAGCCTGGGCGCATCCTCGGCGCTGACCGACGGCATGTTCAGGGCGTTGACGACGGCGCCGGTGAGCAGGTAATCGGCCATCTGGTCGGCGACTTGCAGCGCCACCTTTTCCTGGGCCTCGGTCGTCGCGGCGCCCAGGTGGGGCGTCGCCACCACCTGGTTCATGCCGAACAGGATGTTGCGTGTCGCCGGTTCCTCGGCGAACACGTCCAGGGCGGCGGCGGCCACGTGGCCGCTTTCCAGGCCCGCCTTCAGGTCTTCTTCCACCACCAGGCCGCCGCGGGCGCAGTTGACGATGCGCACCCCTTTTTTCATCTTGGCGATGGCGGCGGCGCCGATGATGTCGCGGGTGGCGTCGGTCAGGGGGGTGTGCAGGCTGATGAAGTCGGCCCCGGCGAACAGGGCATCCAATTCCACTTTCTCCACGCAGATGGCCTTGGCCCGTTCCGGCGACAGGTAGGGGTCATAGGCCAACACCTTCATCTTGAGCCCCAGGGCCCGGTCGGCGACGATAGCGCCGATATTGCCGCAACCGATGATCCCCAGGGTCTTGCCGGTCAGCTCGACGCCCATGAAGGCGGATTTTTCCCACAGTCCCCGGTGGGTGGAGGCGTTGGCCTGGGGAATTTGCCGGGCCAGGGCAAGGATCATGGCGATGGCGTGTTCGGCGGCGGTGACGGCGTTGCCGAAGGGCGTGTTCATGACCACCATCCCGTGCTGGGTGGCGGCGGTGACGTCGATATTGTCGACGCCGATGCCGGCCCGGCCGATGACCTTCAGGTTTTTCGCCGCCGCCAGCACCTTGGCCGTGACCTTGGTCGCCGAACGCACGGCAAGGCCATCGTATTCACCGATACAGGCGACCAGTTCGTCGGCGCTCATGCCCGGCTTGACATCCGTTTCGATGCTCCGTTGGGTGAAAATCGCCGCCGCCCGTGGGCTCATTTTATCGGCAATCAGGACTTTCGCCATGCTCAGGTCTCCCCTGCTTCGGCGGAGAATTCAGCCTTGGCCTGGGCGTAGGCCCAGTCGAGCCAGGGGAACACGGCTTCCAGGTCGGCGGTTTCCACCGTCGCTCCGCCCCACAGGCGCAGCCCCGGCGGCGCTTCCCGGTAGGCCTCCATGTCATAGGCGGCGCCTTTTTCGGCCAGGGCGGCCAGCATGGACGACGCCAGCGCCCTTTGCCCGTCGGCGGAAAGCCCCACCGCCCAGGGGTCGGCGAACTTCAGGCAGCAGGCGGTGGGCGAACGGTAGGCGGCGTCGACGCAGAGGAAATCGACCCAAGCGGTTTTTTCCACCCACCGGGCCACGGCCTGGAAATTGGCCCGGGTGCGGCCGATAAGGGCCGAAAGCCCGCCGATGGATTGCGCCCATTTGAGGCTCTGAAGCGCATCCTCCACGCATAACAAAGAAGGCGTGTTGATGTTTTCGCCCCGGAAGACGCCCTCGTTCAGTTTGCCGCCGCTGGCCAGCCGGAATATTTTCGGCATCGGCCAGGAGGGGACATGACTTTCCAGGCGCTCCACCGCCCGGGGACTCAAGGCGAGCATGCCGTGCTGGGCCTCGCCGCCCATGACCTTCTGCCAGGAATAGGTGGCCGCATCCAGCTTGTCCCAGGGCAGTTCCATGCCGAAGGCGGCGGAAGTGGCGTCGCAGATGGTCAGGCCCCGCCGGTCTTCGGGGATCCAATCGCCGTCGGGAACGGCGACTCCCGAGGTGGTGCCGCTCCAGGTGAAAACCACGTCGCGGGAAAAATCCACCTGGGAAAGATCGGGCAGATGACCGAATTCGGCGCGGATCACGCGGCTGTCGGTGACGCCCAATTGCTGGGTCACGTCCACCCCCCACTGGCGGCCGAAGGCGTCCCAGGCCAGCACGTCGACGCCACGCGGGCCCAGCAGGGACCACAGGGCGGCTTCGAAGGCGCCGGTATCCGATGCGGGCAGGATGCCCAGGCGGTAGTCGTCGGGCAGGCCGAGCAGGCCGCGGGACCGCTCGATCACCTCCACCAGCTTGGCCTTGCCCACTTTCGAACGGTGAGAGCGGCCAAAGGCGGCGTCCTGGAGTGAATCAAGGCTCCAGCCAGGGTGTTTGGTTGTCGGTCCGGGTGAAAATCGGGGATTTGCCGGCCGGACGGCCGGCGGCATGAGATCGTTCATCAATTTTACTCCCATCCTTACAGATGGGTCGCGGCCCGTTGGGGAGCCGTGGCCCGCCGCCCTTATAGGCGCGGGGCGGAGGAACGTCAATCGGCGGCCGTTAAAGGGTGTAAACGGTGACCGGGGCCGCCCGGCCGCGGACGGAAACCGGGCCGATCTTGCGCAACTGCCTGACGCCGGCCATTTGGGCCGTGCTTTCGGATACCAGGATCGTGGTGCCGTGATCCTTGTTGAGTTGCTCCAGGCGGGCGGCAAGGTTCACCGCGTCTCCGTGGACGGTATAATTCATGCGCCCGCTGGCGCCGACGTTTCCGGCCACCACCGGCCCGGTGTTGACCCCGACCCGGCAGCTCAGCTTGTGGCCGAGAAATTTCTTTCGGCTGACCGCCCGTTGGATGGACCGGGCGGCTTCCACCGCCCGGCGGGCGTGGTCCGGCAAAGGCCGAGGCACGTTGAAGATGGCGAGGATGGCGTCCCCCTGGAACTGGGTGATCACGCCGCCCTTTTCCTCGATAATCGAAACCAATTCGGTGAAATAGGCGTTGAGCACATGGATGATGTCCGCCGGTTCCATGCCTTCCGCCAGGGCGGTGAACCCGGCCAGGTCAACGAACAGCACCGTGGCCTCGTAGGACCGAGGCTCCAGCCCTTGGGGAGAGTGCAGTATTTCCGCCGCCACCTTTTCCGGCACGAACTTGCCGAACAGGTCGCGGATCACCTTGCGTTCCCTCAGGCCCTCCACCATTTCATTGAACGATGACGACGCCTGGTCCATTTCACGGATAAAACTGGATGGCAAACGGCCCGCCATATCCAGGTCGCCGTCCTGGATGGCCCTGGCCGCCCGGGCCAGGCGCTTTACCGGGCGGGCGGCCCGGAGGCCGATGACGCCAACGCCGATCAGGACCAGGACCAGTATGGCGACGCCGCCGATAGCCGCCTTTACGAGACGGCGAACCTGTTGCTGCGTGTGGCGGCCCTCGAAGTAGGTTCCCACCGTCCACGGCAGCGGGCCGTATCCTTCCATGGTCTTGTAGATAAACAGGTAGGCCCTGCCGCCGAAGTTAATTCCCTTGATGTTGCCGCCGGGAAGCGCCGCGATATTGACCAATTCGATTTTGTCTTTGTTCCAGAAGCTGGCCAGGATGCCGTCGCCCAGATCTTCCGCCTTGGGCAGCAGTTCCCCGCCGCGGGACAGGTTGAGATTGCCCTTGATCAGCAGGGGATGGGCCATGACCCCCGACCGGCCATACAGGATGAACGGCGTTTGGCGTTCGTCGGACCGGGCAACACGGTAGGCCACCTTGGACAAGGTGGAAACGCTGATGGAATGGATCAGGACTCCCTTGAACTTTCCGGCCGCATCGAACAGCGGCGTCCGCAAGGAGATCACCGTTTCGCCCTGGCTGGCATGGGGTTCGCCCCACACCGGGTCCCGGGAACCTGAATACGGGTCCGCCAGATAAGCCGCCTCGGCGGAGTCGGTCAGGTCGACCACATCAATGGACAGGGGATCGCGCTGGTAGCGCCGGGCCAAGTGGTCCGGAAAAAGTATCGTGATTTGCTCAACCTGCGGCGTTGCCGCCAAAGCGCCAAAGACAAAAGAGTCAAAGGATTCATCGTCGAGATTCAGTTCACCGTCGGCGACCAGCCGGGCGATAGTCCGGCCTTGGGCGACGATGGGCGAAAGGCTGGTCTCGATATTCGTGACCATGCCGTCGATAAACGCCTGCGCCTTGTCGCGCAGAAGTTCGCGGGTATTGTCACGGGCGGCGTCGAAACCCATGTAGAACTGGCCGGCGCCCGCCACCAACATCAACCCGCCGAACCCGGCGACCAGGATGGCGGTGATGGACAGCTTGAACTGGCGCCGGTTATTGCCGTGTTCGCTCATGGGTTTTTGCGATAGGCAAAGTACCGCCCCGATTCCACCCCATCGGGAAGCGGCAGGATGGTTGTCCCCGCCGGCTTCAGGTCCTGGTCGGACAGGATAACCGCGCCCGGCGCCACAAGGGCGGGCAGGGTTAGCCCGAGAAACGCCGCCAGGGCTTGGGTGGCGCTGGAATCCCCGGAACCGACATCGGCATGAACCAGGGCCGCCGGCGCCCCGATACGGTCAATGGCGCCCGGCAGGGTTTGCTGGAAATCGCCCAGGATCAGATGCTTGTCATCGGGAATGCTCGCCGGATGGGCGGCGACACGCCGCTCGAAGACATAGATCTCCCGGCCGGGAAGGACCTCGCGCAGGTGATCGTAGGTGCGGCCGTTGCCAAGGCCCAGTTCCAGAACCGGGCCGGAAACTTCCGCGATCATGCGCGCCGCCATGCCCAGACAGGCCCGTTGGGCGCTGAGCCTGCGGATGGCGCTGTCCAGCCGGCTCATGACCGGCCGTTATCGATGAAAAAGAGTTTCATTTTCCTACTTCTTCGCCAGCACGGAGGCATCGGCGACTTTATCGCTTAGCAGCCGCATGACCCCCAGCGCGGCGTCGGGGTTTTCGGTGACCAGGCTGAGAAACATGTCGCCATCGATACGCATGACCGAAAGATCGCCCTTGGCCTTGATGGTGGCGCTGCGGGCGCTGTTGCGGAAGATGCCCATTTCGCCGAACACTTCGTGCCGTCCCAGGGTGTTTATGATGATTTCGCTGCCATCCTTTTCGACCACGACAATGGCTTCTCCTTCGTTGATCAAATAGGCGCAATCAGAAGGTTCTCCCGCATTGAATAAAACTTCGCCATCCTTGAAGGTCTGATATTCACTGGCGAAGGCGAGCAGTTTGAGCTTCGCCTGATCCAGCTTTGAAAACAGCGGGTTGCTTCGCAATACCTTTACGGCATCCAGATAATCCACGATTTTCCTCCGTTACGCTAATTACCCCACCGCCAGATCGTGGAGTGGCCTGCCGGGTTGGTTGAGTTCCTCAACGCGGCCATGTTCGAGGACCTTGCCCCCCTCCATGACGATCGCATGATCAAAATGCCGGGCCAGGTCGGCCTGGTTGAGGACCCAAACCAGGCCGCGATCACCGACAAATTCGAAAATGTTGTTCATGATCCTGGTCTGGCTGGCCGGGTCCAGGCCGGCGGTGGCCTCGTTGATGATCAGGATATCCGCATTCTTCATCAGGCACCGGGCGACCGACAACTTTTGCTGTTGGGCGGGCGACAGCCGGCTGCCGGCGATACCCACCTCGGCGTCCAGGCCGACCCCCATGATGGCCTGGCGCAGGTTTTGGGCTTCCACCACTTCGCTGATCAACTTACCGATTTTCCGGTGGCTCTGAGGCCGGCCATAGACCAACCTGCCGAACAGGATATTGTCCTGGATGGATGCGGCGGCGTTGTATTCCAGGCGGTCGAAAAAAGCGACGGAGTCCTTTTGGCCGCCGGGCAGGGTTTCGGCGAACACCCGCCGCGCATCCAAAAGCCGGGCCTGCATTTCCTTGTCGATGAGCCCGATGCGGTGGCGGGCGGGAATCAACTTGAACGGCAGCGACATCAGCATGGTTCGTTCGGTCTCGTCCAGTTCGTCGATGCCCACGGATTCGGCCCTGCGGCTTACGTTCTGATATTCCGGAAGGTCGTCGGAACTGATGAAACCATACTGCTGGAAGAACTGGTGCCCGGGGGGAAGGTCCTGGAACAACTCGACCATGATCGCCGCCAGCCGGGCGCCCGTCGCCAGGAAATCCTTGGTCAGCCCGACCTTGTCCAGCACTGCCAGCACATGGGGATTGAGGCCCAGTTGATCCAGTTCGAAATCGGCGCCGATGGGCGTGCCGAACAGCAGGTTTTCCGCCACCGACATGTTGGTGTTGTATTTTTCCCGGTCGAAGGATTCCACAAGGTCGCCGTAGGCCGGGTCTTCCAACCGCTCATGAAGAACCCGGCGGGCTTCCAGGATACGTTCAGCCAGTTCCGGCGCCGCCGTGGGATCAAGGGTGCCGCCAAGGCCCAGTTCATAGACGTCTTCATCCAGTTCGACCGCCTTGAGGGCCTTGTCAATATACTCGAACAAATCCTCCGGACCGGAGGCGCCGACGGCGGCGTAATCGATCCAGTCGGCGTTGATGTCGCTGGTGGTGTTGTCCGCTTCTTTCGCTTCAAGGATGAATTGTTGGTGGTGGCGCTGGCCTTCTTCGTCATATCGGGCCGGTATGCCCGGCCGGTGTTTCAGCCCATAAAGAAGATTGTCCTTGACCGTTCCCGAGAACACATAGGAATCCGGCCCGACGTAGGCGAGACGGCGCCCGGTCACGGCTTCCGGCAGGTTTTTGAGGTTGTGGTCACCGATGCGGATGGAGCCCCCGTCCGGGTTGGTCAGGCGGGCGAGCAGTTGAACCAGCGCCGAGCGGCCAGAACCACCGACCCCGACCACCGCCGTGCGCGATTTCGGCTCCATGGTGAAGGAAACACCCTCCAGCACCTTGATGCCGCCTTCTTCTTCGACGCTGAGGTTGGTGGCGATAACGGGGCCGGTAAGGGCCGGAATATCCTCCGGCTCGTCACGCTGTAATCCTTCATCCAGCATACCGGCGGGCTGGAACTGTTCGATCAACTGATCGTATTTGATGCGGGCGTCTTCTTTTTGCTGGTAATACCGAAGCAGGTCCTTCCATGGCGAGCTTAAATCCTTGTACGCCCCCAGGACGGCGACCAGGGCGCCGAACGTCAGGCTGCCTTCGATCACCAGGTAACCGCCGATTAAATAGAAAAGGAACGGCGTCACCATGGCGATGAAGTTGTTGAGGAACTTGATGAAGAACTTGCGCCGGTAAATCTGATAGCGAATGTCGTAAATTTTCCCGATCCTGGCCGAGAAATCGGCCAATACGAGCTCAGACGTGTCATGGGCGTGAACTTCCTCCATGCCGGAGACGGTCTCGCCGATGCGTTCGGAAAGGGCCCTGACCGTGCGCACCCTTTCCTTGGCCAGGACATTCACCTTCTTTTGCATTCTTGGGATCAGGATCATCTGCACCGGATAGAGGGCGATGGCGGCAATACCCAGGACCTAGTCCTGCACGAACATGAAAACCAGCAGGGTGATCAGGGTGCCCCCCTGAAAAGCCGGCAAGGCGACGGCGTCGCCGATAAAGCCGCCCAGGGGCTCCACCTCGGCGGTGATCATGGAGATCAGCTCGCCCTGGGAAGCCTTGCGGAAATGGGGCAGTGGAAAGCGGAGAACACGGCTGTAAAGCATGTAACGAAGACGGCGCAGCATGCGCTCGCCCATCTGGCCCTTATAGACGTTAATCCCGTACTTGAAGACGCCGTTGACCAGAACCAGGGCAAGGAAAATTCCGCACAACAGGATGAGGAACTGGATTTGCTCGAATTGAACATCGAAGATGTCCTTGGGAAAATCCTGTCCGCCAATGGCTTCGTTAATGATCTTCTTGGGTAATTCGTAAGACGCATACAGGAAGGGAAACGCCGCTATGGAGAAAATCAGCAAGTATATCTGCCGCTTAAGACTGTAGCGGAAGATGTACTTGAAAATTGTGGGCTCCATCCT
>JAJRSS010000061.1 GCA_024278615.1 Alphaproteobacteria bacterium
GAGATGGTGATGCCCGGGGACAATATTTCCATGGACGTTGAGCTGATCGCGCCCATCGCCATGGACGAAGGGCTTCGGTTCGCCATTCGCGAGGGCGGCCGGACCGTGGGCGCCGGCGTCGTCGCCTCCATTATCGAGTAAAGAATTGCAATAGACTGCTGACTGGATAAAGCCATGGAACATCAAAATATCCGCATTCGCCTGAAGGCGTATGATCACAGGGTGCTGGACCAGTCGGCATTGGAGATTGTCAATACCGCGCAACGGACGGGCGCCCAGGTTAGAGGACCTATACCGTTGCCGACAAGGATCGAAAAGTTCACCGTGCTTCGTTCGCCGCACATCGATAAGAAATCCAGGGAACAATTCGAGATACGGACGCACAAGCGGGTGCTGGACATCATTGACCCGACGCCGCAAACCGTGAACGCGCTGATGAAGCTGGATCTTGCGGCTGGCGTCAATGTCGAGATTAAGTTGTAGGACTGGGACCATGCGGACCGGATTGATCGCAAAAAAACTTGGCATGTCCCGCGTTTTCGCGGAGGACGGCAGCCATGTGCCCGTCACCGTCTTGCAGGTTGGTGGATGCCAGGTGGTGGCGCAGCGAACCGAGCAGAAATACGGCTATACCGCCGTTCAACTGGGCCTGGGAAATGCCAAGGTCAGCCGCGCCGGAAAGGCCATGCGCGGACATTTTGCCAAGGCCAAGGTGGAACCGAAACGCAAGTTGGCTGAATTCCGGGTTAGCCCTGATGCCCTTGTGGATGTCGGGGCGGAACTTTCCGCCGATCATTTTGTCGAAGGCCAGTTTGTGGATGTAGCGGGAACTTCCATTGGTAAAGGTTTTGCGGGAAGCATGAAGCGGCACGGCTTCAGTGGGTTGCGTGCCACGCACGGTGTTTCCATCTCTCACCGTTCTCATGGTTCGACCGGTCAGTGCCAGGACCCGGGAAAGGTGTTCAAGGGTAAGAAAATGGCCGGTCAAATGGGCAATGGGCGGGTGACCGCGCAAAACCTGAAGGTGATGGCCACGGATGCCGATCGAGGCATCATCTTGGTCAAGGGTGCCATACCGGGAAGCAGCGGCGGCTATGTGCTGATCAGCGACGCGGTAAAAAAGGCTGCGCCGGAAGGCCTGCCGTTCCCTGCCTCTATTCGTGGCGGAACGGACGCAGGTTCCGAAGAGAAACCCGCCACGGATGCGCCGGCGGATGCCGAGTCCCCGGCTAAAGAACAGGTTGCGGCTGATGCGGTTGAAGGCGAGGCGAAGGAATAGCGGTTATGAAGTGCGATGTAATTAGCCTCGACAATAAGAAAGTCGGTGATATCGAGTTGGACAACGACATTTTCGGTGTTGAAGTGCGCACCGATATTCTTGCTCGAATGGTGAACTGGCAGTTGGCGAAGCGCGGTTCTGGAACCCACAAAACCAAGACCCGAAGTGAAGTCTGGGGGACCACCCGAAAGCCCTTTAACCAGAAGGGATCAGGCCGTGCCCGTCAGGGCAGCGTACGGGCGCCGCAGCTACGTGGCGGCGGAACCGTTTTTGGCCCGGTGGTCCGCGATCACTCCCACAAACTGCAGAAGAAGGTCCGTAAACTTGCCCTGAAATCCGCACTTTCGGTAAAGCAGGCAGAGGGCAAGCTAGTGATATTGGATACGGCAAAGCTGAAGAATCCCAAGACCGGTGATCTGAAGAAGAACATCAACAAGCTGGGTTGGAGTTCCGTTCTTGTTATAGATGGAACGGAAGTGGACCAGAACTTCATGCTGGCCGCGGCCAACCTGTCGAGTGTTGACCTGCTGCCCTCCCAGGGGGCGAACGTATATGACATTCTTCGCCGAGATACCCTTGTGCTTACCAGGGATGCGGTCGAAAAGCTTGCGGAGCGCCTGAAATGAGCAAAGGAAGGCCTACGGCCCGGAAGACGACGGTGAGCAGCCAGCGCATGTATGAAGTGCTCCGCTCGCCCATCGTGACGGAAAAGTCCACCATGATTTCCGAGCACAATCAAGTGACGTTCCGTGTTTCCGTGGATGCCACCAAACCGGAAATCAAGTATGCGGTTGAGAACCTGTTCAAGGTGAAGGTCACGGCGGTCAATACCCTGTGTCAACAGGGCAAGGTCAAAAGGTTCCGTGGTCAAGTCGGACGGCGTATCGCCACCAAGAAGGCTGTCGTCACCCTGGCCGAAGGCAATTCCATTGATATCACGACAGGGGTGTAGGCCGGATCATGGCACTCAAACAATATAAACCGACAACCAACGGACGCCGCGGCTTGGTCCTCGTGGACCGGTCCGATCTGTGGAAGGGTAAGCCGGAAAGATCGCTGACCGAGGGCCTTAGAAACAAAGGCGGCCGGAACAACACAGGACGGGTTACCGCCCGCCGGCGTGGCGGTGGACACAAGCGCCGCTACCGGATTATCGATTTCAAGCGCACCAAGTTTGATATTCCAGCGACGGTGGAGCGATTGGAATACGATCCCAACCGCACTGCTTTTATTGCCTTGATCCGGTATGAGGACGGTGAAAAGGCTTACATCCTGGCACCCCAACGGATAGGCGCCGGGGATATTGTGATCGCCGGCAAGGAAGTGGATATCAAACCCGGCAACGCCATGCCGTTGCAGAATATTCCGGTCGGCACCATCGTTCACAACGTGGAAATGAAGGTCGGCAAAGGTGGGCAAATCGCACGTTCGGCGGGCACCTATGTGCAATTGATCGGCAAGGACCAGGGATATGCCCAGTTGCGCCTGGGTTCGGGCGAGCTGCGGATGGTGCGGGCGGAGTGCATGGCAACGGTCGGCGCCGTTTCCAATGCGGATCAGAAGAACATCAAGCTGGGCAAGGCCGGCCGGCACCGCTGGCTTGGCAAGCGCCCATCGGTACGTGGAGTCGCCATGAACCCCATCGATCACCCGCACGGTGGTGGCGAAGGGCGTACGTCCGGTGGCCGTCATCCGGTGACACCTTGGGGTAAGCCCACCAAAGGAAAGAAAACTCGTAGCAACAAGAAGACGGACCGGCTGATCATGCGCCGCCGTCACAGCAAGAAGTAAAGGAAGGCGTCCGTGGCTCGTTCAGTATGGAAAGGCCCGTTCGTGGATGGCTATCTTCTCAAGAAGGCGGAAGTATCGCGTGCTTCCGGCCGCAACGAAGTCATCAAAACGTGGTCGAGAAGGTCAACCATCCTACCCCAATTCGTGGGTCTCACTTTTGGTGTGTATAACGGCCGTAAATTTATTCCCGTCCTGGTGACCGAAGACATGATTGGGCACAAACTGGGCGAATTTTCACCTACCCGCACGTATTTCGGTCATATGGCGGACAAAAAGGCGAGAAGGGCCTGAGCCATGGGCAAGCGATCGGTGGAACGGCGGCTGGCGGATAATGAAGCGATGGCGTTTGCCAAGAGTATCCGTGTCAGCCCCCAAAAATTGAACGAAGTCGCCAGCACGATACGCGGTAAAAAATGCGAGGCCGCCATTGCCGAACTCGCTTTTTCCAAGCGCCGGATCGCCGGGGACGTGAAGAAGTTATTGGAATCGGCCATTGCCAATGCGGAAAACAATCATCAACTGGATGTCGACCGGTTGTATGTGGCCGAGGCCACCGTGGGCCGCAGTTTTGTCCTGAAACGCTGGCGGGCCAGGGCAAGAGGCCGTACCGGCAAGATATTGAAACCGTTCAGCAACATGCGCCTAATTGTTCGTGAACGCGAGGAGACAGCTTAATGGGCCAAAAGGTCAATCCGATCGGGTTTCGCCTGGGAATCAACCGAACCTGGGATTCCCGGTGGTACGCCGATGCTGGTTACGCATCGCTGTTGCACGACGACTTGAAAATACGTGACTACCTTACTAAACGGCTGACTCAGGCAGGCGTTTCCAGGATCGTCATCGAAAGGCCGGCAAAGAAAGCGCGGATTACCATCCATACGGCAAGGCCGGGTGTGGTTATTGGCAAGAAGGGTGCAGATATTGAAAAGCTGCGTTCCGACATTAATAAAATTACCGGTTCGGAGGTTCACCTGAATATCGTTGAAATCCGCAAGCCGGAGATCGAGGCCCAACTGGTGGCGGAAAACATCGCTCAACAACTGGAGCGGCGGGTTTCGATTCGCCGTGCCATGAAGCGCGCCGTGCAATCGGCCATGCGCCTTGGCGCCCTGGGTATCAGGGTCAACTGTGCCGGCCGCCTTGGCGGTGCTGAAATTGCCAGAACCGTTTGGTACCGTGAAGGCAGGGTTCCCCTGCACACCCTTCGCGCCCATGTGGATTTTGGCGTGGGAACCGCCAAAACCACTTATGGGATTTGCGGCGTCAAGGTATGGATCTTCAAGGGCGATGTCATGGCCCATGATCCGATGGCTATGGATAAGCATGCGCTGGAGCAGCAGCCCTCCCGGTAATCCGGCAGGTTTTTAAGAGAGCAGAAAAACATGTTAAGCCCGAAACGGACAAAATTCCGGAAAGCGCACAAGGGTCGCATCCATGGCAAGGCCAAAAGCGGCTTCAAGCTGAATTTCGGATCCTACGGCCTGAAGGCGATTTCGCCAGAGCGTGTTACGGCGCGGCAGATTGAAGCGGCACGGCGGGCCATGACCCGGCATATGAAGAGAACGGGCCGGGTCTGGATCAGGGTTTTTCCCGATATCCCCGTTTCGAAAAAGCCTGCCGAAGTACGGCAGGGCAAAGGCAAGGGGTCTCCCGAGTTCTGGGTTTGCCGGGTAAAACCGGGCCGCATCATGTTTGAAGTCGATGGTGTGCCAAGGGATGTCGCCAAGCGCGCATTTGAACTGGCGGCGGCTAAATTGCCGCTTCAGACGCGATTTGTTTCGCGTCTGGGTGAAGAGGAATAGAGGCCATGAAGGCAACGGACGTTCGCGCGAAGAGCGACGATGAACTCAAGGACCAGCTTGCGTCCCTGAAGAAGGAAGGGTTCAATTTGCGGTTTCAAGCCGCCAGCGGCCAGTTGGAAAATACTGCGCGTTGCCGGCAGGTAAGCCGCACCATCGCGTGCATCAAAACCATCATGAACGAGCGCCGTCGGGCAGCGTCTTAAAGAGGAGCAAGAGAGATGCCGAGAAGAGTGATGCAGGGCGTGGTTGTCAGCGACAAGATGGATAAAACCGTTACGGTGAAAGTGGAACGGCGCATTATGCACCCGCTCTACAAGAAGTTTATCCGGCGGTCGAAGAAGTACGCGGCCCATGACGAAGAGAACAAGGTTAAAGTTGGAGACGTGGTAAAAATTCGCGAATGTCCACCCATTTCAAAAAGAAAGTGCTGGGAAGTCATTCACGACAACGCTTAAGAGTACCGTTTCCAGGAAAGTAAAGTTTAAGGGAAAGAGACGATGATCCAGGCGGAATCAAATCTGGAAGTCGCCGATAATTCAGGCGCCCGCCGCGTTCAGTGCATCAAGGTGCTGGGCGGGTCCAAGCGTAGGTATGCCTCGGTTGGCGACGTTATCGTCGTAACCGTGAAAGAGGCCATTCCGCGCGGACGTGTGAAGAAGGGCGAGATTGTGCGCGCCGTGGTTGTTCGCACCTCCAAGGATATCAGGCGGGCGGACGGTTCAACCATTCGCTTTGACCGCAACGCGGCGGTGTTGATCAACAAGCAGGGCGAACCCATTGGAACCCGGATATTCGGTCCCGTGACCCGCGAACTGCGTTCCAAGAAGTATATGAAAATCGTTTCTCTCGCACCCGAGGTGTTGTGATGGCTAACAATCTCAAGATCAAGAAGGGTGACCGGGTTATCGTGTTGGCCGGAAGGAGCAAGGGAAAGACGGGTGATGTGCTTCAAGTCTTCCCCAAGCAGGATCGGCTGATCGTGCAAGGCGTTAACATGGTCAAGCGGCACACCCGCCCGACACAGACAACTGCCGGCGGGATCATCGAAAAGGAAGCATCCATTCATATTTCCAATCTCGCTCATATTGATCCCAAGACCAGTATGGCGACCCGGGTCGGGTACAAAACGCTTGAAGATGGCCGCAAGGTGCGTTTCGCCAAAAAGTCCGGCGAGATCATCGATTAGTAGAAGGCTCTTAAGTGATGACGCGCATACGAGAAGAATACGAAGTAACGGTCAAGCCGGCACGGGTACAGCAGTTCGGCTACAAGAACGTCATGGAAATTCCGCATCTGGAGAAAATCGTCATCAACATGGGCGTGGGTGAGGCTTCTCAGGACAAAAAGAAGATAACCGGCGCGGTATCCGATTTGACCCTGATATCCGGTCAAAAGCCGGTCATCACAAGGGCCAAGAAGTCCATTGCCACTTTCAAGTTGCGTGATGGAATGACGGTGGGATGCAAGGTTACCCTGCGTAATCAACGCATGTACGAATTCCTTGATCGATTGATCAACGTCGCTTTGCCGAGGGTCAGGGATTTCCGGGGTATATCGCCCAAGAGTTTTGATGGCAAAGGCAATTTTGCCATGGGCTTGAAAGAACAGATTGTTTTTCCGGAAATCGACTATGATCAGGTCGATCAAATTCGCGGCATGGATATTGTGATCTGCACTTCCGCAAACACCGATGAAGAGGCAAGAGCCCTGCTCAAAGCCCTCAACATACCGTTCAGCGGAATGAGCGCGGCGGAAGATAAGGCAAAGGAAGCAAATAAGAGTGCCGATTTGAAGGCTGCCGGGCAAGGTGCCCAGGACGTTTCGACCGAAGGTGACGGGCACCAAACGGAACCTGTGGCGGGCGAGCCTGAAATTGACGAGACTACGAGCGAGACTGACGGAGAAAAGCAGAATGGCTAAAATGAGCGCCATCGAACGAAACAAGAAGCGGATAAGGTTGGTGGAAAAGTTTGCCAGCCGGCGGGCCAGGCTTAAAGCGCTTGCCAGGGATCAGGCGGTTTCCCCTGAAGAGCGATTTGACGCTCGCCTGAAATTGTCTCTGCTTCCGCGTAATTCTTCTCCCGGGCGCGTTCGCCTTCGGTGCGAAATGACCGGCAGGCCGAGGGGCAATTACCGCAAGTTCAAGTTGTCTCGCATAGCGTTGCGTGATCTTGCATCCCGGGGCCAAATTCCCGGTATGGTCAAGTCGAGTTGGTAGGGGAGATAGCGTATGTCTATGTCTGATCCCTTGGGCGATATGTTGACTCGGATCCGCAATGGACAGCGGGCGAAAAAGAGCACAGTTCTGGCGCCCGCTTCACAGTTTCGCATGAATGTGCTCGAAGTCCTGAAACGGGAAGGGTATATCCGGGATTTCGCCCGGCATGAGGTGCGGCCCGGAATTTCGGAAATCGAGATTGAGCTCAAGTACTACGAAGGCCAACCGGTTATTCGGGAAATCAATCGGGTCTCCAAACCAGGCCGGCGTGTCTATTCGAAGATCAAAGATTTAAGCCGGGTTTATGACGGCCTTGGAATTTCGATTCTTTCAACACCCAGAGGTGTGCTGTCCGATTCGGAAGCCCGTGACGCCAATGTGGGTGGCGAAGTGCTTTGTAGGGTATTTTAGGAACGCTGTTTCAGGAAACGCTTATGTCGCGCATTGGCAACAATTCAGTTAAAGTCCCCAGCGGTGTATCGGTTGAGATTGCCGGCCAACAAGTCATGGCCAAAGGCAAGCTGGGCCAGCTAAGCGCCAAGTTGCCGGCCGAGGTGGAGGTCAAGCAAGAGGGCGACGAGATCTGGGTCAAGCCCAGGGGTAACAGCCTGAGGTCCCGGAAAATGTGGGGTACGGCGCGAAGCGTGGTCAATAACCTTGTGATTGGCGTTACCGAAGGGTTTACCCGTAACCTGGAAATCAACGGGGTCGGATACCGGGCCCAAATTCAGGGCAAGGACTTGGTCCTTCAATTGGGTTTTAGCCATGAAATCTGCTACCCCATACCGGATGGCGTAACCGCCCAATGCCCGGAGCAGACGCGCATCACACTTTCCGGTGCGGACAAGCAACTGGTTGGTCAGGTCGCTTCTGAAATTCGCGGTTTCAGGCCCCCTGAACCTTACAAGGGCAAGGGCGTCAAGTACGCGGAAGAAACCATCCTCCGCAAGGAGGGAAAGAAGAAATAGGCCATGGCAACAACAAGAAAATTATTCGAAAGAAGAGCGGAACGTACGCGTTTGAAGGTTGCGAAACGCCGCGGCGATCGTCCGCGTTTGTCCGTATTTCGGTCCAGTAAACATATCTACGTTCAACTTGTCGATGATTCCAAGGGAACGACCTTAGCAGCGGCATGTTCGCTGGATAAGGGATTGAGGAGCAAAATTCCTACTGGTGCCGATCGGTCCGCCGCCGGTGAAGTTGGTAAACTTATCGCCGAGCGGGCGCTGGCGGCCGGCATCAAGGAAGTTATTTTTGATCGCGGTGGTTACCGTTTCCACGGGCGTGTGAAGGCCTTGGCCGATGCCGCCCGTGAAGCCGGTCTGTCGTTTTAGGGAGGTAATGTAATGACAGGTTCCCCGGCGCAATCCAGACGTGGCGGATCAGACCGTATGTCGCGTGGAAATCGCGCCAACCGTGAAGAATCGGAACTGCTTGACAAACTCGTCGGTATCAACCGTGTAGCCAAAGTCGTTAAAGGCGGGCGGCGGTTTTCTTTTGCCGCTTTAGTGGTTGTTGGCGATGGCCGCGGCCGTGTCGGTTTTGGAACCGGTAAGGCAAGGGAAGTTCCCGAGGCCATCCGCAAAGCGACGGACCAAGCCAAGCGCGATATGATCAGGGTTCCCCTGCGTGACGGCCGTACCCTGCACCATGATGTTGAAGGCCGGTTCGGGGCTGGCCACGTGGTTCTTCGCGCCGCGCCAGCGGGTACTGGAATTATCGCCGGTGGACCCATGCGGGCGGTTTTCGAGACCATGGGCGTTCAGGATGTTGTTGCCAAGTCTATTGGGACGCCCAATCCGCACAATATGGTCAAGGCGACGTTCCACGCATTGGGCCGGTGCGCGTCTCCGCGGGCGGTGGCCGCTCGCAGGGGTAAAAAGGTAAGCGAGATTGTCTCCCGCCGTGGCGGAAAAGCACCTGTGGCCAAGGAATAAGGCAATGGCTGAAGATAAGAAAAAACCCACCGTCAAGGTCACTCAGACCAAAAGTCCTATTGGGCGCTACAGCGACCAGCGGGCGACCCTGATCGGTCTCGGGCTCAACAAGATTAACAGAACCAGCGAACTGGAAGATACGCCCGCGGTACGGGGCATGATCAACAAAGTTAGCCATTTGGTGCGTGTTGAAAGCGCCGGCTAGTTTTGAGATCGAACGAGGAAATCGGATATGAGACTGAATGAACTGAGAGACGCGCCTGGCGCCCGCCAAGCCCGCAAGCGAATAGGGCGTGGCCTTGGCTCCGGAATGGGCAGGACCGCCGGGCGAGGTCATAAGGGCCAGAAATCACGCAGCGGCGTTTCCCTTTTGGGATTTGAAGGGGGGCAGATGCCCCTTTACCGCCGGCTCCCGAAACGGGGCTTCCATAATCTGTTTTCCGAGAAATTCGCGGAACTGAATGTCGGCGCCCTGCAAGAAGCAATGGACCGGGGCAGGGGTGATGGAAAGAAGATCATCAATGAAAAGTCCCTGCGCGCCTCAGGCTTGGTAAAAGGGCGCTGTGACGGTGTTAAACTTCTGGGAAAAGGCGAAATCAAGGGTAAGGTGTCCCTCGAAGTCGCCGCCGCCACAAAGGCTGCCATTGCGGCGGTCGAGAAAGCCGGCGGCACGGTCAAGGTCTTCGAATCGAAGCCAAAAAATACCAGTGCCCTAAAAAGGGCTAAAAGAGCGGGTATGAATTCGGGCCGATCGGCGGGAGTAGCGAGCGCATCCGCCGGTAAATCTTCGAAAGACACCAAAACCGCTAAGGGTGACAGCGGTAAAAATAAGGGATAAGGCAGGACATCTCGCATGGCTTCCGCTGCGGAACAACTGGCCGCCAATCTTAATTTTGGCGCATTTGCCAAGGCCACTGAGCTAAAAAAGCGCATCTGGTTTACCCTGGGTGCGCTCATCGTTTACCGTTTGGGCACCTACATCCCCTTGCCGGGGATAGATCCGATCGTGCTAAAGGATATCTTCAGCCGTCAGGCCGGTGGCCTGCTGGGAATGATGGACATGTTCGCCGGCGGCGCCCTTGGCCGGATGACCATTTTCGCCCTCAATATCATGCCCTACATTTCCGCGTCCATCATCATGCAGTTGATGACGGCGGTATCGCCGCAACTGGAGGCGTTGAAGAAGGAAGGTGAATCCGGGCGGAAGAAGATTAACCAATACACCCGCTACGGCACTGTTGTGATTACCGCTTTACAGGCCTATGGCATTGCGGTCGGCCTTGAGGGTATGCGTTCCAGCGTCGGCACGGCGGTTATCGATCCCGGACTGTTTTTCCGCTTCACCACGGTTGTTACCCTGATCGGCGGCACCATGTTCCTGGTGTGGCTGGGCGAACAAATTACCGCCCGGGGTGTGGGCAATGGTATTTCGTTGATTATTTTTGCCGGAATTGTCGCCAATCTTCCAGGCGCCCTGGTCGGAACAATGGAATTGGGCCGCACCGGAGCACTTTCCACCTTCTTCATTATTTTCCTGTTGTTCATGTCGGTCGGCGTCATTTTCTTCATCATCTTCGTCGAACGGGCCCAACGCAGAATTATTGTCCAGTATCCCAAACGCCAACAGGGCAACAAGATGACCGGAGGCGAAAGCTCGCATCTGCCGTTGAAACTCAATACCGCCGGTGTGATTCCGCCTATTTTCGCCAGCTCCATCCTCCTTCTTCCCATCACCATGATAGGGTTTTCCGCCGGCCAGGGTCCCGAATGGCTGACCACGGTCACCGCCTATCTGGGACGGGGCCAACCCCTGTACCTGACCATTTATATTTCCCTGATCGTCTTTTTTGCCTTTTTCTATACGGCGGTGGTGTTCAACCCCACGGAAACGGCGGACAACCTGAAAAAGTATGGCGGTTTCGTGCCAGGCATACGCCCGGGGGCCAACACGGCCGCCTACCTGGATAAGACCTTGACGCGCCTGACTGTTATTGGCGCCGCCTATCTCGCCGTTGTTTGCCTGATACCGGAAATTCTGATCTCGCGCTTTTCGGTGCCCTTCTATTTTGGCGGCACCAGCCTGCTGATTGTTGTCACCGTGACCCTGGATACGGTAGCCCAGATACAATCTCATCTGCTGGCCCATCAATATGAGGGCCTGATCAAGAAATCAAAACTGCGAGGACGGCGTTGAAGACCCTGATTCTCCTTGGGCCGCCCGGCGCCGGTAAGGGTACGCAGGCCAAGCGCCTGCAAGACCGATATGGCATTGTCCAACTGTCGACCGGAGACATGCTTCGCGCCGAAGCGGCTTCCGGAAGCGAGTTGGGGTTAAAGGCCAAAGAGGTCATGGAATCCGGCGGTTTGGTATCCGACGAGCTGATCATCGACATGACTTCCAGGCGTATCAAGGAAGATGACTGCCGGAACGGTTTTATCTTGGACGGATTCCCTCGGACCACGCCCCAGGCGGAGGCATTGGACGTGATGTTCGCCGAAAAGAAAATAAGCCTGGGGCACGTGATCGAGATTAATGCGGACGATGACGCCATGGTGGAACGGATTACCGGCAGGTTTACCTGTGCGAACTGCGGAGCAGGGTATCATGATACCTTTCAGCGTCCAAAGTCCGATGGGGTGTGCGACGCTTGTGGGGGGACTGAATTCTCCCGTCGAAGCGATGACAATGCGGAAACGGTCAGGGCCCGTTTAGCCGCCTACCACCAACAGACCAAGCCGATTATCGACTATTACGGGAACAAAAAATTACTGTCGCAAGTGGACGGCATGGCGACCATTGATCAGGTCACCGAACAGATTTTCGAAATTTTAGGGTAGTGGGAGTGTGTTGACTTGCAACGGTTTATCCCTATAATCGCGCCTCTCCGGTCCCCCGGTGGCGGAATTAATCGTTTAATACCAAAAACTAAGGAGAACCAGCTTTGGCTCGTATCGCTGGCGTAAATATCCCGACCGGAAAGCGGGTCGAGATAGCGTTAACCTATATTTTTGGCATTGGCCGGACCAAGGCCAGTCAAATATGCGAAGTGGTTGGGGTTCCCAGGGAACGCCGGGTTAATCAGTTGACCGAAGATGAGGTCAAGCGGATCAGAGACATCATTGACAGCGAGCATCAGGTTGAAGGTGACCTGAGGCGAGAAGTGGCGATGAATGTCAAAAGGTTAATGGACCTGGGCTCCTATCGTGGGCTGCGGCATCGCAGGGGGTTGCCGGTTCGCGGGCAACGCACCCACACCAATGCCCGGACTCGTAAAGGGCCGGCCAGGGCCATCGCCGGCAAGAAAAAAGTGGCGAGATAGGTATCAAGGATTAATTCATGGCCAAGTCAACAACGCAACGGCCGCGCCGCCGCGAACGCAAGAACATCGTGTCCGGTGTGGCGCACGTGAACGCCACTTTCAACAACACCATGATTACCATAACCGATGCCCAGGGGAATGCCATTGCCTGGTCGTCGGCGGGTAGCCAGGGCTTCAAGGGGTCGAGAAAGTCCACCCCCTATGCGGCCCAAATGGCGGGTGAAGATGCGGGCCGCAAGGCCATGGAGCACGGCATGAAAACCCTTGAGGTCGAAGTTCGGGGTCCGGGGTCCGGCCGTGAATCGGCACTTCGCGCTCTTCAGGCCGTGGGATTTACGGTAACCGCTATCCGTGACGTAACACCCATACCCCACAATGGCTGCCGCCCGCGGAAACGCCGTCGGGTATAGGCCTAAAACAAGGGTTAACCCCCGATCCATGCCGGTCTTGATCTGACCGGACTAGTAGTAAAGCAGCTCATTCCGGCGAGCTGGTTGTCAACGTTCCGAGCGTGAGGTTCCCCTCGTGATCCAGAAAAATTGGCAAGAACTTATTAAACCCACCAAGCTTGATGTGGTTCCCGGCGACAATCCCGCCCGGAAGGCCACCATCGTGGCGGAACCCCTGGAGCGAGGCTTCGGTCTGACTCTGGGTAACGCCTTGCGGCGCATTCTGCTCTCGTCCTTGCAGGGTTCGGCTGTAACCGCAGTACAGATCGAAGGTGTGTTGCACGAATTCTCTTCCATTCCCGGTGTGCGCGAAGATGTCACGGACATCGTTCTCAACATCAAGTCCATGGGCCTCAGGATGCACAGCGAAGGCTCCAAACGGATGACATTGAAAGTCTCGTCACCGGGGCCGGTAACCGCCAGCATGATTGAAACGGGCCATGACATTGAAATCATGGACCCCGATCTTGTCCTTTGCAATCTGGATGAAGGCGCTACGCTATCCATGGAATTGACCGTGGAATCCGGCAAGGGCTATGTGGCGGCATCCCAGAATCGTAGTGAAGAATCTCCCATCGGTCTTATCCCGGTGGATGCGGTGTATTCACCCGTGCGCAAGGTGTCCTACAAGGTGGATAATACCCGTGTCGGGCAAGTTACCGATCACGACAAGCTTTCTCTGGACCTGACGACAAACGGCTCCATCTCACCGGAAGATGCCGTAGCACTGGCTGCCCGGATCCTTCAGGACCAGTTGCAGTTGTTCATCAATTTCGAAGAGCCGAAGAAGGCATCGGAAGAAGAAGAGAAGGACGATCTGCCGTTCAACAAAAACTTGCTTCGCAAGGTGGATGAACTTGAACTGTCCGTTCGGTCCGCCAATTGCCTCAAGAACGATAATATCATCTATATCGGCGATCTGGTCCAAAAGACAGAGGCTGATATGTTGCGGACTCCTAATTTTGGCCGGAAGTCCCTGAACGAAATCAAGGAAGTTCTGGGTCAAATGGGACTTTACCTGGGAATGGAAATTCCTCTTTGGCCGCCGGAAAATATCGAGGACCTGGCCAAGAAGCTGGAAGATCCTTTCTAGGAATTGGCATTAAAAATCCAGGTGTGGAACCTGGGTGGAATTTATAAGGTATTGCCTCCATGCGACACCGACTAAGTGGACGAAAACTGAACCGGACCAGTTCACACCGGAAGGCCATGTTTTCAAACATGGCGGCATCGCTCCTCAAGCACGAGCAGATCAAGACCACGCTCCCGAAGGCCAAGGAAATGCGGCGGATCGCCGATCGTATTATTACCTTGGGGAAGCGGGGCAACCTGCATTCAAGGCGGCGGGCCTTGGCCATGCTTGGCGACGCGGAAGCAGTAAGCAAGCTTTTTGGCACTTTGGCTGACAGGTACCGCGACCGGAACGGCGGCTACACCCGGGTGATGAAGGCCGGCTACCGGTATGGTGATTCCGCGCCCATGGCGATTATCGAACTTGTTGACCGTGACGAAAGCGCCAAGGGGGCCGGCGACCTTGCCAGGGTCGCGGAAGCGGCAAATATAACGGAAGGTGCCGATAGCTAAACCCGGTCCAGGCAGGCTGAATACTCGTTTCGCGAAAGGCAGCCTGGATGGCTGCCTTTTGTGTTTATTAGGATGATAAGATGGCCAGAGAGAATTTGCGGGAAGAAGGAAGGGGAGTGAAAGCCGGAAGGGGCATTTTTGGGGCGGTCTTGGTGACCCTCGTGGTCCTCTTTGGATCAGGCCCGGAAGCGGCCGCGGTTGAAAAGCAGGTCCCCGACAGCAAAGAACAAATCAAGCTGTCCTTCGCCCCCCTGGTGCGCAAGACCGCGCCCGCCGTGGTCAATATATATACCCGCAAGGTGGTGCAAACCCGGCAGATCGCGCCCCTTTTCAGGGATCCATTCTTCCAGCGGTTTTTTGGCAGGGAGTTTGGGTTTCAGCTTCCCGGCAAGAAACGCAAGCGGGTTCAGAATTCATTGGGCTCGGGTGTCATCGTCGCTTCGAACGGTCTTATCGTCACCAATAATCATGTTATCGAGGGTGCCGACGAGATTACCGTTGTCCTTTCGGACCGGCGGGAGTTCGATGCCGTTATCGAAGGCAGGGACGAGAGTACGGACCTTGCCGTCCTCCGCATTGATGGGGGTAAAGAGCCCCTGTCCTTTCTGGAATTGGGGGATTCCGATGATCTTGAGGTAGGGGATCTGGTCCTGGCTATCGGTAATCCGTTTGGGGTGGGTCAAACCGTGACCAGCGGTATCGTTTCGGCGATGGCGCGGACTCAGGTCGGGATATCTGACTTGAACTCCTTTATTCAGACGGACGCAGCCATCAATCCGGGGAATTCCGGTGGCGCCCTGGTTACGATGGATGGACGTCTGGTGGGGATAAATAGCGCCATTTTTTCCAAAAGCGGCGGTTCCTTGGGCATAGGATTTGCCATACCGTCAAACATGGTGCGTTCCGTGGTCGCCAGTCTGGTCAATGAAGGGCATGTGATACGGCCCTGGCTGGGTGCCTGGGGGCAAGCGGTTAATGCGGATATTGCGGCGTCCCTCGGCATGCCGCGGCCTTCCGGTGTTCTGGTCAGTAATGTCTATTCAGGAGGCCCGGCGGATCGTGCCGGACTTTCAGTGGGCGATATTATCCTCGCCGTCAACGGCCGGGAAATCAACGATACCCGGGACCTGCGATACCGGATTGCCACGCTGCCGGTCGGCCAATCGACGGACCTGAAGGTATGGAGAAACAAGAAGACGAGCGTCATCAAGGTCGCTCTGGAGGTGCCGCCCGAGAATCCCCCTGCTGATATAACAGAACTGACGGGGGTAAATCCCTTGTCCGGGTCGACGGTGGCCAATATTTCACCGGCCCTGGCTGTGAAGCTGCGCCTGGGTTCTTTTGAGCCCGGTGTTATTATTTTGAGGATCAACCGGGGAAGCAGCGCCCGGCGGTTGGGGTTCAAAAGGGGGGACATGATTTTGTCGATCAATGGCAACTCTGTCAAATCCGTATCATACTTGAAAAAATTTCTGGCCCAGCAGCTGGGCCGGTTCGAAATTACTATCAAGCGCAATGGAAAGACCATAAAACGGGTCTTCAACAGGTGACCACGCTCTTCGAGGCCAATGCATCCCGCCCGTTGGCCGACCGTCTGCGTCCGGGATTACTGGAGGATGTTGTCGGGCAGGATCACTTGTTGGGTCCCGAAGGACCTATCGGTCGAATGTTGTCTTCGGGCAGGCTCTCCTCGCTGATTTTTTGGGGGGCGCCGGGC
>JAJRSS010000062.1 GCA_024278615.1 Alphaproteobacteria bacterium
GGTAGGGGAGAACGCCGGCAAGGAGACGCGGGAGAAGTTCCGCAAGCTGCTGCGCGACGGCCGGCTGGACGACAAGGAAGTGGAAATCCAGGTCGCCGATACGGGCGGCGGCATGCCCACTTTCGAAATTCCCGGCATGCCCGGCGCCCAGGTTGGCATGCTCAACATCAATGAAATGCTGGGCAAGGCCTTCGGCGCGCGCACCAAGCCCAGAACCATGACGGTGCTGGAATCCTACGATGTGCTGCTGGAGGAAGAAGCCAACAACCTCCTGGACGAAGACAAGGTGGTGAAGGAAGCCATCGAGGCGGTGGAGAACAACGGCATCGTCTTCCTGGACGAAATCGACAAGATCACGGTGCGCTCGGAAAGCGTGGGCGCCGACGTCAGCCGCGAAGGCGTGCAGCGGGACCTGTTGCCGCTGATCGAAGGGACGGTGGTCAGCACCAAGCGCGGCGCGGTGAAGACCGACCATATCCTGTTCATCGCCTCGGGCGCCTTCCATCTGGCCAAGCCCGCCGACATGCTGCCCGAACTGCAGGGCCGGCTGCCCATCCGGGTGGAGCTTGCCGCCCTGACCCGGGAGGATTTCGTCCGCATCCTGACCGAACCGGAAGCCTCCCTGATCAGGCAGTACACGGCGCTGATCGACGTCGAGGAAGTGACCATCACCTTTACCGACGACGCGATCGACGCCATCGCCACTCTGTCGGCGGAAATCAATACCGGGGTCGAGAACATCGGCGCCCGGCGCCTGCATACGGTGATGGAAAAACTGATGGAAGAGATCAGCTTCACCGCTTCCGAACGCAGCGGCGACGCCATCACCATCGACGCCGCCATGGTCGAGGAAAAAGTGGCCAGCCTGGCCAAGGACGCCGATTTGAGGAAATTTATTCTTTAGGGCCTGAACGGGTATTCGCCTGTTCCGGATTTCGCCTGCGTGGCGGCGCCAGGGAAGGTGGATGATTGCGACATCCCGCCTTTGGCTATATTTGCCGGAAGTCAGCCTTCGTCATTCAATCCGCTGCCGCGCCGCGCCTTCCCGGTAGGCGATGAAGATGCCGCTGGCGGCGATGACGGCGATGCCGGCCCAGGTGAAAACGTCGGGGAAATCGCCGAACAGGACATAGCCCACCGCCGTCGCGGCGATGATCTCCACATAACCGATGGGCGCCAGCACCGGCGCCGGGGCCAGGGCGAAGGCGCGGATGATCAGCCCGTGTCCCAGGGCCGACAGAACGCCAAGCCCGCCGAACAGCAGCCAGCCAACGATGTCGGGCGTCGTCCACACGAAGGGGGCGGCGATGCTCAACAGCACCGCCGCGACCAGGGACTGGTGAGCCAGGGCCAGGGTCGTTGGCGCCTTGTGGGCAAGCCGCCGGGTCAGCAGAATGTAAAGCCCGAAGACGATGCTGCCGGAAAGGGCGTACCAGACGCCGGCTTCGATTCCGCCAAAGGGGTTTTCGCCGAAACCGGGGCGGATGACCAACAGGGTACCGAGAAAACCAATGATCACGGCGGCCCACCTTCGCCCACCCATGCGTTCCCCCAGCGCGATGGGCGCCAGCGCGGCGACGACGAAGGGATAGGCGAAATAAATGGCCAGGGTATCGGCCAGGGGCATGGTGGTCAGCGCGGTGAAGAAAAGCAGGGTCGCGCCCACATGCAACAGGCCCCGGAGCGCCTGCGGCGCCGCCGCCGATACCCGCCACAGGCCGCCACCGTGGCGGATGGCGGCGATGGGCACGGTCATCACCGCCTGAAAGAAAAACCTGGCCCAGACGATTTGCAGCACCGGGTAACCGGCGGCGCTCAGGTATTTGGCGTTGCCGTCCACCAGCGACAGCAGGCTGACCGCCACGGTCAGGATCACCGCGCCGGCCACGGGCCGGGAAGGGCCGGCTGGATTCCTGCTCATGATTTTGGGCGTTTCCGCCGGCTCAGAACACCGGACCGCGGCCGCCACCGCGCCGGCCGCGGATTTCGTCGAGGATCCATTCGAGGGTCTGTTCGTCCAGTTCGCCGATGGACTGGCTGAGCAGGTTGGCCAGTTCGGTCGCCCGGGGGCTGAGGCCCGAGGTATCCACCACCACCCGGGGATGGGACATTTCGGCCAGGCGCTTCAATTCCTCGGCCTCGTCCCAGATGAGGTCGAAGTAGCCGCAGATCTGCATGATCAGCCCCGGGCCGGGGCGGCCTCGGTGGCCCCGCTCCAACGCCGACAGGTAGGCGCTGGAAACGCCCAGGTCATCGGCCATCTGCTTGAGCAGGATGGAGCGGTCGGCGCGGAGTTGTCTTGTTTTCTGGCCGAAGGGGGTCATGTTCCGGTCACACTGTCGGCAACGCTTCGGTGCTTCAAGTTTTTTTCCTCAGCCTGACATACAGCGCCCCGTGGCCGCCGTCCTTGGCCTGGGCGTAATCGAAGCCCAGAATGCGTTCCCGGTTGGGGCTTTCGTTAAGCCAGCGGGGCACGCCCGCCTTGAGCACGCCGCCGCCGGAGATTTCCTTGCCGACTCCCTTGCCGGTGATGATCAGCGCCGTGCGGTGGCCGGCGGCGGCGCAGCGGGCGAGAAAATCATCCAGCGCCCGGTGAGCGACCGCCTGGGTCATGCCATGCAGGTCAAGGCGGGCGTCTATGGGCGACTGTCCACGGCTGAGGCGCATGGCCGAGCGCCGGTCCATGCCCGGTGCCCGCCCGTGGGTAAGCGGCGACAGCGTTTTCACCCTCGGCAGGGAGGGGCCGCCCGCCGGCGCCGCCCGCCTGGTCCCGGGCGGGGACGACGGGGCGTCTTCGTTTTCCGCCGCCGCCGGCGGTGGCGGGCGCTTTCCCAAGGGTTTCACGTCATCGGTCACCTGAGACCACAGCAATTGTTCCTCGGCGCTGACCGGACGCCGGGCGGTTTTTTTTGCCTTCGGCCCTTTTGCCTCCGATTTTGGCGCCTTAGCCATCGCCCTCGACCAAAATCACATGCAGGCGGCGGGGACCATGGGCGCCCAGAAGCAGGCTTTGTTCGATATCGGCGGTGCGCGAAGGCCCGGTGATCCAATTGACGGTACGGGGCATGAAGGCGTCCCCTTCGCCGGCCTCGCCCCGCAGCCGGGCCCAGGCGTCTTCGTAGGCCCCGGCCAGGCGCCAGACGGGCAGCACCACGATATGGGTGTCGGGAGGAAGCTGACGGTAACCGGCCCATCGGCGCCTGAAACCAGCATCAAGGTGCCGGTTTCGGCCACCCCGGCGAAGGCCGCCGACACCCCGACCGGGTCCCGGTCATACGCCCGTCCGAACTCGACGCTCAAGTCTCTCTCATCCCGCCACGGAAGGTTCTTCAGCAAGGGGTCCGGGGCCACCTTGAGCGTCCCGGGAAGGCTGTTTTCCGCCAGGAAGGCGGCGATGGCCCGGGGCGCGCCGGCCAGGGCGGTCACCCGGGCGGTGGTCCCGTCAACCCGCTCCATTTCCGAAATTAATTGTTGGGCCAGCTCATTGCCCCGGCCCCGTTCGGGGACCAGGTTGGGCCGGGGATGGGACAGGCGCCGAAAGAGACGCCGTTCGGCTTCCGCCCCCTGGTCCGGGAGCGGCCGGGCAGGGTCCAGGGCGGCGCGGATGCGGCCGAGAATTTCCTCCCGCGCGCCGCTCATTTCTCCGCTCCTTTCCGGCTGGCCCGCCGGGCCGCCCACAGGGAGAGAAAGGTCGGGCCTTGCGGGGCCGGGAAATCCCGGTGGGTGGTCCAGCCCGAGGCCAGGGGCAGGCGGCGAAAGCCGCCCCGTTTGCCGCCCAGGTGGCCAAACAGCGCCAGCAGGCGGACGAAAAGCCCCATCACCCGGCGGTAAAGGGCCGGGCGGCGGACCAGATAGGCCCACGCCCCGAGGCCCCAGCGGGCCGCCGCCGGCGTTTGGCCGGCTTCGAACTGCCGGCGGCGCAGGTGGCGCAGCATGGCGGGCAGGGGGATGCGCACCGGACATACGTCTTCGCATTTGCCGCAAAGGGTGGAGGCGTTGGGCAGGTCACCGGCGCCATCCAGCCCGATCAGGTTGGGAATCAGCACCGCGCCCATGGGTCCCGAATAGACCCAGCCATAGGCGTGGCCGCCGATGGCCTGATAGACCGGGCAATGATTGAGGCAGGCGGCGCAGCGGATGCAGCGCAGCATGTCGCGGAACTCACCGCCCAGCATCCTGCCGCGCCCGTTATCCAGCAGCACCATGTGAAATTCCTCCGGCCCGTCCGCGTCGCCGGGCCGCTTGGGGCCGGTGGCGAAGGTGGTGTAAACGGACATGTCCTGGCCGGTGGCCGAGCGGGCCAGCACCCGAAGGATGGTGGTCGCGTCCTCCAGCGTCGGCACCGCCTTTTCGATGCTGGCCAGCGCGATGTGCACCCGGGGCAGGGATTGGGTCAGGTCGGCGTTGCCTTCGTTGGTGACGACAACGATCGAGCCGGTTTCGGCGACCAGCATGTTGGCCCCGGTAAAACCCACATCGGCCTCCAGGAACCGCCGGCGCATGATGCCGCGGGCTTCTTCCAGCAACTCCCGGGGCTCGGTCAGGGGCCGGTCGGGGGCCAGGTCCTTGTGGCTGCGGCGGAAGGTGTCGGCCACCTGGTCCTTCGACAAATGAATGGCGGGGGCGATGATGTGGCTGGGCGGTTCCTTGCGAAGCTGGATGATGTATTCGCCCAGGTCCGTTTCCACCGGCACCATGCCGTGTTCTTCCAGGTGCTCATTGATGGCGATTTCCTCGCCGATCATGGATTTGCTTTTGGTGATGGTCCTGGCGCCGACGTTCCTGCAGATGCCCAGGATGATGTCCCGGGCCTGGGCCGCGTCCCGGGCCCAGTGCACCTTTCCGCCGGCTTCCACCACCCGGGCCTCGAACCGTTCCAGGTAAAAGTCCAGATTGTCGAGTACATGCTCCCGGATGTCCCGGGCGGTGTCGCGAAGGGCGTCGAA
>JAJRSS010000063.1 GCA_024278615.1 Alphaproteobacteria bacterium
CGGCGTCTCGCCGATTGTCGCCATCAACAAATTCTCCGCCGATACCCCGGCGGAAGTGGACCTGGTGAAAAACAAATGCGCCGAAATGGGCATCGAGGCGGTGGAAGCCGACCATTGGGCCCGGGGCGGCGAAGGCACCCTCGAACTGGCCGAGGCGGTGGTCAGGGAAATCGACAAGGGGGACGCCAATTTCCATCCCCTCTATCCGGATGAAATGACCCTGTGGAACAAAATCAGGACCATCGCCACATCTCTTTACGGAGCGGATGACGTGATCGCCGACAAGAAGCTGCGCAAGCAGATCGCGGATTACGAAGATAAATACGGTCATTTCCCCATCTGCATGGCCAAGACCCAATACAGCTTCTCCTCGGATCCCAATCTCAAGGGCGCGCCGACCGGCCATGTGCTTCCCATACGCGAGGTCCGGCTTTCCAGCGGCGCCGAGTTCCTGATCGTGGTCTGCGGCGACATCATGACCATGCCGGGCCTGCCCAGGAAACCGGCGGCCAACAATATCCGCCTCGACGGCCAGGGAAAGATCACCGGCCTGTTCTGACCGGTGACGACGCCACCGTAGCCGTTGCACAATACCGGGGGACGGGTTTGGCGAAAATTCTGATGGCTTGGGAGATCGGTGGCGGGTTGGGCCACGTGGTCCCCTTGCTGACCCTGGCCCGGCTGTTTAAGTCCAGGGGCCACACCCCGGTTTTTGCCCTGAAAAACATTGTTGAACCTTCGTTCCTGTTCCGGGACGAGGATTTTCCCATTCTTCAAGCACCGGTCTGGCCGGAGGATCAGTACCGGCGCAAGGTTCCGCCGACCCGCGATTTCGCCGACATCCTGGCTTTTCACGGCCTCGCCGATATCAGGCGGACACTGGCCATGGTCAAGGCCTGGAAAGACCTGGTTGAAATTGTCAGACCCGATGTGATCGTTGCCGATTACTGTCCCGCCCTTTGCATGGCCGTCAGGGGCCGCGTTCCGGTGATGGCCATGGGCAGCGGTTTCAGCCTGCCGCCGGCGGACCTGGAAACCTTTCCGGCCCTTTTGCCCGAAGTCCGTCCCCTCATTGACCGGAATCGGTTCCTTGACCGGTTGAACCAGGTACAGCGGATCGTGGGTGCGCCAGAGCTTCCGGCTTTATCCGCCCTTCTGGATACCGAGGCCCGGTTTGTCATGTGCCTTCCCGCTTTCGATCCCTATGCCGCCTATCGCGCCGTCCCGGCGGATGGCCCCCTCGACCCCCTGCTGCAATTTGCGCCCTTGCCCCAGCAACGGCGGATCTTCGTCTATTTGGGGGTGGAAGTAATTAGCCTGCGGGCCGTATTCGAGGGCCTGAAACGAATCGGCCAGCCGGTGACCGCCTATGTCCGCGGCGCTTCCCCCCGGTTGCAAAAGGAACTGGCCGGGCCCGGCATCGAAATTTCGGACCAGCCCGTTCCCTATACGCAAGTTTTGCCCCGGTGTTCCCTGGTCGTCCACCCGGGCAGTCTGGGGACGGCCACCGCCTGTCTTGCCGCCGGGCGGCCACAGGTTATCGTGCCCGCCCATATGGAACACCGGCTGAATACCAGGTCTTTGGTGGAACGGAACGCCGGTTTGTTGCTGGAAAAGAGGTTCGATGGGGACTATTTCGCTGCCGCCGCCGGCAAGGTTCTGGATGCTCCCGCCATGGCGGACAGTGCGAAAACCCTTGCCTTGGAACTGGACCGGACGGCGTACATTGACGTTCCCGGTCGCATGGTGGACCGTGCGCTGGCCTTGGTGGGCGGGTAGCGGTTCTAAGTCGGGCGGGTGTTGGCCACCGTCGGCGTACGTTCGGACCGGGGCGAACAGCTGAAAAATTCCCGGTAGCTTTTTGAAAAGTGGGATGCGGAAACAAACCCACAGGCGACGGAAACATCCAGGATGGGCATTGACGTTTGCGAAAGCAGCAGCCGCGCCCTTTTTAATCTCAGTTCAAGATAATACCGGGATGGAGCCTTGCCCAGGTACTTGACGAACAACCGCTCCACCTGCCGGGTTGAAAGGCCGACGCTGTCCGCCAAGGCTTCCCGGGAAAGGGGTTCTTCCAGGCTGACTTCCATTTGCTCGATGACCGCCAACAGCTTGGGGTGGGATATGCGCAGTCTCCGGCGCAGGGGCATGCGCTGCGGCATGTCGGGGTCGTTCAACGGGACATGAATGAATTGTTCGGCGACAGCGGCACTCAAATCGTGGCCGTGCTCACCGGCGATGATGGTCAGCATCAGGTCCATGATGGCATTGCCTCCGGCGGCGGTGAAGCGGTCGCGGTCAATTTCGAACAGCTTGGCGCTGACCTCCAATTGGGGAAACTCCTCGATGAAGCTGCCCAGGCTCTCCCAATGGATGGTGCACTTGTAGCCATCCAGCAGGCCGGCGCGGGCGAGGATATAGGTGCCCGTGCTGATGGCGCCAAGATGAGTGCCGAAACGGGCCAGCCGGCGGAACCAGGAATAAACCCGGCGGTCGTTGAAGGTCTCCGCCCCAAGGGCGGCGCAGACGATGGCCTTGGATAACCGGCCGGCATCCTCCATGGGGCCGTCGGGCATGAAGGAAATTCCGTTGCTGGCTTCCACGGGTTGGCCATCGGTGGAATACAGCAGCCAGCGGTAAAGGGTGCGGCCGCTCATGCGGTTGGCCGACCGCAAAGGTTCGATGGCCGAGGTGAAGGCCATCATGGAAAATCCCGGGATCAGAAGAATCCCTATTTCCTGGGGGCTTTCGTCCGTGGGCTGGCCATGCATGGGGCAGTTCCACCTGGCGATTTGATGATGGTCGAAGGCCCGTAATATAGGGTACGAATGGAATGTCGCATATACACAAAGCGAGGTCGCTGAGTGCCTTCTTGTTTTTTTGGTGACCAGAGCCCCCGGGCAGGCTAAATACGAAAAAGCTCCCAAGGGAAAGAACCGGGAAAGAATCGGGAGGAATTCGCCATGAAAGATGCGGGGACGGAGGAGGATTGCCACCGGATCGGGTTTTTCCTGGTGCCGGAGTTCTCCATGATCGCCTTCGCTTCGGCGGTGGAACCCCTGCGGCTGGCCAACCGGGTCAGCGGCCGCGTCCTCTATAGGTGGGAATCCTATTCCCTCGATGGCCGGCCGGTGATCGCCAGCAACGGCGTTCCCGTTGCCGTGGACGGCGCCCTGGCCGATGCCGAAGCCCTGCCGACGGTGATCCTGTGCAGTGGCGTTAATGCTCACCGGCATGGGGACAGGGCCCTGATCGCCAAACTGAGGCGGCTGGCGTCCCACGGCGCCGCCATCGGCGCGGTGTGCACGGGCAGCCATATCCTCGCCCGCGCCGGCCTGCTGGATGGTCACAGGTGCACCATCCATTGGGAGAACATGGGCAGCTTCGTCGAGGAATTCCCCCAAATAGGCGTCACTTCCGAATTGTTCGAGATCGACCGCAACCGGTTTACCTGCGCCGGTGGCACGGCGGCCCTGGACATGATGCTGCACATCATCGCCCGGCAGATGGGCCATGACGCCGCCGCCCTGGTCGCCGACCAGCTTGTCCACCACCGCATCCGCGATGGCCACGAACGCCAGCGCATGGAACTGCGTTGCCGCCTGGGGGTCAGTCACCCGAAACTTCTGGCGGTGATTTCCCGTATGGAGGAATGCCTGGAAGAGCCCATGACCTGCGGCGAACTGGCCGGCGCCGTGGGCCTGTCGACGCGGCAACTGGAACGCCTGTTCCGCAAGTACCTGAACCGGGCGCCGACCCGGTATTACCTGGGGCTCAGGCTCAACCGGGCCCGCTTCCTGCTGTTGCAGACCAGCCTGCCCATCCTCGGCGTGGCGCTCGCCTGCGGGTTCGTTTCCGCCTCGCACTTTTCGAAAAGCTACCGGGAATATTTCCACCGCACGCCCAGCCAGGAACGCCGCGCCATCCGCGAACTGGCGAATACAGACCTGCCGCCATCGCTTGCCACATTATCCGGCGGGGTCGATCAAAACGCCGCGCCCACCGCCCTTTCCAAGCGGGGATAACGCAGCCCCAGGGTCACCGCCCGGGCGATCATCAGCACCATCATGGCCAGCCACAGGCCGTGATTGGCCATGGCCGGAACCAGAAGGACCAGGGCCGCCCCATAAACGACGACCGAAATCACCATGGCGTTGCGGATATCGGCACCCCGTGTGCTGCCGATGAAGATACCGTCAAGCTGGAAGCTCCAGACGGCGGCCACCGGCATCGCCACCACCCATGGCAGGTATTCATAGGCGGTGGCCCGGACTTCCGGCGCGATGGTCATCAGGTCGATCAGGGCCGTGCCGAACAGGGCGTAGGCGGCGGAAAAAGCGGCGGAAAAGATCAACGCCCATAGGCTGGTGATTTTCACCGCCTGGCGGAACCGCCGCCGCTTTCCGGCCCCCAGGGCGTCCCCCACCAGGGCTTCGGCGGCGTGGGCGAAGCCATCCAGGGCGTAGGCCATGATCGCCTCGAACTGCAGCAGGATCGCGTTGGCGGCAAGAACAACGTCGCCCATGCGGGCGCTGATGCTGGTGAACAGGGCGAAGGCGCCGATCAGGCACAGGGTGCGGATGAAGATATCCCGGTTGACGGCGATCAAGCGGCGGATTTTGTCCCCCCGCCGCATGAGGTCCCATCGCCAGTGCCCGCCCAGGATTCCGAGGCGGCGCGACGCCAGCCACAGGCCCAGGAAGACGGCGCCGATCTCGGAAATCAGGGTGGCGGCGGCCACGCCCTCGACGCCCATGCCCAGGCCGAAAACGAAAACCACGTCGAGGATGATGTTGGCGCCATTCATGGACACCTGCATGATCAGGGCCGAACGGGTGTTGCGGACGCCGATGAACCAGCCGAGCAGGGCATAATTGGCCAGCGCCGCCGGCGCTCCCCAGATGCGGATGGAAAAATAGGCATCGGCCAGGCCCGCCACCCGGTCGCTGGCGTCGATCAGGGGAAAGGCCGCCCAGGCGATGGGCCGTTGAAGGACCAGCAGCACGGCGCCCAGGACCAGGGCCATCAAAACCGCCCGGACCAGCCCGGCCCGCACCTCATCCCTGTCGCCGGCGCCCAGGGCCTGGGCGGTGAAGCCGGTGGTTCCCATGCGCAGGAAACCAAACCCCCAATAGACGAAACTGAAGATCAGCGCGCCAATGGCGACGGCGCCAATGTATTCCGGTCCCGGCAGGTGGCCCATCACCGCCGTGTCGGCGACGCCCAGTAACGGCACCGAAACATTGGACAGGATAATCGGCCCGGCCAGCCGCCAGACCTGGGCATTGGAGATACCCTGGTGGGTCACCTGGCGTCGTCGCCCCGGTAAACGAATGACGTGATCTGGTCCCAGGTACGCTGGATCTTATGGGCGAAAATCACTACCAGGTCGCCGGGTTGAGCGAGACCCAAGGCAGTTTCGACAGCCTCCTGTTCCTCAAGGATAACTGTGATTCTATCAGATTCGACCCCTGCCGCGATAAGGCTTTCCTGCAGCAGGCGGGGTGCTTCTCCAGATTCACGGTCAAATAAATAGCCACTTTGACGACAGATGTAATAGTCGAAAGCACCGGCTAGAATGTGTCCGGTCTCAAAGTATGTTTCATCACTATTTCTACCTATCAGATTAACCACGCCGATACGGCGCCCTTCTACGGGAAACTTTTCCAGCATGGCGACAAAAGCCCTGAGGCCGGCGGGATTGTGGGCGTAGTCGAGGATAACCGGGAAGGGGAGATCGTCACGGATGTTGAGCCTGCCACTCAATTGATCGAATGATGTTCCAAAGGTCTTCAATCCCTGGCGGATGGCATCCATCGGCACCTTGAGGAAATGAGCCATGGCGGCGGCGGCCATGGCGTTCTGCACGTTGAACAGGGCCCGGCAATCATAGGTGGCGGGAATGTCGCCGGCGGCCATCAACAGCTTTTCCGTTCCGTCAATAAAAAAGGTAATGGGTCCTCCATCCGACTCTGGATCGAATACCATCGCCGGGCCGCCGTTCCCGATGTGGCCGAGGACGAGGTGATTGTCGGCCCGGACGGTAAAGTAACAGACCGTTTCAGTCTTGGCGTGCCCGGCCATGGGAACGCATAGAGGATCGTCGGCGTTGAGCACCACGGCGTCGCGGGTGCCGGTGACGACAATGCGCTTCACTTCCGCCATCTGCTCAACCGTCTCGATACCATCCTGGCCCAGATGATCGTCGGACACGTTGAGCACCGCGCTCACGGTGCAGGCGTCGTATCCCATGCCCCCTTTTACAAGTCCGCCGCGGGCGGTTTCCAGCACCGCCGCGTCGACCGAGGGATTGGCCAGGATCATGCCGGCCCCCGAGTTGCCCGCCCGGTCGCCTTCCTCGATCAGGGTGTCGTCCACATAAATACCCAAGGTAGTGGAGTGGCCGGCGGTGTATCCGGCGCATTTGAGAATGTGGGACAGCATACGGGTGGTGGTAGTCTTGCCGTTGGTGCCGGTGATGGCGGCGATGGGAATTCGGCTGGGAGAACCGGGCGGATACAGCAGGTCCATCACCAGGCCGCCCAGGTCCGCAGTGTCTTCCGAAGCCTGAAACGCCGCCAGATCAGGGGATGGATTGACGCCCATCAGCCGGCCGCCCACCCTGTGGTAGGATTGGCCGATGTCGGGGGTGAGGAAGTCCACGTTGGCCACGTCCAGGCCCAAAGATTTGGCGGCCATTTCCACCACCATTCGGTTGTCGCCATGGATCTGGCCTTCGATCGCCATGTCCGACCACAGGTCCGGGTTGTTGTCGGCTTCCCGCAATGCTTTCTGGAGGCCATGTCCCCGCATCTCCGTTTCATACCTCCTCGCCGCCACCACCCGGCCACCCACGGTCAGAAAGCGATGCAGTCGGCCTTCCAGGTAGTTTCCGACAACCGCCGGGCCGCCATCGGGGCACACTTCCCGGTAGGCGGCGCCGACACCGCCGAAATGGGACCGATAGATGATGAATCCACGATCTTCCGGGCCGTCCTTGGGCGCGATGTAAAGGGGAAAGCCCATGTGATTGGCCATGCCGATGGCCGTATCTTCGTCGCTGGCTACGGACCGGCGGGGCACGGGAAGGCCCAGGGCCTGGAGAATATAGACCTGTGTTTTCTTGTTCCGGGCGGTGCCGACACCCATCAGCCGGGTGTCGCTGTTCAGTGCTTGATGGGCGTATTTTTGATAACACCCCTGGCCGAACCGGATAGCACCGGGGTTGTGGGGTGCCCGGCGCCAGGGGATGTCCCGGGCCTCGGCCGCACGAACCAAGGCGGCGGTGAAGGGGTCAAGGACACGCTCCCGGGCCTTGGCAAGGAACCCGTCGATGGTGCGTTTCAAGTCCAGCCGTCCCTTGATGCCCGCCTCGGCCCGCCTTTCGCCCGGCAACAGGTGTCCGGTCAGGTTGAGGGCCGTTCTTGAAGCCTCCATGCCCACCCTGATATCTTCAAAGCTCAAAATGATGTCGTGGATGCCGGCGCGCCCGGCTGGGCGGGTTTCAAAAAAATCCACTTGGAAACCGGCCAGGCGCTGCAACTCCACCGCCACCCGGGCGGCCACCCGGGCTAGGGACACGCCGTCGCCCGCGGTCACTTCCTTCAGGAATCCCGGATCCTTGCCGGCCAATTCCGGCAAGGCCGCCGCCAAGCCCTGGGCGAAATCCGCGCCCAGGCGGCCCGTAGTCCATGCCTCCAAGGGACCCAGGTCCACTTGAACGTGAATGACGGAAAATGGGGCGAACAGGTTCGGCCCGTCATGGGCGGCTGCTTTGGTTACCTTCATATCCCGCACCGTTGTTTGCAGGAGATGTTAGCCGCTTTTTTCCGGCTCGTCTTGGTTTGACGCCAGGCCCTAACCCCGCCGCCGCCGCCGCCCTTCGCGTCTTCCGCCGGCGCCCTCTGCTCCTTCCGCCGCCGGTTCACGGAATTTGCCGATCCACTTGGCGCAGTTTTGATCATGGCCGAGGACCACGTTGGCGCCCATGACGCCGGTCATTTCCGGATCATGCAGGGGGTTGGTGATCGCCGAGGTCATGCCGGCGCCGATGATCATCGACAGGAAGGCGGAATTGAGGCCGTGGCGGTTGGGCAGGCCGAAGCTGAAATTGGACGCCCCGCAGGTGGTGTTGACCTTCAACTCCTCCCGCAACCGGCGGACCAGGCTCAGCACCTGTCGTCCGGCGGTGCCGAGCGCGCCGATGGGCATGACCAGGGGGTCGACCACCACGTCGCTGGCCGGGATGCCGTAATCGGCGGCCCGTTGGACGATCTTCCTGGCGACGGCGAAACGCACGTCCGGGTCTTCGGAAATACCGGTTTCGTCGTTGGAAATGGCGACCACGGCGGCGCCGTGTTTCTTCACCAGGGGCAGCACCGTTTCCAGCCGGTCTTCTTCGCCGGTGACCGAATTGACCAGCGCCTTGCCCTGATAGACGCCAAGCCCGCTTTCCAGCGCCGCGACGATGGAGGAATCGATGGACAAGGGCACGTCGGTCAGGGACTGCACCAACCGCACCACTTCGGCCAGGATTTTGGGCTCATCGGCCAGGGGGATGCCGGCGTTGACATCCAGCATGTGGGCCCCGGCTTCCACCTGGGCAATGGTGTCGGATTCCACCCGGCTGTAATTGCCTTCGGCCATTTCGGCGGCCAGCAACTTGCGCCCCGTGGGGTTGATGCGTTCGCCGATGATGACGAAGGGCTGGTCGAACCCGATGGTCACCTCGCGGGTGGCCGAACTGATAATGGTCTCGGTCATGGATGGGGACTCCTGAAAGGCCGTTTCGGCGCGTGTAAGCCAAAATCTACAGGCCCCTTGTAGGGGCTGTCCAGGCTGGCGGCTTTTCCCGATGCGACGTGTCCGCCGTCGGTGGCGGCGGGATCGGACCAGAATGGAAGCGATTCAGGAACCTGCCGCAGCCCGCGGTCCACCGGCCTTCATTCCACCTGCTTGGCGAAGGCCGGCGGCGACCATCTGGTTTATCTTCGCCACCGCGTCGGGGGCGTTCTCGCCGTAACTGTGGGCGCCGATGGAATCGGCGAAGTCCTGGGTCACCGGGGCACCGCCAATAATAACCGGATAGGGGGCGCTCTCATTCCTGAAAAGGTCCACCGTCTTGCGCATGGAAGGCATGGAGGTGGTCAGCAGGGCCGAGAGGCCAACCACGTCCGGGGCCAACCTTTCAGCGCTCTCCAGGATTGCCTGCGGCGCCACATTGACGCCCATGTCGACCACCTCATAACCGGCGCCTTCCAACATCATGCCGACCAGGTTCTTGCCGATGTCGTGGACGTCTCCCTGGACGGTGGCGAGGATCACCTTGCCCCGGGGCGGTGCGCCCGTCCGGGTGAGGATGGGATGGAGTATTTTCAATCCGGTTTTCATCGCCCTGGCCGCCAACAGCATCTCGGGAACGAAAATGGCGCCGTCGCTGAACATGGCTCCCACTTCATCCATGGCGGCGATGAGGGCCTCTTTGAGGATCACATGCACGTCCAAGTCCCGGTCCAGGGCAATGGTTACCAGTGCCGCCGTTTCCTCGTCGTCGAAGTCCATGACCGCGTCGAATATCCGGTCGAGAAGCCGTTCTTCCTCATTGTCCTCTTCTTCCCCGGTCCGCGGCTTGCGGCCGGGATCGGCCGCTTCGCCGTTTGCGCTTTTTGTAATGCGGGGCTCCGGCGCACCGCTCCGGCGCAATCCCCGGTAGGGCCGGTCGCCGGCGCGGAAACGGTTGATGGCGCCGATGGCGGCGCGAACATGATCAGGGGGTGTCTGGGCGCTGAGGCTGCACAGGTAAAGTATGCATTTGCCGCCTTCTTCGCCAATTTCCATATATTCGTGGATGCGTTTTTCGATTTCCTCGGCCGGCCCCTCCTGGAGAACGTTGTTATCCACGCCCAGGACCAGGGGCAGGTCCTTGTCCATGGCGTAAGCCTTGGGCTTTTCGGCCCCCACCTTGAACAAGTCGGGGTCCTGGATCTTCAGGTAGGTTGGGGTCGCCCGCAATTTCAGCTCCCAGAAGGCTTCAAGATCGCCGGAGAAGGAATCCCCCCACCAGTTGTCGCAAATCACCAGCTTGTCACAGAGACCCTGCAAGCGTTCTATGTAGTGGAGGGAAAATTCCTCCAGCATGTCCTGGGTGATGAAAGGCAGCGAGGCAATGGCGTCGGAGCCATCGGCCAAGGGCGCATCGGGGAATTCCCTCAGCAGCGCGTTCATGTACGGCGCAATGACCTCATCGGTCAGGAAGGCCAGCACCCGGTGGACGAATTTGGGGTTGTCCTTGATCTGCAGTACCAGTTGCTCAAACGTCATGCACTGGGCGGCAAGGGTGAAGGGGGCGCAATAGCAGGGCGTTGCCGGGCGGCCGGTCAGTTCCTTGTACCAACCAAGCGCCTCGAAGATCATCGGCATGCGTCCGTCGGTATGGGGGGCCGGCGCCTTCAGCCTCGCCAAGTCCTTCTCCGTGCGGATAATCGGTTCGCCATTGTCGATGGCCGGCGCCATGTCGTCGAACAGGACCAAGTTGGCGCCCAGCGCCTCGGCCTCGATGTTGTAGACATCCCACACCAGGAACGGCGTGTCGAAGCCGAAATCGCGGCTCGTTTCCAGGGTGCCCCGCACCAGCTTGCGGGCATCGGTGTAGAACTCGTGGCCCGGAACGCCGCTCTGTCGCATGGCGAATTCATGCATCTGCGCGGTGAAGGGCAGGCTGTCGGCGCCAGTGGACATGGCGGCGTCCAGGCGCGCGAAGCCGGCGGAAAAATCAAATTCGGTCATACTTGAAAACCCCCGTTTTCCACCCCCCCGGCTCCTCTATTGCCCGGGTTTCCAGCCGAGGCGGAGACGGCACAGGATCGCGCACCGAAAATGATTTATCAAATAGATAATATTCATATAAACTATAGATGATGTCTATAAATCACGCCCATCTTCGGGCTTTTCACGCTGTCGCCACCGAGGGTGGGTTTACCAAGGCCGCCCGGGCCGCCGGCATAAGCCAGCCGACCCTTTCGGCCGAAGTCCGGTCTCTCGAGGAAGGCTATGGGGTGATACTTTTCGACCGCCGGGGCAGGGGGGTGGAACTGACCGACTTCGGCCATGACCTGCTGGCCGTCACCAGCCGCCTGTTCGCCTCCGCCACCGAGGCGGAAGAGTTGCTGTCGGGCGCCCGGGAAGTGGCGGCGGGCCACCTGAAACTGGGCGCCGCCGGGCCGTACCAGGCGGTGCCGCTGATGGCCGCCTTTGCCGGGCGGCACTCGGGGCCGCATTTGTCCCTGGTCGTCGGCAACACCCGGACCATGCTGCGGGCGCTGCTCGACTGCCGCATCGACCTGGCCTTCCTAGCGCAAGCGCCGCCCGACCCCCGCCTTTATTCCCTGCTCCTGAGAACCGATCCGGTGGTGGTCATCACCGCCGCGGGCCATCCCTGGGCGAAAAGGAAATCGGTGCGTCTGCGAGACCTGGCGCAAGAAACGGTTGTCCTTTGCGAACCTGGGTCGGTTACCCGCGAAGTGGTGGAAAACGCCATCGGCCGGGCGGGTCTTTCGCTCGGCCATACCATGGAGATCGCCGATTGGGAGGCGCTGCGCGAAACCGTGGCCTCGGGCCTGGGGATCGGCGTCATATCCGTCGCCGACCAGGGAAGCGATGCCCGCCTGGTGGCGCTGCCCATCAGCGATGCCCGCCTCAAGATCACGGAATATCTGGTTTGCCTGAAGGAACGCCGGCGGCTCAGGATCGTCCGCGCCTTTCTCGACCTGGCCGGTGGATAGACTTATCCACTAAAGATCAGATTCAGCGCCCCGCTGAACCTTACGCGGTTCCGTCGGCGGCTGGGGTCTCGTTATTCCGCCGGATGCGCCGGCCCCTTCCGCGGCTTTTGAGCACTCCGGATTCGGTGATGATCTCCGAGACCAGCGCCTCCTGGCGGTAGGCCATCACATGGACACCGGCCACCCCGGCGATTTCCTTCACCTGCTGGATCATGTCGATGCACAGATTCTTACCTTCCAGCTTCTGGTTTTCGGCTCCTTCCAGGCGGGCGATGACGCTGTCGGGGATATGAATGCCGGGCACGTTGGTGCGGATCCACCGGCCCGCCTTGGCCGACGCCAGGGGCCCTACCCCGACCAGGATGAAGCATTTTTCGTCCAGGCCCAGGTCCCGCACCCGTTCCATGTAGCGTTCCAGCATGGGGATATCGAAACAATACTGGGTCTGCACGAACTGGGCTCCGGCCTCGATCTTCTTGGCCAGGCGCACGGGCCGGAAGTCATAGGGCGGGGCGAAGGGGTTGGCGGCGGCGCCCAGAAAAACCTGGGGCCTGGATGTCAGCTTGCGCCCGGAAAGGAACTGACCCTCGTCGCGCATGACGCGGATGGTTTCAAGCAAGGACATGCAGTCCAGATCGAACACCCCCTTGGCGCCCGGCTGGTCGCCGGCCTGCACCCCGTCACCGGTCAGGCACAGTATGTTGCTGACCCCCATGGCCGCCGCGCCCAGCACGTCGCCCTGCATGGCGATGCGGTTGCGGTCGCGGCAGGACAATTGCAAAACGGGCGCGTAACCCGCATGGGTCAGAAGGGCGCAGATTCCCATGCTGGACATGTGGGTGTTGGCGCCCGAGGCGTCGGTGGCGTTGATGGCGTCGCAGACTTCGGCCAGCACCAGGGCGCGTTCATAGACATCCCTGGGATCGGCGGAATCGGGCGGGTTGAGTTCGGCGGTGACGGCGAACCTGCCCATGCGCAACGCCCGCTCCAGCCTGCTGTTGGACGAATGCCCGGGGAGCGGTGGTTCGGTGGGCGCCGGCAGGCGGAAGTGATCCTGGTTCATGGGCCGCCGCCTTTGGCGGCGCGCCGTTCCGCCGCCACCCGGCTGGTTTCCCGAAGCCACGAAGAGGTGACCTCCAGGCTGCGGTCAACCGGCTTTTGAACATTTTTGATGCCGTCACTGACCATGCGCTGACTGCCCTCCCAGGCCTCGACCCAGACGCAGGTCATGGTCGGTTCCACCTCGCAGGTTCCGTCCGCGCGCACGCCGCCGCAGGGGCCGTTGCGCAGTGTCTTGGGGCAGTTCATGGGACACGACATGCCGGTGGAGCCGAGGATGCATTGTCCGCACATGCGGCAGTCGAACATGAACCCCTTGATCAATTTTTCCGCCGCGATTACCGGCTTTTCGATTCTGCCGTACCCGGCCATGCGAAACAGCGGGTCAAGACGCACCAGGAATCCGGCGAAGGCGTTGTACAGGATTTCAAGCAACCGGGCATGACGCACCGACCATCGGCGGATGGTGAAAAATGCCCGTTCCCGGCCCTGGGGGCTGACCCCTGATGGTTCGTAGGTCTTTCCGCTTGCCATGCCGGAACCCTTCACTCCCGCAGCCAACACCCAGACCGGGGTATTGTCCACTACCCGGTGGCTTGCCGGAACCCCCAATCCAAGATGGCCACTATGGCCGCTAAACCGTGTTTACAGCAAGGAGCGGCGATCATGCCCCCTAG
>JAJRSS010000064.1 GCA_024278615.1 Alphaproteobacteria bacterium
CGTCATGAGCGCCGTCGGCTACAACCTGCGCCTCATCCTCAAGTGGTTGAGGATACTTTTGCGCAAAATTATCGCCGCCATATGGGTTGCGATGATGCCTCGATCAGTGCTCAAACAGGCTTCTTAACAGCGAACTAATTCCGGTGGGGCAACGGTGTTCCTAGCTCCCGGCATCCAGTACGTGACCCGGCGCTGGATTATCGAGGCCGTTGCGCAGCTTCCGGCCTTTCAGGAATTGGGCGGTACGGCGCTTGGTGATGATTACGTTATCCGTGCGGGATTTCGATTCAATTTTTAGGTACTGACGGAGTGACCATGGGACGAAAGTTTCTCAAGGTCTTGGGCGGATTTTTTCTCCTATTGGTGATCCTGCTTATGGGCGGCTGGTTCGCCTTTGTCCCCTCCGCCAAGGAGCCCGGCTACGTATTCGTCAAGGCTTGGGGAGAAAAAGGATCCGGCCCCGGCCAGTTCGACGATCCGACCGGCATAGCGGTCGCCGGTGGCGAAGTGTTCGTGGCGGATTCCCGAAACGACCGCATCCAGGTCTTCGATCTCGATGGCAACTTCAAACGCAGTTTCGGCAAGCCGGGGGAAAATCTGGGTGAACTGAAACGTCCCATGAACCTCAGGATTGCCGGAGGTGAGCTTTACGTCGCCGAATACTGGAACGATCGTATTCAGGTCTTCGGTCTCGACGGAACCCCGCACCGGATCATCGGAAGCGGTGGGAACGGTCCGGGCCAATTCAGCGCCCCCGGCGGTATCGCCGTCGCTGCCAATGGCGATCTTTTCGTCGCCGATTTCTATAACCAGAGAATCCAGCAACTCGAGGCCGACGGAACGTTTGTCCGCCAGTGGGGAACGACCGGCGAGGTCGGTATTCGCGCGGGCGAGTTCAATTACCCGACGGATGTAGCCCTGGCGCCGGGAGGAGCAGTTATTGTCGGTGACGGTTATAATGACAGGGTTCAGGTTTTCGGCACCGATGGCGAATTCCTGCGCAAGTGGGGCGGACCATTTGGCATGAATATCTTCGGCCCCTTCAATGGTTGGTTTGCCACGGTAACCAGCCTGACGGTCGACGGGCAAGGGATGATCTTTGTTGCTGACTTCTATAACCACCGAATCCAGAAGTTCGCCCCCGACGGCACTTTCCTCACGGCCTTCGGCGGGAAAGGAACCGGCCCCGGGCGATTTACATATATAACCGCCGTGGCAGTGACCGGGAACGGCACTGTCTTTGCCGCCGATTTCGGAAACAACCGCATCCAGAAATGGCGGCCCGGGCAATAGGCGTTAAGGAACGGCCGGCAGGCCGGTGAAGCCGCCTGACCTTCGTTGGTTCCGAGGGTTGAAAATCTTCCTGGCTTGACGAATTGATACCGGCCTCTCACTGATTTTTATCAAGAAATACCTCAACCCAGATGTCAAAAGAAGGTCCCATCGTCGCCGGATTATACTTATATTAAATCGGTCGTCCCCTAATGGGAGGGCGGCGCCCTCTCCGGGTACCGTTGATGGGCGGTTTTTCCGCGGGGGCCCTCTTGCCGATGAAGGCTGAGTACCGATGAGTTTTTTGCGCACGCTCATGGACACCTACCAGACACAGATGGAACGGAACCGCAACCATCCGTTCCTGGAAGCGACCATGGCGGCGTGTTCGCTAGTCGCCATGGCCGACGGCAAGGTCAGTTTCAATGAACGGGTACGGGTAGATCAAATCCTCGAAACCCTGGAAGCGCTCAAGGTGTTCGATCCCCATGAAGGGGTGGACCTGTTTAATGAATTCACCGACCTGATCCGGGATTCACCGGCAAAGGGGCGCGAAATTGCCTTCAAGTGCCTTGAGAAGGGGGCCAAGGACGATGAAACCAAGGCGTTGCTGGTAAGGATCTGCTGCGCCGTTTCCGAAGCCAAGGGCGCCAAATCCCTGGTCGACCAGATCGAGATCGTCTCCCTTTGCAGTCGCTTAGGGATCAAACCCGCCGCCTGCGGCCTCTATACGGACGGCTCGCCCAAAGACCTGATCAAGGGCGGCGATTGATCGGAAAACCTGGGTTTCGGGCAATAAGCAGAGGTTTACCCGGTCGAATAAGACCCGAGCGGATTAAGCTTTCCGCAATAGCCTGATGCCATTATCTGCGGTTCGAGGGTAAATGGTCCCCTCGGGCGGGGTGCCGCCGTGGGGCGAAGGTGGAAAACATGCGCACAGTGGCGTTGGTTTCGGAAAAGGGTGGCTCAGGCAAGTCTACCCTGGCCGGGCACTTGGCGGTTCAGGCCCAAGCCGATGGCGCCGGCAAGGTGGTCATCATCGATGTGGACCCCCGGGGCAGCCTGGCCAACTGGCATCGGGCCCGCGAACGCGAAACACCCGAATACAAACCGCTCCACGCCCAGCAACTGGAAGAAGAACTTGCCGCGATGGACCGGCGGGGCGTCGATATGGTCTTCGTCGATTCGCCACCGGCCCTGACCGGAGAAATTGAACTGGCCGTTTCCACCGCCGATCTGGTGGTCATTCCGGTCGGTCCCAGCCCCCATGACCTATATGCCTTGGGTCCGACCGTGGACATGGTGGAAGACCTGGGCGGAAAATACGTTTTTGTTATCAGCGGCGCCCTGCCCGAAGCGGCCATCAACGAAGAAACCACCATCGCCCTTTGCCAGTTCGGCACCGTTTCACCGGTAGTGGTTTACCGGCGGGACGACTATGCGGTCAGCATGATCGATGGCCTGACGGTCATGGAGCACGACAAGAATTCTCCGTCGACGGAAGAGATCAGAAAATTGTGGGCCTACCTGTCCAAGCGGCTGGGGCGGGTCGAACAACCGGAAGCGGAAGACAAAGACGAAAACAACCGCCGCTATCCCCGGTGGACGATGGATCAGCGGGTCGCAGTGATCCGCGGCGGCAAGACGATGATGTGCCGCCTCGCCAACATTTCCGCTGGCGGCGCACTGGTGGATGTGGGGGACTTCGTCAAGGATGGCGAAGACGTGATCCTGGATTTCGAAAGCCTGGGACAGTTGCAGGCGAAAGTGAAGCACGTCAGCGGCGGCAAGGCGGGGCTGGAATTCGTTGACGAGGCCCGGACCCGCTGGGCCGTGGTCAAGCAATTGGTGAGCATTGTCGAATCCAGCCACGACACCGACTTGGCGGAAACCTGACCGTAAGCCAGCTAATTCCTGGATGGAGGCCGTTCGCATCCTGATGCTTCGTTGAAAGAAGTATAGGCGGGCAACCTATCTGATAAGATCGGAACCCCCAAGATCGGCACTCCCCACCCTTCTTTTCAGCAGGTTGTCCAGCCAATCGGGGTCCATTTCGGGAACCGAAGAGAGCAGTAATTCCGTATACTCGTGATGCGGCGGAGAAAAGACCGTGTCCTTGACGCCCTGCTCGACGATTTCACCCCGCAACATGACGACGACCCGGTCGGCGATCGCCCGAACGGTCGCCAAATCGTGGGTGATGAACATGAAGGCGAGATTGAATTCCCGCTGCAGCCTATCGAGCAGTTTTAAGATCCCCTCGGCGACCAATTGATCGAGGGCCGACGTAACTTCGTCACAAATGATGAATTGCGGTTCAGCCGCCAATGCGCGGGCGATACAAACGCGTTGCTTCTGTCCGCCCGATAGCTCCCCGGGATAGCGGTCGATGAACAGGTCGGGTTCAAGCTCGATCATATTCAGCAATTCCCGCACCCGCTGCTCATGTTTTTCCCCGCTCAGGCCAAGATAAAAAGATAATGGCCTGCCGATGATGTCGCGAATACGATGACGAGGGTTAACCGCCGTATCGGGCATCTGGTAAATCATCTGCGCTTGGCGCAATTGCTCCTTCGAGCGTTCGCGGTAGTCGGCCGGCAAGGCCTTTCCATCGAAAAACACGGCTCCCTGCGTGGGCGGCAACAGACCGGTGATCACCCTTGCAGCGGTGCTCTTGCCGCTGCCGGATTCGCCGACCACGGCGACGGTTTGGCCGCGGTGGATGTCGAAGGAAATATCCTTGAGGACCAACTCCTTGCCGTATCCGGCCGTTACATGCTCGACCCTCAACAGGGGAACCGGTTCGGGCGCCGGCGGTTCCGTCGTCTTCTTGAAGGAACGCACGGCCCACAGGGATTTCGTATAGTCTTCCTTGGGGTCCGACAGCATGATGCGGGTATCGGCTTCCTCGATCATCTCGCCATAGCGCAGGACGATGATCTTGTCGGCCATCTGGGCGACCACCGCCAAATCATGGGTGATATAGACGGCGGCCGTATTGAATTGCTCGACGATGTCGCGGATGGTCGCCAGCACTTCGATCTGGGTAGTCACGTCGAGCGCCGTCGTCGGCTCGTCGAAAATGATCAGATCGGGCCGGCATGACAAGGCCATGGCGGTCATGGCGCGCTGCAACTGCCCGCCCGATACCTGGTGCGGATACCTGAGCCCAATGATATCGGGGAACGGCATCTTGAGCCGGGTGAACAAATCGATGGCGTCGGCGTCAGCCTCGGACTTGGTGGATATGCCGTGCTCGACGGGAATTTCAGAAAACTGGTCGATCAGGCGGTGCGCCGGATTGAACGAGGCGGCGGCGCTTTGCGCCACATAGGCGATGCGCACGCCACGCAGTGAGCGCCGCTCCTTGCGCTGCAACCCCCTTAGGTCAACACCATCGAAGAGAATTTCGCCTTCGGAAATCCGGCATCCGGGGCGCGCGAAGCCCATGGCGGCGAGACCGATCGTCGACTTGCCGGCGCCGGATTCGCCGATCAGTCCGATAATCTGTCCCCGGTCGAGCGTCAGGCTTACCCCCTTGACGATTTCAAGCCACTCTTCACCGCTTTGCCCCTCGATGCGGAGGTCACGAATCTCGAGCAAATGTTTGCTTGCGGGGCTATTTTCCATCGCGAAGGCCGCTTGTTTTGTGCAGGAACCAATCGACGACGAAATTCACGCCAACGGTGAGCAAGGCGATCGCACCGGCCGGCAACAGCGGCGTGATATCGCCATAGGTGATCAGCGTGGCGTTGTCGCGCACCATCGAGCCCCAGTCGGCGGTCGGTGGTTGCAAGCCGAGCCCCAGGAAGCTCAAGCCGGCAATCAGCAGAAAGACGAAACAGAAACGCAGACCGAATTCGGCTACCAGGGGCGGCAGGATATTCGGAAGTACTTCGCGAAAGCTGATCCAGCCTAGGCTTTCGCCACGCAGACGCGCCGATTCGACAAAGTCCGTGACCACCACGTTTTGGCTGACGGCGCGGGTCAACCGGAATACGCGGGTCGAATCGAGTACCGCGATAATCACGATCAGCACCGGTATCGAGGTGCCGAAGATGGTCAGCAGCAACAGGGCGAAGATCAGTTGCGGGATGGCCATCAGGACATCGACGACACGGCTGAGGACCTGGTCCGTCCAACCGCCGAGGATGGCCGCCAACATGCCGCCGGTACCGCCGATCAGAAAAGCCACGCAGGTGGTGATAAAGGCAATGCCGACCGTGTTCCGCGCCCCATACAGCAACCGGGTCAGCATATCGCGGCCCAGGTTGTCGGTGCCCAGGATGAAGGTTGCGTCCCATGGCATGAATGACTCACCGACGATTTCGGATTCGCCAAATGGCGTCAGGAAGGGCGCGAACAAGGCGGCCAGGACGTAAAGGGCAATGACCAAAAGGCCGAATTTGGCGCTCCACGGCGCTTTCCTCAACTCGCGCTTGGCAATATCCCATTTGCCTGCCCTCGGCGGCGGCGGCATGGCGTCGGCACTGTCACCGAGTACTTTTGTCACCGGCTCGTTCATCGTGGATGCAACAGTCTGGGGTTGGTGACGATTGACAGGATATCCGCCGTCAGATTGAGAACGATATAGGTCGCGGCGAATATTATGGAACAGGCCTGGACGACGGGAATGTCACGCTTCTGCACGGAATCGACGATCAGTTGGCCGAGCCCGGGATAGACGAAAACCACTTCGACGATCACCACGCCGACGATCAGGTAGGCGAGGTTGATGACAACGACATTGACGATCGGGGCCCAGGCGTTCGGCAGGGCATGATGCAAGATGACGCGCGCACGCGACATTCCCTTGAGGTTGGCCATCTCGATATAGGGCGACGCCAGCAAATTGATGATCGCGGCGCGCGTCATGCGCATCATATGGGCGACGACGACAAGGGTCAGGGTCAACGCCGGCAGCAGCAATAAGAAAATACGTTGCCAAAAAGGCGTCTCGGGGCTGACGTTCGACAGGCTGGGCAGCCAGCCCAAATTAATCGAGAAGACGAAAATCAGAATATAGGCGATGAAGAATTCAGGGAATGAAATCGACGACAGGGTGACGATATTGACGGCGCGGTCGTACCAACTGTTCCTGTACATGGCCGCCAGAATACCCAGGGTCAGGGACAGCGGCACGGCGATAACGGCTGAAAACAGCGCCAGAAACAGGGTATTGCCCAACCGTACGCCGATCAGTTCCGAAATTTCACGTCCATTGGCCAGCGACCTGCCAAAATCGCCTTGCAGGATATTGAAAAGCCACTCCAGGTAGCGGATATGCATGGGCAGGTCGAGCCTGAGCTCTTTCCTGAAGGCAGCCAACGTTTCCGGCGTCGCCGCTTGGCCGAGAATGGCTTGCGCCAGATCGCCGGGCAGTAATTCAACACCGAGAAAGATGATCAGGGAGACAGCAAGAAGAACAAGGAGGCCCAGCCCTAACCGCTGGGCCACCATGTTCACTATTGTCCGCACGGAAAACTACACCCTTGACGGATCAGACAAGCCACCAACGCTCCATGCAGCGCAGGCCGTCCATGTCCCAATTCGATGCGATCTTGCCATGCCCCACTTTCTTTGACAGGGCGGTGACATAGGATGCGAACATGGGAATGACGAATGCCCCGTCATCGCGGGCAATCCGTTGCATTTCGCCATACATTTCCCGGCGCTTGTTGGTGTCCAGTTCGGCGCGGGCTTCAAGCAGCAGCTTGTTGAAACGGTCATTTTCCCAGAAACTCTCGTTCCATTCGGCGCCGGAGGCATAGGCGATCGAGAACATCCAGTCCTCGGTCGGGCGGCCGCCCCAATAGCTCATGACCCAGGGATGCTTCATCCAGACATTGGACCAATAGCCGTCACTTGGTACGCGGTTGACGGTAATGTTGATGGCCGCCTTGGCCGCGTGTTCCTTGTACAGAACGGCCGCATCGACGGCGCCGGCGAAGGCCGAGTCGGCGGCCGACAACGTCACCTCCAGCGAATCCATGCCGGCCTTCTTGAGATGGAACCTGGCCTTGTCGGGATCGTAAACCCGCTGTTCGAGATCCTTGGCGAAGTACATTTGCGAAGCGCCGATCGGGTGATCGTTGCCGACGGCGCCATAGCCGCGCAGGATAGTTTTGACCAGGGTTTCGCGGTCGATGGCGTATTTCAGCGCCAGACGCACGTCGGCATTGTCGAACGGCGCCACCTTGAAATTCATCGGCAGGGTGTAATGCTGGGTGCCGGTTTTCTTGTTGACCTCAAGGTTCTTGTTGCGCTTCAACAGGTGCACGGTCTTCAGATCGCAACGGTCCATGCCCAACGTGGCGCCGGTGGTCAGGGCGTTGGTGCGGGCCGCGACATCGGAGATAACGACAATTTCGGCGCTGTCGAAGTGACCCCTGCCCGACTTCCAGTAATTGGGGTTGCGCTTGAACTTGGTACTAACCCCCGGATCGAACTTCTCGAGAGAATATGCACCCGACCCGATACCGCCCGTGGGATCGATCTTGCCGTCCTTGGAGGGCAGGATCGCCAGGTGGTAATCGGACATCAGGAACGGGAAGTCGGCATTGCCGCCCGACAACGTGAACTTAATGCCGTCCTTACCGTCGGCCTTGATCTCGGTAATCGGAGCGACAAGCGGCTTGGCGGCGGATTTCGATTTCTCGTCGCGGTGATGGTTGAACGAAGCGATGATGTCTTCCGCTCCCAAACTCTTGCCGTTGTGGAAGGTGATGCCCTGTTGCAGTTTCATATTCCACACCTTGGCGTCGGGGCTGGCTTCCCAACTGGTGGCCAGTTCACCGATAATCTCACCGCTGTCGTTGACTTCGGTCAGGTAATTGTAAACGGCGTGATTGATGAGCTGGGTGCCGGTGTGCGATGTCGTTGCCGGATCCAGGGAATCCGTCGTCGATCCGTGACTAATGCCGATGGTGAAATGGCCGCCCTTCTTCGGCGCCGCCGCGAACGACGGTGAACTCAACACCGTAGACGACAACGCCGCCGTGGCGCCAAGCGCCGTTGCCTGGGCCATGAATTCACGGCGCGTGATCTTTCCCTGCGCCAGCAGATGCTTCAAATTGTTCAGGTCTGACATGTTCTTCTCCCTGTGAGCTCTTTTTTATCGATTCTTCCTACAGAAGCCTTAAATCCATAGTGATCCTAGCCAATTTTCGCCTTCATTGATATAGCTTCGCCCGGGTTACCGTTCGACAAACCAATCCTGATAATTAACCGACATGTTTCAATAGATTGTTCATTCGATCCTGCCCTGAGAAGCGGGTGCTTGGAAGAACGGAAGCTTAAGGAAAAGGACCTTGAGAAGCGGGCTTCACGGCCGCTTGGCGATCATGTCTATTTCCACCAGCGCCCCCCGGGCCAGACCGGTGACACCGACGCAGGTGCGGGCCGGCAACCGGTCATGGGGGAAATCGGGAGGCGGGAAGTAGGATTTGTAGACCGCGTTCATGGCCTCGAAGTCGCGCTCGAAATGGGTGATAAAGACGCGGCACGAGAGCACGTGTTCCAGCCCCAGTCCCAGGCCATTCAGCACGATAATCAGGTTTTCGATCACTCGCCGGGTTTGGGCCTCGACGCCGTCGGGCAGGGGTTTTGAATCGTCATCCGGATCGGTAGGCATCTGCCCGGTAAGCTGTATCCAGCCGTCGCACTCCACCGCATGGCTGAAGGGCGCCACGTGGGTGGGGGCGCTATCGAAATTGTGAAAGATGGGTCCGTTCATTTTTCCGCCTTCCTGGGCTTTTCGCGGCGCCCGTAACGCAAGCGATGAAAGAGTCAGAATATTTTACAATACCAGAATAGCGTAATTTTGCCGAAAAATCGCCGAAATACCCGGTTTTTGGCGCCCGTGCCAGGGGATACGACGCCGATTGCGAGTTTAATCTGTCATTATTTTTTACACCAGCGGAACACCAGCAGATAAGTATCATTCAATTTCATCGTGCAATCTTTTGAAAACTAATAAATCGGAACAATTGGCATGGTAATTGCACTGATTTCATAAAGGAAACGCATGGGAGTACTTTTCAACTCAACGATTCTTTTTTAGGAACGACGTCGATGTCCAATAAATCTTGGTTAGGTAAAAAGTATTTATTTATAGTCTTTCTTAGTGCTTTTTTCGCGTTTGCGCCACTCGCCAAGGCGGGACCGGTCGACCTCTTTGTTGACGGCGCGCCAAACGTATACGGTTCTTCTGATTGGTCGGGCTGGAAAGCCGCAGCCTGGACAGGAGCGACCACCGGCACGTTCGTGAACATGGCCAACAGCGTAAATCCTAACAATGCCGGAACCACCTATTTCGAATTGAGAGATCATGTGGTCTATAGTTTCGGCGATCTGGGGCGTCGGCTTCATTTTGTCTACTGGATCCCCGGCCAATCCATCTCTACCCTGACGGGACGTTTCAAGATTTCGCTTTTCTATGATTGGGATGGCGTGACCTACGACGGTTATGGCGGCTATTATGGCTCTACTTGGTTAGAACCGAGTTCGTGGGAAGATTACATGGGTGGGGTGATTGGTACCGCCGGTTGGGCATGGTGGGGAGCTTACGGAGTCAACACCCAGGAAGCCTTGGATGCCGACCTTGCTGCTTGGGGTCCCTCTTGGGGAGATATCACCTTTACTGCCCAATTGGATGGAGAGGTGTTTTCTCTCACTGCCATGCGGATTCCCGAACCCGGCACTTTGGTACTTTTCGCCTTCGGCCTAGCTGGGCTTAGCTTCATGCGTCGCCGGAGGAAATCTGCTTAAATTCTCACGCGGGCGCGTTTAAAAAATTGTGAAAGATGGGTCCGTTCATTTTTCCGCCTCCCGTTGTTGTGGGTTACGCTTACCCCGCCTCCCACACCACGACCCGGATCGGCGTCGGGTTGAAGGCGTTGGCCGGGTTGTTGATCTGCGGGCAGTTGGAAATGGCCACCAGCACATCCATCTCGGCACTGAGGTCCACGTAGTCGCCGGGCTTGGAACAGCCATCGGCGATAGCCATGGCGCCGTCGGTTTCCACCGGTACCCGCATGAAAAAATTGACATTGGCGACGATGTCCCCGCGCCCCAGCCCATGCGGTTCCAGGGCCTTGAGGAAATTGTCCCGGCAGTTGGGCTGACCCTTGACCCCATAGCGCAGCCGGTTGCTTTCGTCGCTGCAACAGCCGGCGATGGTATCGTGGCGGCCGCAGGTATCTTTGATTACCGTGAACATGGGATTGGTCAGTCCCGAATAGAGGACCGTTCCTTCGCCGATGAAGATATTGCCCGATATCTTCATGGTGTCGGCGGCGTTGTATCGTTCTTCCGCGCGATCCGCATTGTAGCAGAGGAAATCCACCGCCTGGCAGCCTTCCAGGTCGACGATGCGCAGCACCTGGCCCCGCTTGACCGCGCCGGACCAGGGTTGGCCCGGTGGAATAATCCGGTTCAGGATCACCGGGCCTGGAATAGGGTCGTGCGCTTCTGTCATTTTCTTTCTCCTTCCGGTTTAAGCCGTCCGCTAGATCGATAAACCGAGGCGAAGTCCCTCATAGAAGGCGACGTAGGCGGTTCGCGCCGCGACGCAATCGCCGGCGCAATGAACCGTTTTCCCCGCCCGCCGGAGGGGCTGGGACAGTTCATCGAAAGCCGAATTGACGGTCGCCAGGACAAGGCTGTCCGCTTCCACCAGGGTCTCGGTTCCGGTCAGGAAGTCGACAACAAGGGCGCCCTTTTCCGTCCACTCCCTGACCCCCGCCTCGGTGCGGAATTCAACGCCCAGTCGGCGCAGGGTCGAGCGCAACCTCGTGTCGGCGTTGGTGCGCGCGATATCGGCGCCGACCTTTGCATGCGGGGTGACGAGAAGAACCCGGTGGCCGGCTTTGGCCAGGTGCCAAGCGGTTCCGCAGCCCCGCCAATTGCCATCGTCATCAAGCAAAACGACACGCTCACCGGGCTTGGCCGACCGTGTCAGGATGCCCTCGACCGAAAATACATTGGCCCGGTCGGCGCCGGGCAGGATATCCTGGGCTGGCAGCGCCCGCTGGAACCCGGTCCCCGAAGGCAGCGAGCCGGTGGCGACGATCACCTGATCATAATCACTGCCCGGCAGGTCGCTTCCTTCCACAAAGGTGTTGAAAAGGACCTCCACTCCCAACCGGGAAAGTTGCCTTTCGTACCATGCCAGGTGATCGAGGATCTGTTCACGCCGGGGCTGTATCCCGGCCAGCCGGTATTGCCCGCCCAG
>JAJRSS010000065.1 GCA_024278615.1 Alphaproteobacteria bacterium
AAGAAGGCACAGTTCTGTCTCGGGACTCGCGTTCATCTGAAAAATTCATGCACGGCATTAAGGTGCTGATGGCGAAGAATTATATCGACAATCTCTCGGAAGAAACGCGCAAGGGAATGCTAGAGAAAGCCGAGCAGGGCATTTGGCCGACAGTGGCTCCCCTTGGCTACTTGAACGTCATGGGACCGAACGGCAAAAAGATCATAGAAGCCGACCCTGAATTGGGGCCGATCATCACTCAAATGTTCGAGTGGTATGCGTCAGGCCGATATTCGCTAAAGGAGTTGGGGCGAAAAGCCAAAGGTGCTGGGCTCGTGTTTCGGAAAAGCCGGCAGGCCGTCCCGATCAGCACAATTCACAAAATTCTTCGCAACCGTCTCTACACGGGTAATTTCGAGTGGCTGGGTAAGCGTTTCAAGGGGAGCCATGAGCCGCTGACTTCACCGGAGTTATGGGAGCGCGTCCAGGGTGTGATGGACGGGCGTCATACCAGCAAGCTTCGCGGATCGACCCATAATTTCGCTTTTTCCGGCCTGATTAAATGCGGGCATTGCGGCTGTGCAGTTGTCGGTGAGGTCAAAAAACAGAAATATATCTACTATCACTGCACCGGATTTAAGGGGAAGTGCGGCGAACCTTACGCCCGTGAAGAGGTGGTTGAAGAGCAGTTTGCCCAGTTATTGAAACAGCTTCGCTTTGACGACGACGTGTTCAACTGGATTCGTAAGGCGCTGAGAGAGAGCTTTGATGACGAGAGGCAGGAGAACGCCGAAGCGATAAAACGGCTGATCAAGGAGCGGGATCGGCTCCAGCAACGCATCGAGGCCATCTATATCGACAAGGTCGACGGCAAGATCGACGACGAGTTCCATGATCGAATGCGTGACGAATGGCGGGAGGAGCAGGAGCGGTGTCTGAGGGGCATTGAACGTTGTCAGACCGCAGACGATTCATACATGGATGAAGGTGTCAGTTTACTCGAACTCGCGAAGGATGCACACCGGCTTTTCGAAAAACAGTCGGCTGGAGAGAAGTCAAGACTGCTCAATTTCGTACTTTCGAACTGCTCTTGGAAGCATGGAAAACTAACCGCAGAATTCAAACAACCCTTTGATTTATTGGCGGAAACAACCGCTATCGCGGCGCAAGAAAAAACGGCCGGAATGCATGATTCCGACCGTTTTGAAAAATGGCTCCGGCGGCAAGACTCGAACTTGCGACATAGGGATTAACAGTCCCCCGTTCTACCAACTGAACTACGCCGGATCAGTATCCCTAATAACGGTTGGAGGCGCGGACCGGAATCGAACCGGTGTACACGGCTTTGCAGGCCGCTGCGTAGCCACTCCGCCACCGCGCCACCCAAATAGGGCTAAAAGCCCCGATTTGCAAGGCTGAAACCCCGTTTCCCGCTCCCTCCCGGCGGCGATGCCGGGGCGAGGGCAGGGGAATTTAGACCTTGAGGCAAAAGGGGTCAAGCGGGGTCGGCGGGACACCAGTGCCCCCGGTGCGGGAATGGGAGGTGGCGGCGGCGGGAGGCCCGCTGCGGGATTGTTTTCCCCCCGCCAGGGCTTTATATATCCAAGGGAATCGTCAATCCGGGGGCCATGAATTCCCGGGCATGTCAAATTCGAACCCTCTCGTATCGGTGTATCCATGGACTTCATTGCTGCCCGCCGGAATATGGTGGAAAACCAACTCCGCACCAACCAAATAGTGGACCCGGTGGTCATATCCGCCATGTCCGAAATGCCCCGCGAAGCCTTCGTTCCCAAGGCGGCGGCGGGATTTTGCTACATCGACGAGGCGGTTGCCGTCGGTAACGGCCGTTACATGATGGAACCCATGGTCACCGGCCGTCTGCTGCAGGCGGCGGAGGTCATGTCCGATGATGTGGTGTTGGTGGTGGGGTGCGGCACGGGTTACGTATCGGCCCTGCTGGCCGACATGGCCAGTACGGTGGTTGGGTTGGAATGCGATGAAGATCTGGCCACCGCCGCCCGAAACAATATGGGCGAACAGGAAATCAACACGGTCAGCGTGGTTCAGGGGGCGCTGGATCAGGGGTATCCTGAAATGGCGCCCTATGACGTGATTTTCTTGAATGGGGCCGTTTCCCGGGTGCCGGACGAACTGACCCGGCAGTTGGCCGAAGGCGGGCGCCTGGTAGCGGTTATTTCAGAGCCCGGACAGGTGATGGGCAAAGGCACGCTATACACGTTAATCGACGGGGTGCTGTCCCGCCGGGATTTTTTCGACGCGGGAACACCTCCACTGCCCGGCTTCGTCCCGGCCCCCGAGTTCGTCTTCTGACCCTTGCGCGAGCTTCCAGCCCATGAAAATCCCGGTAAGCTCATGCAGGCAAGTGATTCTTTTGCCTTTGACCTGCCGGGCGGCTAAACTGGGTCCATGCCGCGATAAAGTATGGGGAAGAAAATGAGCTGGCGGTTTTCAGCGTTATTGACGGGCGTCGTGGCTACCGGGGTGGTTTCTTTTTTGCCGTCCGGCGCCGTAAACGCCCAAACCCTGGAAATGGCCCTGGCGGCGGCCTATTCCAGCAACCCCACGCTGCTGTCCCAACGGGCCACGGTCCGCGCCGCCGACGAAGGGGTTCCCCAAGCCCTGTCCAACTGGCGGCCAACCCTTGAGCTGAAAGGGGACTACGGCGCTTCCGAGGTTAAGAACTATGCCTCTTCGGGAACCTCCAGCCGCGAACCCCGTTCCCTGTCCTTGTCCCTCCGCCAGCCCCTTTACCGGGGCGGCCGAACCCAGGCGGCGACCCGGCTGGCTGAAAATACCGTACGGGCGGAACGGGCCCGCCTGGATGCGGTTGAGCAAAGTGTGCTTTTGCAGGCGGCTACCGCGTACATGAATGTGGTCCGCGATCAGGCGGTGATGCGGCTCAACATCAAAAATGAACAGGTGCTTCAGAGACAACTGGAGGCCTCGCGCGACAGGTTCGAAGTCGGTGAAGTCACCCGTACGGACGTGGCGCAGGCGGAAGCCCGGTGGGCCGGCGCCACCGCTGACCGAATCAAGGCCGCCGGAGATCTCGAAGCCTCCCGCGCTGCTTACCGGAACGTCATGGGTGAAATGCCGGGCGAGTTGAAACGGCCCGCGCCTCCTACCGACCTGCCGGCCAGTGGCGAGGAAGCGGTACGGATTGCCGCCAAAGGAAATCCGGGCGTCATCAGCGCCCAGTTCGACGGCAGGGCGTCCCGGGACAACGTGAGCCAGATTTACGGAGAACTGCTTCCCACCCTGGACCTGACCGGTAACGCCTCGAAGGCATATGACACGGTCGGCGAAAACTCGCGTATTGGTACTTATTCCGCGTCGGTGACCCTGACGGTCCCCCTGTATCAATCCGGATCGGTGTATTCCCGGCTTCGTCAGGCCAGGCAGCAAGCCGCTGCCCAGCGTTTGGGCGTGGCTCGGGAACGGCGGGATGCCATCGAAGAAGCAACTCGCGCTTGGGAAGGCCTGCAAACGGCCCGAGCCCGGATCAAGTCCTTTCATACCCAATACCGGGCATCCGTGGTGGCCCTGGAAGGGGTGGAGCGTGAAGCGTCCGTGGGATCCAGGACCGTGCTTGATATTCTGGATGCGGAACAGGAAAAGCTGGATGCCGAGGTCAGTCTAGTCCGCGTCCAGCGGGATGAAATGGTCGCCATTTTTGAACTCAAATCGGCCCTTGGCCAATTGACCGCCCGCCAGATGAACCTGCCGGTGGATTTATACGATCCGACGGGTCATTATCAGGAGGTTCGGTCGAAATGGTTC
>JAJRSS010000066.1 GCA_024278615.1 Alphaproteobacteria bacterium
GGCTTTCCAGCAGGGCGCGGTTGTAGGCGGCCATGACATCGCGTTCATGGATACAGCCCAGGAAGATCATGGTTTCGGTGTCCTCGACCACGGCGATGTGTTGCTCGCCGGTGTCGCGCATGATTTTCAGGGCGGATCCCAGATGGTCGCCGGCGGACAGCACCGGCGGGTGCATCCGGGCGACGTCGCCGGCCTTGATCAGGTCGTCGAAATCATGGTCGAAGGCGACCTCGCTCATGTCGGCCAGGGTGATGGTGCCGAACAGGCCGCCGTCGCCGCGGACGACGAACAGTTCTCCGGAAGGGGACGCCTGAAGCAGGGTTCTCAGGTCCTGGAGGCTTACGTCCATGGCCACCAGTTTGCTTTCGCCGGAAAGGACGTCGCTGACCCGGATGCCGCGAATCAACGCCGATTCAAAGCCGTCCTTGATGTCCAGGCCGCGCCGTTCCAGTTGGGCGGTGAAGAAGGTATTGCCGTACAACTGCCGGGTCATCACCGAGGCCAGCACCACGGCGACCATGACGCCCAGGGTCAGGGCGTAATCGCCGGTCATTTCGAAAATGATCAGGGTGGTGGAAATGGGCGCCCCCAGCACCGCCGCCGCCATCGCCCCCATGCCGACCACCGTGTAGCCGCCGGCGCTGACGCCGGGAAGGAGCTGGGTGGCGACGACGCCGTAAGCGGCGCCCAGCATGGCGCCAATGACCAGGGACGGGCTGAACACGCCGCCGCCGAAGCCGAAGCCCAGCGAAACGCTGGTGGCGATGATCTTGGCGGCGCCCACGGCCAGCAGCAGCCACAGGGGAAAGGCGATCATCATGGCGGACTCGGTGGCGCCATAGCCGACCCCCAGCACCTGGGGAAAGACGATGGCCAGGGCGCCGATCATCAGCCCCCCCGCCGCCGGGCGGAGCCAGGCCGGCACGGGCAGCTTCCTGGCCGCCGAACCGGCAAGGAAAATGCCGTGCATCAGCACCATGGCCGCCAGGCCGATGACAATCCCCAACCCGGCGAAGGCGGGCAGCTCCCAAAAGGAGACGATGTGATGTTCGACGATGGCGAAGGCGGGAAAATCGCCGAAGAAGGCCCGGGATATGACGGTGCCGGTGACGCTGGCGATGACGATGGGGGCGAAGGCGCTGAGCGCGTAATGACCGACCACCACCTCGCTGGCGAAAAGCGCCCCGGCGATGGGGGCATTGAACGAAGCCGCCACCGCCGCCGCCACGCCACACCCCAGCAGGGTGCGCGAAAGGCTGCGGGTCAGGTGAAGGCGCTTGGCCACCCAGCCGGCCAGGGACGCGCCCAGGTGCACCGCCGGCCCTTCCCGGCCCACCGAGGCGCCGACGCCGATGGAAGCGGCGTTGATGACGGCGGCGCGAAGGCCGGTGGTGGCGGACATGCGGCCGCCGCGCAGGGCGCAGGCCTCGATCACGTCGGCCACCCCGTGGGGCCGTTCGCCGGGCATGAAAAACTTGACCAGCAGGCCGATCAGCAGGCCGCCGGCGGCGGGCGCGGCGAGAAGATGCCACCAGGGCAGGTTGATGGCGTGGAGAGAAAGCCTTTCCGTTCCCGATCCGTAAAATACCGCCTGCACCATCACGATGCCCTGGCGAAAGACGATGATGGCGCCGGCGCCCACGGCGCCCACCCCCAGGGCGAGGAAGGACAGGATCAACTGGTCGTTCTTGATCACCCGTCTCAACTGCATCAGCGCGCGACTGACAGGAAACCTAAAGGGCATGAATTTTTCCGCCAGACTCTAAAAAGGCTCCAAAAAGATTTCAACCAGGAACAGGGTAATTCAACCAGACCAGGATCATGTTCCGTTATCGTGAAAAAAGACTTTACGGGTCAAGGGCTTCATGCGGCAGGCGCGGCGCCAGCGGCCGGCCCAAGGTGAATCCCATGGGCCGGGGGTTGAATGAAATCCTCCATATGGCGAGCATCGCCTTAGTCGAAGGTCACCAGCCCGCGGGCGATTTCCCGGTCGTAGCCCAGGCTGGCGGAAAGCAATTGCCGGGTATAGGGGTGGTCGAACCGCTGGGCGCGAAGCTGGCCGATGGACATTTCCTCGACGATGCGCCCGGCGTTCATTACCGCCAGCCGGTCGCACATGTGGGCGATGACGGAAAGGTCGTGGCTGACCAGGATGAAGGTAAAGCCGTGTTCCTTCTTCAGCCGCTTGAGCAGGTTGAGGATTTCCGCCTGCACGGAAACGTCCAGCGCCGAGGTGGGCTCGTCGAGCAGCAGGATCCTGGGGTCCAGCATCAGGGTGCGGGCGATGGCCACCCTTTGGCGCTGGCCGCCGGAAAGCTGGTGGGGATAGCGAAAGCGGAATTCGGGGCCAAGGCCCACGTCGCGAAGGATGGAAAGGATACGGGCTTCGGCGCCGGACAGCTTGTGAATGGCGATAGGTTCGGCCAGCACCCGGTCCACCGTGTGGCGGGGGTGCAGGGAGCCGAAAGGGTCCTGGAACACCATCTGAACGTCCTTGAAGCTGCCTAGGGAACGTTCCGCCTTCTGCTCCACGCCGTCGATAAGAAGATGGCCGCTCCAGTCGCGGTTGAGGCCGGCGATGGCGCGCAGCACGGTGGACTTTCCCGACCCGGACTCGCCCACCAGGCCGAAGGTTTCGCCCGCCTGGACGGAAAAGGACGCGTCCCTGACGGCATGGACCCGGTCTTCCGCCTCGCCGAAGACCACGTTCAGGCGGCGGGCCTCGATGCGGGGCGGGGCCTCGGATGAAGCCAGTCCGTCCATGCCCGAATCATTCATGGAAGGCATCCACGCCTTCGCCGGTTTCCCAGCTTGCCTGGCGGTCGAGCACCGCCAGTTCATTCACCGGTTCATCCACCCGGGGCAGGGAAGCCAGCAATCCCCGGGTATAGGGATGGGTCGCGCTATTCAGGTCCCGCGCCCGGCAGGTTTCAACGATCTGGCCCGAGTACATGATGATCACCCGGTCACAGAAAGAAGACACCAGGTTCAGGTCATGGGAAATGAAGATCAATCCCAGGCCCCGTTCGGTCACCAGATCGTCAAGAATGGAAAGCACCTGCATCTGCACGGTCACGTCCAGGGCCGAGGTCGGTTCATCGGCGATGATCATATCCGGGTCGGGAGACATCATCATGGCGATCATGATCCGTTGTCCCATGCCGCCGGAAACCTCGTGGGGATAGGTGCCGTACACCCGTTCCGGATCGCGGATTTTAACCGCTTCCAACATTTCCAGGGCGCGGCGTTTGGCGTCCCTGGCCGATCCACCGCTGTGAACCCGATAGGCTTCGGCGATCTGGTCGCCCACTTTCATCACCGGGTTGAGCGAAAACTTGGGATCCTGCATGACCATGGAAATGCGGTCGCCGCGGATGGCGCGCATGGTTTTTTCCGGCGCGTTGAGAATATCCTGGCCGTCGAATTCCATGCGCTTGGCGGTGACCACGCCGGGCGGGCGCACCAGCCCCAAAATGGAACGGCCGGTGACGGTCTTGCCCGAACCGGATTCGCCGACGATGCCGACCTTTTCCCGGCCGACGGAAAAACTGATGCCGCGCACCGCTTCGACGATGCGGGTGCGGGTATGAAAGCGGACCCAAAGGTCTTCAACGGTAAGCAGGGCGCCGTTTGTTTCTGGCGTTTCAGGCATCTTGCGCGCCCTATTTGCTGCTGCGCGGATCAAGCACGTCGCGCAGCCCATCGCCCAGCAGGTTAAAGCCCAGGCTGACCGTAAAGATGGCCAGCCCCGGCATGGCCGCCACCCACCATTGGCCTAACAGGAATTTGCGCCCGGTGGAGATCATGGCGCCCCATTCCGGCGTCGGCGGCTGGGCGCCCAGCCCCAAAAAACCCAGCCCGGCGGCGGTGAGGATGATCCCCGCCATGTCCAGGGTCACCCGGATGATGACCGACGACAGGCAAAGGGGCGTCACATGACCGATGACGATGCGCGCCGTGGACGCGCCCTGAAGCTGGATGGCGTTGATGAAATCCGAATTGCGGATGGTCAGGGTTTCGGCCCTGGCCACGCGGGCATAGGGCGGCCATGACGTGATGGCGATGGCCAGCACGGCGTTTTCGATCCCCGGCCCTAGGGCGGCGACGAAAGCCAGGGCCAGGATAAGCCGGGGAAAGGCCAGGAAAATGTCGGTCAGGCGCATGAGCACCACTTCCACCCATCCGCCCAGATAACCGGCGACGGTGCCGACGATCAGCCCGGCCACCGGCGCGGTGACGGCGACCAGGGTGACGATGTAAAGGGTAATGCCCGCGCCATAGACCAGGCGCGAATAGATATCCCGGCCCAACTCGTCCGTACCCAGAATATGATCCGGCGACAAAGGCGGCAGCAGCCGCAGTTGCAGGGCTTGGGCGAGCGGATCATGGGTCGCCAGCAACGGCGCGAACAAAGACACCAGCACCAGGGAAACGACGATGGCCAGGCCGACCATCGCCAACGGATTGCGGGTCAGCGACAGCCAGCCCAGATAGAATTGCACCACCTTGGCATGGCCCCGGGAATTGGGCGTATCGCTGGTCAGCCAAGCCCGAAGGCCTTCCTTTTTCGCCGGGGCACCGGGGCCCGCCGTGATGTCGTTTTTCATGTTGCCCATTTTGATATGACTTTTATTACCCTTCTTCCCAGCCCATCTACTTTGCCCTGGGATCGACGAAGCGGTAGAGGAAATCGGACAAGAGATTGAGACCGATAAAGACGCTGCCGACCACCACCGTGCCGCCCAGCACCGCGTTCATGTCCGCGGCCAGAAGCGCATTGGTGATGTAATACCCCAGCCCCGGCCAGGAAAAGACCAGCTCGGTCAACACCGAACCCTCAAGAAGATTGGCGTAGGATAGCGCGATAACCGTGATCAGCGGCACCATCACGTTGCCCAGGGCGTGACGCCAGATCACGCGGAATTCCGACAACCCCTTGACCCGGGCGGTGGTGATGTATTCCTGGCTCAGTTGTTCCAACATGAAACTGCGGGTCATGCGGCTGATATAGGCCAGCGAATAATAGCCCAGCACCGATGCCGGCAGGACAATATGGCTGAAGGCGTTGGCGAAAATATCCATGTCGCCTTCGATCAGGCTGTCGATCAGAAGGACGCCGGTGACCGGCGGGATCATGTCGTCATAAACGATGTCCAACCGCCCGGGCCCGGAAACCCAATCGAGGACGCCGTAAAAAACCAGCAACCCCATCAGGCCGAGCCAGAAAATGGGCATGGAATATCCGAACAGGCCGACCGCCCGGATCAACTGATCCACCCAGCGGCCCTGGTAAACCGCCGCCACAACGCCCAAGGGAATGCCGAGGATGACGCCGAAAATAGTCGCCACCGTCGCCAGTTCCAGGGTGGCGGGAAACACCCGGCGGATGTCTTCCATGACCGGTCGGGCGGTGAGCATGGATTCACCGAACTCGCCGGTCAGAACCTTGCCGACATAAATATAAAACTGCTCGTAAAGAGGCTTGTCCAGGCCCATGGCCTTGAACGTGGCTTCATAAATTTCCGCGCTGGCCCGTTCGCCGACAACGGAAATAACCGGGTCGATGGGAATGACCCGGCCGATGAAAAAAGTGACGCAAAGAAGGCCCAAAAAAGTAGCGGAGATTGTCGCCAAAAGGCGCAACGCCGCCAGCAAGTTTCTGGTCATGCGGTGGGCGCGAAAAGTGGGCGGGAGAGATGTCGCCTTCTCCCCCGCCAGGTTTTCCGAACGGCTTGTCCCAGACATCTGGGATCTTTCAGTTTTGGACTCGGGTCGCCGCGTTACTTGGTCACCGTCCAATAGTAGGTATTGGTGATCGCGCCGCCGCCAATGAAGCCCTTGACGTTGTCACGCATGGCGTTCTGCTTGATCTGCTGGAACATGACGCCGAAGGGAGACCTTCTTTGATGTTCCCGCTGGATGGACCGGTACATTTCGGCCAGCTTGGCGCCGTCCTTTTCCAGCACCGCGGCCGCCGTGTCGGCGGTCATCTGGCCGGGATCCCAAGCGTTACGCCAGGCCAGCTTGCCGGTCGCCTTGGCTGCGTCCGAGTTGTCCGGGTTATGGGCGAAGGTATCGGCGTTGGTGTGGGGATCGGGATAATCGGGACCCCAGGCGCCGACATAGATGTCGTGCTTGCGGGCGCGGTAAACGGTCAGCACCTGTTTGCCCGTGCCGGTGACCAGGGTCGCCTTGATCCCCACCTTGGCCATATTGTTTTGCATGGTCTGGGCGATTTCGATGCGTTCCTGGGCGTTGCGCACGTTGATATCGACGTCAAAGCCGTCCGGATACCCGGCTTCGGCCAGCAGCGCCTTGGCCTTGGCGATATCCAGCTTGTAGGGCTGTTCCTTCAACTCGCCCATGTAGGTGAGCGGCAGGAAAGCCTGATGCACCACGTACTGGCCGCGCAGGAAGGAGTTGACCATGCCTTTGTAGTCAACCAGATACTTCATCGCCTCGATAACCTTGGGATTGTTGAGGGGTTTTACCTTCTGGTTGAGGGCGAAATACATTATCCGGCCCTTGAGGTCATCGTTAACCACCAGACCCTTTTTGCCGTTGATGGCGGCCACGTCTTCCGGCGACAGGTTGCGGGCAACGTCCACGTCACCCTTTTCCAGCAGCAGTCGCTGGGTGGTGGATTCCATGATATGGCGGACCACGACTTTCTTCATCGCCACCGGGCCGCGCCAGTAATCCTGGACTTTTTCCAGGGTGTAGGACTCATTGGGCTTCCAGGACTTGATCTTGTAGGCGCCGGAACCGGCCGAATTGGTCTTCAGCCAGCCATAACCCATATCGCCGTCCTTTTCATGGGACAGCACCAGTTTCTTGTCGACGATGCCGCCGATGGTGGCGGTCAGGCAGTTGAGGAAGAAGGTCGGCGCGTAGGGCTTGTCGACCTTGATGACCAGCGTGTCGGGGCTGGTCGCCTTGATGGTGTCCTTGACGTTTTCAGCCGTGAAGCCGAATTGGGTGAGGATGAACGACGGCGTCTTTTTCAGGATCACCGCGCGGCGGAGTGAAAATTCCGCATCGGCCGCGGTCACC
>JAJRSS010000067.1 GCA_024278615.1 Alphaproteobacteria bacterium
CCCGAGGGCAGCCCGGTTCAGCACCGGAAAGGAACCGGGTTCGGCGGCATCCTGGCCACCGCCGAACGGAACCTGCGCGAGAAACTGGACGGCGTGGACGGTATCCTGATCGAAGCCAAGAAATCGTCCATCGCCGTTCACTACCGCCTGGTGGCCGAGGACACCGTCGGCCTGGTGCGTCATACCGTCGGGCGGACCATGGAAGTCCATCCGGAACTGCGCCTCACCCCGGGCAAGAAGGTGTTGGAGATCCAACCCCGCCTGGATTGGAACAAGGGCAAGGCGGTGTTGTGGCTGCTGAACACCCTGGACCTGAACCGGCCCGGCATCATGCCCCTGTACATGGGCGACGACACCACCGACGAAGACGCCTTCCGGGCTTTGAAGGGCAACGGCATGGGAATTTTGGTCGGTGACGCCCATCGGGCGTCGGAAGCCGATTACCGGGTCGCCGATCCGATGGAGGCGGAACGCCTGCTCCGCTTCCTTGCCGGTCAGTGCAAGGAGAACGGGTGAGGCCATGGCGGCGGCGAAGCCGGGAGCGAAAAAGAAGCCGCGGCGAAAGGCAAAAAAGTCCGCCCGGGCCAAAGCGGACCAAACTAAATTCGGGCAATCCGCATTGACCGGACCCAAGGGCGGAGCAAAACAAAAGGCCAAAGGCGCGCCGCCGCCGAAGGTGGGCGCCGAACAGGCCCGGCGGGCGGCCGAAGCCCTGGCCCGGGCGATCGGGCATCACCAAGGCGGCCGCCTGGAAGAAGCCGTCCGCGAATACAGCCGGGCGGCTTTTTTCAACCCCGGGGACAGCGGCGGTTTCAATAACCTGGGCGTCGCCCTTCGCGCTCTGGGCCGGCTGGAGGCCGCCGCCGCCAGTTACCGCCGCGCCCTGGAGCTGGCGCCGGACAACGCCGGGTTCCATTCCAACCTGGGCAATGCCTTGCGCCAGTTGGACCGCTTCGGCGAGGCCCTGGCGGCGCAGAAGCGGGCGGTGAAGCTGGCCCCCCGGTCGGCGGAAAACAACTACAACCTGGGCCTGGTGTACCGGGATACGGCGCGGGTGGACGAGGCCATCGCCTGCTTCGACGCGGCGCTGGCCGTCAAGCCCGATTACGTCGACTGCCGCTGGGACCGGTCCTTGCTGTTGCTGCAAAAGGGTCGGTTGAAAGAGGGGTTCGAGGAATACGAATGGCGGTGGAAGCTGGAGCGCAACCCGCCCCGGGGCTATGCCCAGCCGCTGTGGGACGGATCTGCGCTGAATGGCCGCACCCTTCTGGTTCATCAGGAACAGGGCTTCGGCGACATGATCCAGATGGTGCGCTTCATGGCCGCCATCAAGACGATGAACGAAGACGGCGGCGGCACGGTGATGGTCGAATGCCAGCCCGAACTGAAACGGCTTTTCGCCGGTGCGCCAAATATTGACACGCTGGGCATCGGCAAGGTGGTGGGCAAGGGCGAACCGGTCCCCCGTTTCGATGTCTACGCGCCCATGCTGTCCATTCCCCGCATCCTGGGCGCGAGCCTGAAGACCCTCCCGGCGGAGGTTCCCTACCTGGCGTTGCCGGAAGCAAAACCGCGCCCCCTCGCCGCGCCGGCCGGCGTCAAATTGAAAGTGGGCCTATCGTGGGCCGGCAAGCCCACCCACGCCAACGACCGCCACCGGTCCTGCCCCCTGGCCCGGTTCATGGATCTCGCGCGGGTGCCGGACGTCGCCTTCTACAGCCTGCAAAAGGGCGCCGGCCGGGAGGAGCTCAAGCGGCGCGGATGCCCGGCGCTGATCGCCGACCTGGGCGGCGGGCTCGGCGATTTCGCCGACACGGCGGCGGTGCTGTCCCAACTGGACCTGGTGATCACCGTCGATACGTCGGTGGCCCATCTGGCCGGCGCCCTGGCCCGCCCGGTATGGGTGGCGCTGCCCTTCGCCGCCGATTGGCGGTGGCTGCGAAGGCGCGCCAACAGCCCCTGGTACCCGACCATGACCCTGTTCCGCCAGCCGGCGGCCGGCGATTGGGATTCGGTGTTCGTCAGGCTGGAAAAAGCGTTGCGGGCGGAAGTGGAGGGCCTTCCGCCGCCCGCCACATGACCGGCGGCGAAGAGGATTGCACCATTAGCGCCCCTTCACCCCATGGGGCGTCGCCGCGAAGGCGCACCAGGTGGGCCGGGCATGAGGAGCAATCCGTGCTGCCGAAACCCTTAACCGGCGTTTCCGCCCCTTCCAGGCCAAGCGCCGCCCCCAGAACCGCGTGCTCGTCGGCGCCCGGATAGGCGATGATGGAAACCATGCCGGCCACGGCGGTCAGGTGATCGACGTGCCAGTGGCGGCGCTTTTCCCGGTTCAAATGGCGCAGTATGCGGGCGCGGATGCCGCCCGGGCCGCGGGCGCTGCCGGCATACACATAAAGGCCCGCCGGCAGGACGTACATCCGGAAGGCCAGGGGACGATTGAGTTCCATGACCAGGGCGTAGGCGCCGGGGGCCGCCGGAAGCTGGCCAGGGTCTCCGACAAGACCAGGATCTTCGACAATACGAGGATCTTGGGCATTACCAGGGTCTTCGACGATCATCGGCGTGACCTCCCGGGCTTGCCTGCCAAAAGCCCTTTTTCATACAAGCCCTCCCCTTCAAAAAAAGCGGGGGGGAATATTTTACCGAAACGTCAGAACATGTAACCGTACCGCAGGCCGAAGTTTTCCAGGCTTTCGTTGGTGTCGCACAGGTCGAAGTTGGAGATGTGATCCATGAAGAGCGAAAGGGAATGGCGGCCGGCGAAGCGGTAGCCCAGGCTCAGGGAGCCGCGAAACAAGACCCGGCACCCCAGTTCCTTGCGTCCTTCCGGCGCCTGGGTGGTTTCGCCGTCGTGGACCGCGCCGGCCAGGGAAAATTCGGTGAAGACGCCCCGCCACAGGTCCCAATCCCAGGTCAGGCCCATGTAGTACTGGTTGGTGTCGCCCGCCGAATTGATGGTAAAGCCCAGGTGGGGCCGTGGCGACCAGACAAGGTTCAGCAGGGCCGGCGAATTGAAGAGAATCTCCATGTTGCCGTCAAAACCGTCTTCCTTGTTACGGCTGAACGGGCCTTCGTCGTGGACCAGGAGTCCCAGCCGGACCTCGGAAAGGATTGCCGAAATTCCCCCACCCGGGGATGAGGCCCTGGACGGAGCCTGGGCCATGGCTTGGGGCCGGGCTTGGGGCCGGGCTTGGGGCCGGGCTTGGGGCCGGGCCTGTGGCCGGGCCTGGGGTGGCGCGGGGTTTCGGGCGGGCGGCGCGACGCTCCTGTCCGGCAAAGACGGGGCGGCGGGAACCACCTGGGTGCCGGCGAAGGGGTGGGGCTGGTTGAGCAACGCATCCATGTCGTAGAGGCCGCCGGCCAGCGCCGCCCCCCCTTGGGCGGCCAAAGCCATGGCGGCGGCGATGAGAAAACCGGCCGCCGTCCACACCTTGTTATTTGGTCTCACGATCCCTCCCCTGCCTTTCCGCCAGTCTTATCCATCGTCTGGTCCATCGGCTGGTCCATCGGCTGGTCCATCGGCTGGTCCATCGGCTGGCCACGGAAACGCCGAAATGCGCCTTTTTTGGCGCTGCTATCGGCCCAAAACCGGGCCGAAAAGCCATAATTACCTGGCGAAGCGGCGGTTCATTAATGCCTTTTATACTTGTTTTCCCATAAGTTTGAAGGGCGAACCGGCGGCGAGTCACCCTGGCGCCGGTCTTCATGCCCGGCGCCTGAGGTGCGAAGCACCCGGAGCAGGCGCCCGGGACGTCTTTTCGGGCGCCGGGAGCCGGCGGATTCCACGAAAATCGTCGGTGATCGCGGCTTCGGCCGCGTTTTTTAGGGGGGCCGGGCCAGTTAGGGATGCCCTTTGAAGAATACGCAGCGCCAATATTCAGACGGCGACGTCATCTTTCGCGAGGGTGAGGCCAGCACGTGTGTGTTCGTCATCGTCGAAGGCCGGGTCAGGCTGACCAAGGCGGACGGCAAGGAAACGGTGCGGCTGGCCGTTCTTGGACCGGGCGAAATATTCGGCGAGATGGGAATCCTCGACAACGGCGCCCGCAGCGCCAGCGCCGAAGCGGAAGGTGACGTCAACGTGGCGGTCATTTCCCGGGAGGATTTTATCCATGGCCTTCAGGACCAACCGGACATGGCCATGGCGGTGATGCGCGGCATGGCCCAGCGCCTGAGACAGTCCGGCCAGATGGTGGTGCGCGGCGCCACGCGGGAGAAGAACGAAGGCAAGGAAAAACCCCAATGCGGGTTTAAGGGGGCCGGGTCCATGGGGTCCAGGCTCCTCGATTGGCTGTTCGGCGGCGACCGGCCGCACCGCCCCCGCGCGCTTCAACTGCGGGCATCCTATCTGGCCGGCGATGAAGAAGGCCATCGCCAGGCCCGTCATATGGTCGCCGCCCTTGGCCGGCAAAAAGGCTTCAAAATCCGCCTGATGAAGAAAATTCTGGCCACCGGAACGACGCCGCCGGCGGGCCGGGAGTTCGCCGCCGCCACGGCCACCGCCCGGGCGTGGCTGGGGCAGGCCGGCGCCGACCTGTTGATCTGGGGCGAGGCGCAAAACACCGAGCCGTCCATCACCCTTCGCTTCGTCGCCGCCATCGCCGAGGACGCCGACCGCCCGGGGGATTTCGATCCGTCGCTTCCCCTTTGCCTGCCGATGAACTTTCCAGTCGAACTGGCGCCGGTGGTCGCCGCCATCGCCCTGGCGGCGGCGGCGCCCCGGGAACCGGGAAAAATTCTGGGCCGGCGCAAGGCCCTGCTGCGGGCGCTGGAAGCCGCCACGCCCATCGTCCACGACCTGCCCCAGGACCTGACCTCGGTGGAGAGGGCAACGGTCCAGCTTTGCTTCGGCAACGCGGCGGCGACCGCATCGGTTCTTCAGGGTTCGTCCGGCCTGTTCCGACTGTCGGCCCAATTGTACCGCTCGGCCCTGGCGAACCTTACCGGTTCCGGCCAGGCGGAACTCCGGGCCATCGCCCTCAAGCAAAACGGCGCCGTTCTTCAGGCCCTGGCCGACGCCCACGGCGACCGGCAATTGATGGAAGCGGCGGCCGATTCCTACCAGGCGGCGTTGAAGGTCTTGACCCTGGAGGAATTCCCCCAGGAATGGGCGACCACCCAGGCGCGCCTGGGCGTCACCCTTTACAAGCTGTTTCTGAAAGAAAACGATACGCAATTGTTGAAGCGGGCGCTGGCCGCCTTTCAGGATTCGCTGCAAGTATTTACCCGCGCCACGACGCCTTTCCGCTGGGCGGAAATCATGAACAACTTCGCCCAGGCCGCCCAGCACCTGGGGGAGGAAATGCGCAATGCCGAGGTTCTGGAAAAAGCCTGCGGCGCTTGCCGGGCCAGCCTGGAAGTGCGCACCCGGGCCGATGCGCCGATGTTGTGGGCACAGACCCAGAATACCCTGGGTTCGGCCCTGTTCTTCCTCGGCAAGATGAGCGGCGAAACCGGCCACCTGCTGGCCGCCGCTTACGCCATCGGCCAGGCCCACGACTATTACGTGGACATCGGCGCCGGCAAGCTGGCCGCCGTCGCCCGCAAGAACCTGGCCCGGCTGGAACCGCTGCTGGACAGGCCCGAAAAACCGCAAGTGCCCGAAATGAAATGGGAACTGGAAGCCGGCGAGACGACGGCAAGGTGAACCGCCGGCCGGCGCCCGGCATTCACTACTGCTCCTTGGTGTAAAGGCAGGGTTTTTCTTCGCCATTCCAGGCATGCTATCATTCCGCCATGCGCCCAATACCGGCCCCCGCCCTGATCCACGCCCTGATCTTGGCCCCAGCCCTGATCCTCGCCCCAATCCTCGTCCCGATCCTGGCCGGTTCCCCGGCCCGGGCCGATGTCAGCGGGCCGGCATGCGTAACCGACGGCAACACGATTTCCGTTAACGGAAAGAGAAAAAGCCGGCGTTGCGTCGGCGGTTCCAAGGTTCGCCTTGACGGCATCGACGCGCCGGAACTGAAGCAAACTTGCCGCCACACCAATGGCAGGGATTTTCTCTGTGGCCGGTTCGCCGCCGCTTTCCTCCTGGATCACGTCAAGAAGA
>JAJRSS010000068.1 GCA_024278615.1 Alphaproteobacteria bacterium
ATCGATATCCGGCAGACCATACCCTTTCCCGGCGGGCCCTATTACATCGCCCTGGTCATGGGAAAGGAAAGACGGAATTCTGGGCGGCTGGAAAACATGCGCGACAAGTACCCATTGTACACCACGGCCAATACCATTTTTCCATCATCTTGGCCGCCATTTTCACCGTCGGCCTGACCACCATTGGCATGGCCTTTTTTTTCGCCATCGGCCGTATCATCCGGTAGTGCGAGGCAACCCTGCGTAGCGTTTGAGCGCCGGTTAGAGGACTTGTGCCAAGGGTCATCTCCAATGCCCCTGGTATAAGCCGGTGCGGCCGCGGAAGGTATCGGTTAAGCTCTCTGCATGATGATCAGGGTTTTCGCTGTCGCCCTTTATTTGATTGCGCTGGCCAATCCCGCCGCGGCGCACATCAGATCCATTCAGGTCGAAGCGGTACCCGTTCTCCTTCACCCCGAAGACCCTGCAATTCACGCCGTTGGCGGCCTTAGGTATCGCGGCGGGTTGGCTTTGAGTTCAAAGGATAAACGGTTTGGAGGGTTTTCCGGCATCACCCTCAACCCCGATGGCAAGTTTCTGACCGCCGTATCCGATAAGGGTGAGTGGCTGACGATCCGGCTTAGGTATGATTCGAAAGGAAATCTGGCGGGAATTGGCGACGCCAAACAGGGCCCGCTTATCGGCGCCGATGGAAAGCCCCTGAAAGGCAAACGCGGGAGTGACGCGGAATCAGTGGCATTGGCTGGGAACGGCGACATGATCGTCGGCTTCGAACGGCGTCACCGCTTGCTCCGCTACAATGACCTCACCGCCCGGCCGTCGCTCCTGCAGCCGCCCAGCGAGTTGTCCCTGGCGCCGTTCAACAGCGGTGTGGAGGCCATGACCCTGCTTGGTGACGGCCGCTTGCTGCTAATCAGTGAAGGCTTTGTCACCAACGACGGGCTAATCGGCTGGGTTGGGGCGCCGGATGATTGGCGCCGCGTCGCCTATGCCTCCGATGGGGTATATTTACCGACCGGGGCCGCCACCCTGCCCGGCGGCGACGTTATGGTCCTGGAAAGGCGCTACAGCCTGATAACCGGTGAATTCAGCATTCGCCTGCGCCGCCTGCAGGGCCAGACCGTCGGAACCCGTGCTGTTTTGGAGGGGCGACTGGTGGCCCAATTGAAACGGCCCCTGACCACGGACAATTTCGAGGGGATTGACGCCAGAAAGGGCGACAAGGGAGAAACTCTTATCATGATCTTGTCCGACGACAATTTCAGCCGCCGCCAGCGGACCCTGCTCTTGATGTTCGAAGTCGTCCCCTGAACCCCAGGGTGAAGGACAGGCTACCCGATTGAAAATGGGCCGTTGCCCAAAGTTCAGGCCGTGGCGGTAGCCAGGGCTTTCTTGACTCGCCGCCGGAGCTTGCGGCCTTCGGGGGCCAGCTTGGCCGCCGGAGTGCCTAACAGATAGGCGTCGAGGCCGCCCTTATGCTCGATGGTGCGCAGCGTCTTGGTGCACAGCCTGAGGCGAACGGTCTGGCCCAGGGCATCGCTGAGGATGGACGTGGCCTGCAAGTTGGGCAGGAACCGGCGGCGGCTCTTGTTGTGGGCGTGGCTCACATTGTTGCCCGTCTGAACGCCTTTGCCCGATAGGGCGCACCGTCTGGCCATGATTTCAGTCTCCTGGACAATACCGATCGGAAAAATACCGGATGCCGCCTTTCGGGACAGCCCGTAAGGAGCGGTTTTTAAGCGACCGGGGGCCATACGTCAAGGGGCCTTGAACCAGGAAAAATGCCAAAAATCAGCCACTTTCCAAGGCACGGCCCCTTCCTTCACGCCCACCGGGCGCCTTGGAAACCAAAGTCCCCGCCACCATCCTTGGGAAGGGCCATCAGGCCGCCCGGGCGTTGGCCCCGATCCACCGGGCCAAGTCGGTTTCTTCCCCCTACCCCATGGCGGTTTTCAGGTTTTCATCCAGCTTGTCGAGGAAGGCCTGGGTGGTGAGCCACGCCTGGTCGGGGCCGGCCAGTAGCGCCAGGTCCTCGGTCATATGGCCGGATTCCACGGTTTCCACGCATACCCTTTCCAGGGCGGCGGCGAAATTCATCACCTCGGGCGTTCCGTCGAACTCTCCGCGGTAGTGAAGCCCCCGGGTCCAGGCGAAGATGGAGGCGATGGGATTGGTGGAGGTTTCCTTGCCCTGCTGGTGCTGGCGATAGTGGCGGGTCACCGTGCCGTGAGCGGCTTCGGATTCCACGGTCTTGCCGTCAGGAGTCATCAGCACGCTGCTCATCAGGCCCAACGAGCCGAAGCCCTGGGCGACGATGTCCGACTGTACGTCGCCATCATAGTTTTTGCACGCCCAGACGAAGCCGCCCGACCATTTAAGCACGCAAGCGACCATGTCGTCGATCAGCCGGTGTTCATACGTCAGGCCCTTTTCGGCGAACTTATCCTTGAACTCGGCCTCGAACACTTCCTCGAACAGGTCCTTGAAGCGGCCGTCATAGACCTTGAGGATGGTATTCTTGGTGGACATGTAAAGGGGCCATTCCAGGTCAAAGGCATAGTTCATGCAGGCGCGGGCGAATCCACGGATGCTATCATCCAGGTTGTACATGGCCATGGCGACGCCGCTTTCCGGGAAATCGAAAACTTCCCGCACCACCGCCTCGCCGCCATCCGCCGGCTCGAAGCTGAGGGTCAGCTTGCCGGGGCCCTCGACGATCATGTCCGTCGCCCGGTATTGGTCGCCAAAAGCGTGACGGCCGATAACGATAGGCTGGGTCCACCCGGGGATCAGGCGGGGCACGTTCTTGCAAATGATCGGTTGACGGAAAACGGTACCACCCAGGATATTGCGGATGGTGCCGTTGGGCGACCGCCACATTTGCTTTAGGCCGAACTCCTCTACGCGGGCTTCGTCGGGAGTAATAGTGGCGCATTTGACGCCCACCCCCAGTTCCTTGATGGCGTTGGCCGAATCGATGGTGATCTGGTCCCCGGTCTCATCCCGTTTCTGGATGCTGAGGTCGTAATATTCCAGCTTTATATCCAGATAGGGCAGGATCAACTTTTCCTTGATAAAGGCCCAAATGATTCGCGTCATTTCATCCCCGTCCAGTTCGACGATGGGGTTGACGACCTTGATTTTCGGCATCGGCGGAGTCTCCACTTCAATAGGGATGCGCACCCTTCACCGCACGTAAAGTCCGGCAAGGAAACGCGGACGGCGGGACCATAAGCGGGGTCGCCGCCGTTGGCAAGGCCGGGGCCGGAAGTACCCGCAACCGGTGTTCAACCATGGTCTCGCGGTCATGGGCCGCCGGTCAAAGATGGCCGGTCAGCACTTCCTCTTTCGGTTCAGGGGCGGATTCCAGGGAGGCGATAACGTCCTCGACCCGATCGACTACGGTGAACAGTCCGCTTATCGCCGGGTGGGCGAAGCCGCCATGGATGGCGGTTTCCACCAACTGCTTCAGGGATTGCCAGTAGCCGGCCACGTCGAGAACAACGATAGGCTTGTCGTGCAGGCGAAGCTGCTTCCAGGTGATGATCTCGAAGGTTTCGTCCAGGGTCCCCAGGCCGCCGGGCAAAACCACGAACCCATCGGAACGTTCGAACATGGCTCGCTTCCGGTCGTGCATGCTGCCGACGACGATCAGGTCGGTAACGCCGGCATGGCCGACTTCATGCTTCATCAGAAAATCTGGAATGATTCCAGTAACCTGGCCGCCGTGTTCAATAACCGCATCGGTAATCGCCCCCATGAGCCCAATCCCGCCGCCGCCATAAACCAGCCGGATCCGCCGTTCCGCCAGCCGGGCGCCCAAGTCCCGCGCCGCCGCCTCAAAGGCCGGGTCGGCGCCTTTTTTTGAGCCGCAGAATACGCAGACCGATGAAACGGTTGTCATTTACCCTCCCTGTCCCCGAAAAGGCGGGACTCCGCTCCCCAAGCATTCCGGCGGGTCTAAATCGTTCACCGCCGATAATGGTTTAGGAATCCGGCCAAGTCCATGGGGCGGAGCCATACCGCCGGAGGGGTTCCCTGCATCACGAAAAAATGAAGGCTTTTCCCTTGGCGAAAGGCCGGATGGTCAGTATCTGGTAGGGTGGGTCCGTCACGGATGGGCGACGGTAATGGAATGCCAACGAACAGGAGAGGTTAATTATGAAGGGATACATTCGTGGGCTGGCGGCCGCATTGGCGGTGGTTGCCGCCCTGGGCCTTGCCGGTCAGGCCAGCGCCGATACAGATGGCGAAATCAAGTACCGCCAATCGGTGATGAAAGCCGTGGGCGGGCACATGGGCGCAATGGCCACCATCTTGAAAGGCAAGGGCGGCTCGAAAGAAAACCTGGCGGGTCATGCCCACGCCATGGCGGAACTGTCCAAAATCGCCGGCGGGATTTTCCCCGAGGACTCGGATTTCGGCGAGACCCGGGCCCTGCCCGTGATCTGGGAAAAGCCGGTCGAGTTCAAACAGGCGCTAACGGCATTTCAGACCGAAGCAGCTAAACTGGTCCAGGTGGCGAAGGGCGGCGACATGAACGCCTTCGGCGCCCAATTCAAAAACCTGGGCGGTGCCTGCGGCGGCTGCCACAAGAAATTCCGCGAGAAAAAATAGGACTCCCCCCATGCGACCTGCCCTGATCGCCCTGTTGGTGCTTCTGGGGCCGGCCGCAATGGCGCAGACCTCGCAACTGCCGGCGGCGCGGGGAAAGTATATCTTCGATGCCGCCGGGTGCGCCGCTTGCCATACGGATACCAAGAACAAGGGAAAGCGCCTGGCCGGCGGGCGGGCGCTGAAGACTCCCTTTGGCGTTTTTTACAGCCCCAACATCACTCCCGATCCGCAATACGGAATCGGCGGCTGGACTGAAGACGATTTTCGCCGCGCCCTCAGGGACGGTACGGCGCCGGATGGCAGCCATTACTTTCCCGTATTCCCCTATGGCTCCTACACCCTGATGAGCGATGGGGACATCGGGGACTTGTGGGCTTACATGCGCACCCTTCCGCCGGCAGCCCAGGCCAACAAGCCCCATGCGGCGAGCCCGCCCTTTGGCTGGCGATTCTTGGTTTCCCTGTGGAAGGCGCTGTACTTCACGCCGGGGCCATACCGGCCCAACCCCGAAAAGGACCAAGTCTGGAATCGGGGTGCTTACGTGGCAACGGCCCTCGGCCATTGCGGGGAATGCCATACGCCCCGCAACGCCCTGGGTGGATTTCAGGCAGACAGGATTTTCGCCGGCGCCGCCGAAGGACCGGAAGGCGGTTCCATTCCCAACATCACCCCCGACCGGAAAACGGGCATCGGACGATGGTCGAAAGATGACCTGAAAACCATGCTGACCGACGGCATGCTGCCCGACGGCGACTTTGTCGGCGGCGGCATGGGCGAGGTGGTGGACAACACCACCAGCAGGCTGACCGGTCCCGACCTCGAGGCCCTGATGACCTACGTCAGGTCCCTGCCCCCTATCGTTCATCAGGTCGTCAAACCAAAACCATCCGGCAAGCAGGACGATTGGTAAGCTCGCCATTCCAATAATGCGGAATTTCACCGTAGGATTTTGGCCGAATCGTAGGTAATGGCTAAAAAAGCAAATATCAACAAAAGCATGAACGGCGCTTGTGCCCGGAAGTACAGGCAGGAACCCAATTCGCGCACTCCCGTTGCGCACGGGGTGGTGGCGTACTAATGTATTATGTCGGGTCAAGAGTAAAATTTTGTCGGGGCCTTAATCGAAGTGAACCGTCCTTTAATGTTGGCCGTTGTCGGCGGCGTGGTAATTGTTCTGGCTATCGGGTCGAGCCTGTACTTCGGCCAGGATAAGGAACCGCCGAGCCCGCCAGCCAAGGCCACCGCCACGGTCGGGCCGGAACAAAAATCGGCTCCTGAGCCGAAACCGGTCGCCGCCACCGAACCGACGCCCAAATCAATCGCGAAACCCGAACCAAAGCCAGCCGCCGCGCCGGACCCGAAAACCGCCGAACCGGACCGGAAAGCCGCCGAACCGGACCCGAAAGCAGCCACAGCCCCCGTGCAGCCCAGTTTTGACGTTGTGCGTGTCAGCCCCCAGGGCGATATGGTCATCGCGGGGCGGGCCGAACCGGGCGCTCCGGTAGCCATCCTCGACGGCAAGGAGGTCATCGGCAACGTCACCGCCAACATCCAGGGGGAATGGGTCTTCGTGGCCAAAAAACCGCTGCAGCCCGGCAATCGCGAATTGGGTCTGGAAAGCCGTGTTGAGGGCGGCAAGCCAGTGCTGTCGAAGGATGTGGTGGTGATGGTGGTGCCGGAACAAAAAGAGGACGTGGCCGGGCAACCGGCAAAGGCTCTTTCGCAACCCCTGGCCCTAAAGGTTCCGCGAGTAGGTTCAGGTTCCAGCACCGTGCTTCAAAAGCCCGAACCGGAGCAGGGCATCAAGGCCGGCACCCTGGCGGTGGACGCCGTGGACTACGATGAATCGGGCCGCGTCAGCATCAGCGGGCGGGCGACCCCCGGCGCTTCCGTCAGGCTCTATCTGGACAACCGATTCATCGGCGAAACCCAGACGGCTATCGACGGGCTTTGGCGATTGGATCCGGAAGTTTCCGTGGAACCGGGCCTTTACAAACTTCGCGTCGACCAGCTTGGAAATGACGGCAAGGTGGTTGCCCGGGTTTCCTTCCCCTTCGCTCGGGCCAAACCCGTCGCCATCCTGGAAACCGGCAGTTTCATCGTCGTTCAACCGGGGAACAGCCTGTGGCGGCTGGCCCGCCGGACCTACGGCGAAGGTATCCAGTACACCATCATCTACAAGGCCAATCGGGATCAAATCGAAAACCCGGATTTGATCTACCCGGGTCAGGTTTTCACCGTTCCCGGCAATTAGCCCAGGCCTCGCCGTCTCGACCCACCGGTTCCAACCGATTAGAATGCCCCGCCAGCGTCTTTCCACCTTACCATGGCGTCAGGCTGAAGGTAGCGCCCGACAATTCGAGACGAGGACAGAGTCTTGCTGAAAACCGTTTTGGTCCCCATCAACCGCGCCGGCTGGCCATTTATCGGCCTGTTTGCCGCCGCTTCGTTGGGCCTGGCCCTGGTGGCCGAACCCCTGGGCTGGGCGGGGCTCGTTCTTACCGCTTGGTGCGTTTATTTCTTTCGTGACCCGGACCGGGTGACGCCGACCCGCCCGGGGCTTATGGTCAGCCCCGCCGACGGCGTGGTCCAGTTTGTCGACCAGGCGGCGCCCCCTGCTGAACTGGGCCTGGGAGAAGGCTTGCGGAACCGTGTAGCGGTTTTCATGAATGTATTCGACGTGCACGTAAACCGCATTCCCTGCGACGGTTCCATTACCGCGCTGGCCTACCGTCCGGGAAAATTTTTCAATGCCTCCCTGGACAAGGCCAGCGAGTTCAACGAACGCCACAGCCTGCGCCTCGCCATCGAGGGGAACGCGGAAGGCACGAAAGGCGATATTGCCGTGGTCCAGATCGCGGGCCTGGTGGCGCGGCGGATCAAATGCGATGTGGTGGAGGGCCAAGCCATGCGCGCTGGTCAGCGCATCGGGCTGATCCGCTTCGGCAGCCGGGTCGACGTGTACCTGCCCGAAGGCGTGGAGTCACTGGTTGTTCCAGGTCAACGGGCGGTTGCCGGAGAAACGGTCATTGCCGACATCCAGACCCGTGAGCCGGGGCGGACGGGCGAGACTAGATAGGCAACAAATGCGTAAGATCGTATGAGCAAGCTGGAAAAACCGACCATGCAACGCATACGCCGTCAACGCCTGAAGGGATTGCCTATCAACCGGATGATCCCCAACATGCTGACCCTGTTGGCGCTTTCCGCCGGCATGACGGCCATCCGCTTTGGGCTTGAGGAACGCTGGGAACCGGCGGTATTCGCCCTTGTCGTCGCCGCCGTCCTTGATGGGCTGGATGGCCGCGTTGCCCGCATCCTCAAGGGCGCCAGCAAGTTCGGCGCCGAATTGGATTCTCTTTCCGATTTTATCTGTTTTGGCGTGGCTCCCAGCATGCTTCTGTACTTGTGGGCGATGGAGGGGGCCGGGCGCCTGGCATGGTTTGTGGTCGTTCTCTACAGTATCTGCTGTGCGCTCAGGCTGGCGCGGTTCAATACCAAGATCGACGAGCCCGATCTGCCGCCCTGGGCCTACAACTTCTTCAGCGGCGTACCGGCGCCCATGGCGGCGGGGCTGGTGGTATTGCCGATGATGATTTCTTTCCAGATCGACCACCCCATATTCCGGCAACCGGAAATAGTGGCGGGATTCCTCATCGCCGTATCGGGTCTGATGATCAGCCGCATTCCCACGTTCGCATTCAAGAAAACCAAAATCCCGAATTCATGGATTCTTCCAACCATGCTCTTCGTCGGGCTGTACGCGACTTCCATGGTCTCCGCGCCGTGGCTGACCTTCTCCGCCACCATGGCTGTATATGCGATTTCCATTCCACTCAGCGTCCGTTCTTTCCGCGTATTGCGGCAAAAGGCGGAGGAAATCCAGGGCAAGACACCACCAGCCGACCCGCCGGCCGACTGAACCCGTCTTATAACGGCCAGACCACCAGAATCATGGGTATGGAAACGGCGACGATCAGTATTTCCAACGGCAGGCCCATGCGCCAGTAGTCACTAAATTTATAGCCGCCGGGGCCCATCACCAGGGCGTTGTTCTGGTGGCCGATAGGGGTAAGGAACGCGCAGGACGCGCCAACGGCGACAGCCATCAAAAAGGGGTCGGGATTGACCTCCAACCGCACGGCCAGGGTAGCGGCGATGGGCGCCATGACCACCGCCGTCGCCGCGTTGTTGAGGATATCGGACAGGGTCATGGTGACCACCAGCAACAAAAACAACACGAACACCGGTGATATTTCGTCGGCCAGCCCCAATAGGCCGCTGACGATGAGGCCCGTGGCGCCGGTGACCTCGATGGCGTTGCCGATGGGAATCATCGCCGCCAGAAGAACGATCACCGGCCAGTCGATACTGTCGTAAATTTCCCTTAGGGGAACGATATTGCTCACCACCATCCCCGCCACCGCCAGGCTGAGGGCGATTTGCAGGGGCATTATCCCCAATGTGCCGGCGGCAATGGCGGCGGCGAACATGGCAATGGCTGCGACAATCATATGGCGCCGGCCGAACTGTAAATCCCGTTCGGCCAGGGGAAGGCATCCCAGCGAAGAAACCACCACCGGCAGGCGCTCAACATCACCATACAGCAAAAGGGCGTCGCCAACCTTGAACTTGAATGTCCTGAGCCGCCCCCGGTGGGGCTTGCCCTGGCGCGATACGGCGATCAAGCTAATACCAGATTGCGGTGATTGAGACTCATTTTGGCCCTTTTCATGGGGCGAGAAGTCTGAATCAATATCGGTGAATCGTTTCAGGGAGGTTCACCATGGGTGCAGCGATTGCTTTGCGTGAAGATTATGAGGCTGGGG
>JAJRSS010000069.1 GCA_024278615.1 Alphaproteobacteria bacterium
AGCCTCTTTAACGGCCATGGGCAATTCCGATATCAGCGAGCGGGCGTAATTGATCGTTTCGTGAGTAGGGTTGCCGATTTGATCAATTGCATTCGCGACATCGGCCATTGCGGCGCCGGTGACGACGGAGGCGACCTTTTTCGCAAGCTCATCGCGTGTCATGGGTTCTTTTTTGTCGGTCTCCTCCTCATCCCGGGTTGAGTCGGTTTTGTCTGAAGAAAAATACTTTCCGTCCCAATGGGGATCGATACGCAGGATACGCTTGGCCAGCGGCGGGTGCGTGGCGGACAAGGATTGCATAAAACCCGAAATGCCCTGGGCAAAAAAGGCATGGCTGACTTCGGGCGCGCCGGGGTTTTCGACTTTTGAACCAAACTCGAGCCCGCCGATTCTCTTCAATGCGCCCGCTATCCCGTCCGGGTTGCGGGTAAACTGAACCGCCGAAGCATCCGCCAGGTATTCCCGCTGCCGGCTCACCGCCGCCTTGATCAGGCCACCGAAGAATGTGCCGGCGAAACCGATGACCATCAGCCCAAGACCCAGCGCCAGTATTCCGCCCGCCCCTTTACCGCTGCTTCGCCGGCGCCTCGAATATGAAGCGGAACGCAAAATAAAATAGCCAATAGTGCCGATGATCAGGATGCCGTGGAGCACGCCCATCAAGCGGATGTTGAGCCGCATATCACCATTAAAAATATGGCTGAACTCGTGGGCAATGACGCCTTGCAGCTGATCACGACTAAAATGATCGATCGCCCCCTGGGTGACCCCGATGACGGCGTCACGTGGCGAGAATCCTGCTGCAAAGGCATTAATCCCCGGCTCATCCGCCAGCAAATAAACCGGCGGCGCCGGCGTGCCGGAGGCGATGGCCATTTCCGCCACCACATTCAACAATTTGCGCTGCTTCAGGTCATCCGTATTTTGCGGGACCAGTTTTCCACCCAGCGCCTCCGCAACGGCTTTCCCTCCACCCGACAAGGCGATAATCTTGTAGAGACTGCCCACCAACACCACAGCGCCGACACCTGCGCTGACAGCGGCGAATGTCCGCCAATCCATTTGCCGGAGTAGTGCCCCACCGCCTTGCGCCTGTTCGCTGTTGGCATATCCGAACACCGCCATGACCAAGAGATTGGTCATTATGATTAAGGTGACCACAGCCAGAATAAACAGGAAGACAAGCTGAACCGTATTCCTGCGAACGCGGTCTTGCGATTCAAAGAAATTCATTTCAAACGCCAAATAAAAAACAGCAATTAAAACGATACTTTTGGCGCGGCTTGGATGGCTTCGCTATCTTCAAACTCCAGCAAGGTCGCGTCCTGTGCATGCCCGAACTTAGGAGCGAAGAACACGGGCGGGAAACTCTGTTTATAAGTATTGTAGGCCATCACCTGGTCGTTAAAGGCCTGACGGGCGAAGGAAACCTTGTTTTCGGTGCTGGTAAGCTCTTCACTTAACTGCATCATGTTCTGACTGGCCTTCAGATCCGGATAGGCCTCCATCACCATATTAAAATTCATCATGGCGCCGGCCAGTTTGCCTTCGGCGCCAATCAGGCCCTTCATTGCCTCGGCATTTCCCGGGTCAGCCGCGGTGCTGGACAGCATATCCGCCGCCGCATTGCGCGCCTCAACCACTGCCTCCAGGGTTTCACGCTCGTGCTTGATATAACCCTTGGCGGTCTCGACAAGACTGGGGATCAGGTCGTAACGCCGTTTTAATTGCACCTCAATCTGAGCAAAGGCGTTATTGAGGCGATTCTTCAGTGCAACCAGTTTATTAAAAATTCCGATCACATAAAAAATGACTAGCGCAACCACAACCAGAACGACAATTAGCGTGACATCCATATTTCCCGCCTTTTTGAAAAACAAACGGGGTCAGCGTAAATTGACGCGACCATTCTTCATTTCCCAGATGATATCCAAACTCGTGAACTTCGTAGCACGTTTCTACCCCCTGGGGGAAATGCCCCCATTTTCCGCCATCTGATGGCTTGAATTTGGAAATCGGCCCGCGCGGGAATGGCCATTTTCCCATATTTCCCATTATCCACCCGACACCACCAGTGACTTTGCCCACCCTTCTCTGATCCAGAACTTCCGGCTGTCACCGGACCCCGTTTGTTAACGAGGTTCAGGGGAAGTCCGTCACCTGCATGCTGGACGCCGTGCCCTCCTTGCCGTGAGCGATCCTGCGCAACTCCGTTAGCGCTAACCGCTTGTAGGCAAGTACAAGCTTTTCACCTTCGGCCCGATCGACGGAGATCGCCAGACGCATCGTCGCTTCACCGAGGTGCATGATCAGGAAGGCAGTCGCGGCGAGCTCTTCCTCGTCAGCCGAGGCGTTCAGGCGCGTCAGGGTGTCCGCCAGGGCGGCGGCATTCGCCCGGCTGGCGGCGAGTTCAATATCGTTCAGCGCCTTATTGGCCTGGGTGCCCGACCAGATGTCCCGCATAACCGGTTCAGCCAGGAACATTTCGTAATATTCATCGATGAGGGCGCCAAAGGCATCGTGCAGTTCGTCCGCCGTACGCACATCAGCCAGGGCGGCTTCGATGCAACCTCGGCCTTGCGCGTTATAGCGTTCGGCAAGCGTCAGGATAACAGCCCCCTTGTCCGGAAAATATTGATAAAGCGAGCCGATCGAAATACCGCTCAGCCGGGCAACTTCATTCATCCGCATGGCGTCGCTGCCGCTTTTCGCGATCAGCCCCGCCGCGCAGTTGAGAATTTTCTCCACTCTCTCCCGGCTGCGGCGTTGGTTCGGCACCCTGCGTAGCGACGATGAGTCGTTCAGGACCGCGGGGACCTGACCCGGATTGTCTTCCATCAGCTTGTCTCCAAAGCCAAAAGGCGCGAATTCCGCCTGACTTAAGAATTATGAGTGATTCTCACATTATCCGCTTGACTCAAAGAATATTAGAGTTTATCACTTTTTGCAAATATGAGCAATTCTCACATTTGGAGACAGACATGAACAATCCATCGAATTCCGAATTAATCCTGGTGCTTGGCGGAACGGGCAAGACGGGGCGCCGCATCGTACAGCGGCTGACGAAACGCGGCTTTGAGACAAGGATTGGCTCCCGGACCGCACAGCCGCCTTTCGACTGGCAAGACCGCGCCACCTGGTCACCTGCCTTGCAGGGCGCCAGCGCCGTATACATAAGCTACCAACCGGACCTTGCGGTGCCCGGCGCCGTTGAAGCCGTCCGGTCGTTCGCTAAGTTGGCGATCAGCAGGGGTGTTCAAAAGCTGGTCTTGCTGTCAGGCCGGGGCGAGGAGGAAGCGCAACGGGCCGAGCAGGCCATCAAGGACTCCGGCGCCGTTTGGACGATCCTCAGGGCCAGTTGGTTCTCCCAGAATTTCAGCGAGAGCTTTCTTCTCGATGCGGTGCTCAGTGGCACGGTCGCCCTGCCGGCCGGTGATGTCGGGGAACCGTTCATCGACGCGGAAGATATCGCGGATGTCGCCGTCGCCGCGCTGACGGAAAACGGGCATGCCGGTCAGGTGTATGAGATCACGGGTCCCCGTTTGCTTTCCTTTGCCCAAGCTGTCGATGAAATCGCCAGGGCAAGCGGCCGGCCGGTAAGCTTCGAGCAAGTGACGCCGGAACAGTATTCCGGTGTGCTGGGTCAGCACGGTGTTCCGAAGGACGTCGCGGCACTTGTCATGTACCTTTTCACAACGGTGCTCGATGGCCGCAATGCCCATGTGACGGATGGCGTCCAACGCGCCCTGGGCCGGGAACCGCGAGATTTCACTGACTATGCGCGTGATACCGTGGCGGCCGGCGCCTGGAGAAGTCCGCAATGAGCGGCACGCTTGTCAATGTCGTGATCCTTTCTTCCGCTCTTGGCAGTGCTTTGGCCGCCGGCATTTTCTTCGCTTTTTCGACGTTCGTCATGAAAGCGCTTGGCCGCCTGCACCCTGAACAGGGCATCGCGGCGATGCAGGCGATCAATGTCACGGTGCTCAATCCATGGTTCTTCACCGTCTTTTTCGGAACCGGAGTTGGCTGCGCTTTTCTCGTGGTCTTTGCCCTGTCGAATTGGGTCGGGCCGGCCGCGGTCCATCTCGCCGTTGGCGGCATGCTCTACATCGCCGGCGGCATCTTCGTGACCATGGCGTTCAATGTGCCCCTGAACAACGCCTTGGCGCGGGTCGATGGGAACAACCCTGACGGCGAGTCCCTTTGGCGCCACTACCTGCACCGATGGACGTTGTGGAATCACGTCAGAACGGGCGCTTCGTTGGCCGCGGCAACGCTGCTGATCCTCGCGTTATGATATCCGCAAAGGGTCGATTTTGTTGAAAAGCTCGAACGCCGCTTCTTTGACCGCCCGTCCTACAATCCTGCGTTCGCGGGGCGGGCTTCGGCGGGATCAGGCCACGGCCTGCTCTTCATCCGCGGCGCCGGTGGCGGTCTCAGCCTTCGAGCCGAACTCCACCGCCTTGGCTATGCGTTTGGTGAAGTAATAGACTCGCTTGAAGTTCTCAATGATCTCCATTTCCCGGTTGTAGGTGCCGACCCGGTTCGGGTCGTCGGAGATCAGACGTTGGGCACAGTGCGCCTCCGCGTCATCGGCGAGCATGGAGATGATATCCTTCTGGGTCAGGACCCTTTCAGCCGCCGACGCGTCATCGCCGAATACCGCCAGCAGGATGTTGTCCTGGGATTCGGCGATGGCTTGGTGGAACTTGCTGATGACCCTGGCGGTTTCATCGCCGATCGTCACCTTTTCATCGATGCGCTCAATGCCGACCCTGACCAGGTCCGTCTCGATGATGTCTCCGGCGCTTTCAAAATTATTGGCCACTTCCATCAGGTTGACGAACTTGCCGGTCTGTTCTTCGGTCAATCTCTCCAGGCCTATCTTGCGCAAATACCCAATGATGTGCCGATGCAGGATGTCCACGTCGTCGTCCATGTCGGCAACCGCCTGAAGGTCATACCTGGTTCCCGACAGAACCGCCGGCAAAATCTTTTGGAACATGAAATTGACCAGCTCTCCAAGCCGCCCGACCTCCATGCGCACCCTATCCAGCGCCAGCGAGGGCGTCGAGATAAGCTCTTCGTCCAGGTACCGGGGCTCGATGACCGCCCCCTCCTCTATCGGCTTGTCGGGGATGAGCCATTCCACCAAGCGCGCGATTTGGGTGGTGAAGCCGATGAAGATGAAGGTGTTGGCGATGTTGAAGATGGTGTGGGCGTTGGCGATCTGGCGCGGCGCCTCGGCGGCCGCTTTTTCCGCTCCGCTAAGGCCACTGACGGTGGGCGAAATCACCTTCACGAATTCGGCCAGCTCGGGCAGGAACGCGACCCAGATCAGGACGCCAACGATATTGAAAAGAACATGGACCACCGCCGCGCGCACCGCTTCGCGCGGTTTGCCAATGCAGGCCAGGCCGGCGGTGGCGCAGGTGCCGATATTGGCGCCGAAAGCGATGGCGATGGCCGCCGGAAGGGTAATCAGCCCTTGTCCGGCCATGACGATGACGATGCCGGTGGTCGCCGCCGCAGACTGGATAATGGCGGTGAAGGCGGCGCCGACGAGGATGCCCAGAACCCGGTTGTCCATGTTCACCATGAGGTCCAGGAACGGCTGGTAGCTGCGCAGCGGCCGCATGGAATCGCTCATCACTCCCATGCCGTAGAAGACCAGACCCAGGCCCATTACCATCGCCCCATACTGCTTGAGCTTCTCGTTCTTGGACAGGAACCAGAAGCCGAAGCCCACGGTGATCATGGGCAGGGCGACCTTGGTCACCTTGAAGGCGAGAATCTGCGCCGTCATGGTGCTGCCGATGTTGGCTCCCATGATGACGCTGATGGCCTGGGACATTGACATCAGGCCGGCGGAGATGAAACCAACCATTAAGACGGTGGTCACCGAAGAGGAGTTGATAACGGCGGTGACGGTAGCGCCGGTGAAGGCGCCCATGAAACGGTTGCCGGTCAGCTTGGCGAGGATGTTCTTCATGCCGTCGCCGGCCACGACCTTCAGCGCCCGGGTCAGAAGGTCCATGCCGAACAGGAACAGGGCAAGACCGCCAAGCAGCCCCGTCCACAGGTTGAAGTGGCTGAGCTCGGCGGTCACTTCTTGCCCGACTTGACAATGGTTACCGGGATCGGGGAAAGCTGCACCACCTGCTCGGCCTTGGAGCCCAAAAGCAGGTGGGAGAGCCCGGTGCGCCCCTGGCTGCCCATGACGATCATGCTGGCGTTGGCCTTCTCGGCCACTTCGATGATGCGCGTCACCGGCAGGCCCGTGACCAATTTGGTCGTAAGGCTTTTCAAGGGCCCTTTTGGCGCCCCGGATTCAAGGACATCCTTGAGGAACTTGTGCATCATTTTTTCGGCCACGTCCTCCATGGGCCGCGAACTGTCCTTCTTGTCCTTGCGATAGTACCCGGGCGCGTCCGCCGGATCGTGGACGACGTGCAAAAGCAGGATCGGCGCCTTCAGGCCGGCCGCCGCCTTCAACGCCCAAACCAGGGCGGCGCGGGAATCGTCCGAAAAATCCACGGCGACGACAATCGGGCTGGTTTTGGAAGGCGCACTTTTGGATTTTGACTTTTTACCCGCAGCCATGGTCATTCCCTTCCCCGCACCCGTGGAACAAGCGGCGCCCCAGGGAGCGCTGAAACGGGTTTTTCACCGTAGGATACTGGATTCGGATAAGGAGTGAAAACACCGCTCATGACTTATTTCGCTGAAAGACTCTTCGGAAGAAGCATGTCAGGCTACCCATGGACGGTTTTGTTCCCGGCGCAGGCCTTCATTACCGCCTTCGCCGCCATTCATATATTTTGAAACGGCGCCGATGCACGAAAGGGCGACCGGAAGGTTCTTGCCGGCGAAGATACTTGCATACAAGGATAAACGAGATGTTAAAGGGGGGCGATGACCGATACGTACATTGTCCGTAGCACATGAAGGCGTTCGGGCATCCGCTCCGGGCCGTGAACCTTGCGGGCGTCGTTGCGCGACGGCAATCACAACGGAGTCTTCACGACCGATCCGATTCCTCCATGAGTTTGGTCGTCTGGACTCGCTAACTGATTTGTGATTAGAATTTCTCTAAATATAAAAATGCTTATTCGCCGTATCGGCGGGAGATTTTCATGGATGTAAAGATCGCTGTTTGCCAAAAACCACCGGTGCTTCTGGACCTGAAAGCAACGATGGGGCGGGCGTTGGAATCGCTTGACGAAGCGGTGAGCGAGGGGGCGCGATTGGTCGTCTTTCCGGAAGCTTACCTTCCTGGGTATCCCACCTGGGTATGGCGGCTTCGTCCTGGCGCTGACATGGCACTTGGGAACACCCTTCATACAAAACTGCGAAACAATTCGGTCGATATTGCCGCGGGGGGACTCAAGCCACTTTCCGAGGCCGCCGCGAAGCACGGTGTCGTCGTCGTGGTGGGCCTCAATGAAATCGATTCCGAGTTCAGCGGCACCACGATTTTCAATACCGTGGTGGTTATCGGAGCCGACGGTTCGATCTTGAATCGCCACCGCAAACTGATGCCGACAAATCCCGAGCGGATGGTGTGGGGCTTTGGCGACGCCAGCGGATTGAAAGTCGTGGATACGCCGGTCGGCAGGATCGGCTGCCTGATTTGTTGGGAAAATTACATGCCCCTGGCGCGTTTCGCGCTCTACTCGCAAAATATCGATATTTATATCGCCCCCACGTGGGATAGCGGCCAAACCTGGCGAGACTCAATGAACCATATTGCCCGTGAAGGCGGCTGCTGGGTGGTGAGCACGGCGACGGCGCTGCAAGGAATGGATATTCCCGAAACGTTTCCGGGGCGGGATGAGCTGTTCAAAGACGACGAATGGATGAATTCAGGCGACGCGGTCGTCGTCAAGCCCTTCGGCGGCATTGTCGCCGGGCCCCTCCATAAGGAAAAGGGGATTTTATACGCGACAATCGATCCGGAAGAAGCGCGCGGTTCACGCAAACCCCTGGATGTGTCCGGTCATTACGGACGCCCTGATATATTTCGCTTGGAAATTGATCGCCGCCCCATGCCCCCGCTGACATTTATTAATGGGAGCGATTGAGTTTCAAAACAGGTTTGGGGAGATCGTTTTTGTTTGCGGACGGCTCGATGCGGTCATGGCGTACACTTTATTTAAGTCATTGAAAAAATGGCGCACCTGACACGATTCGAACGTGTGACCTCTGCCTTCCATTTATAAGAGGTGGCGTCCGACATGCCATGCCGACGACAGAGCTCCGAGACCTTCGCCCCCGCCCCATATTCCTGAATGATCCCGACAATCTGCTCTTCCTTAAACCGTGAATTACGCATCGTCTGCTCTCCTTGTTCAATCAAATGGTAATCGAACAGACTCTCGTTTCAAATGGTCCGGTTTTCGGGGGGCAGGTCACAGGCCTACCGCTTTTACTAAGTGTCTGTCCGGGAAAAAGTTGCTTTGGGTGAATCATTTATGATTCTGTTGTGGCCACTGATTCGTTTTTCGGGAGGTGGCTATGTGGACT
>JAJRSS010000070.1 GCA_024278615.1 Alphaproteobacteria bacterium
CCGGGCGATGAGCGAAGACACCCGGCGCCTGGACCAGTGGCTGTGGTACGCCCGGTTTTTCAAAAGCCGGTCCCTGGCCAACCGGTTCTGCGCTTCGGGCAGGGTGCGGGTCAACCGCCAGCCGGTGTCCAAGGCCCGCCATCCCCTGCGCCCCGGCGACGTGCTCACCTTCCCCAAAGGCCCTTACATCCGCGTTATCGAAGTCAGGGAACTGGGGACCCGGCGCGGCCCGGCGGCGGAGGCCCGGACCCTGTACGAAGACCTGGACCCGCCCAAACCCATAAAGCGGGAAGACCGCCCCACCCGGCCGGCCCAGCGGGAACCGGGAACCGGCCGCCCCACCAAGGCCCAGCGCCGGGCCACCGACCGGCTTAAAGAGCCGGACTAGATGGGCGTTCCGTTCAAATAGAAGAGCCGGTCTGGATGAGCGTTCCGTTCAAATAGAAGAGCCGGTCTGGATGGGCGTTCCGTTCAAACAGAATCGTCACCCCCGCGAAAGCGGGGGTCCAGGGCATTGAAAAAGAACTGGATTTCCGCTTTCGCGGGAATAGTGGCGCGGATGCAACTGATCGGAAAGCGGTCTGGATGGGCGTTCCGGCGGGGTTGTAGGATGGGTAATGCCCAACGAAGCGATCTATGGAGTTGTTCTCCTGGCCGCGCTTGCCCATGCGCTGTGGAACGCCATGGTCAAGGCAAGCAGCGACAGGCTATTGACGCTCGCCACGATTCGGGCCGTCGGCCTGGTCGTCGGGTGCCTGCTGGTCTTCTTCGTGCCGCTGCCCGCGCCGCAAAGCTGGCCGTTCCTGATCGCGGCGGTTTTCGTCCACTACGCCTACTACACCTTCATGCTCCACGGTTACCGGGTCGGCGACCTCAGCCAGGTGTACCCGATCGCCCGCGGGGTCGCGCCGCTGCTGGTCGCCGCCCTCGCCGCTTCCCTGGCCGGCGAGCGCCTGGCCGGCGGGCAACTGGCGGCGGTAATGCTGACTTCGACCGGCATCGTGATCCTCGCCTTCGGCCGGGGCGGTCCTCGACAGGGAGCCGTCCCGATCGCGCTGGCCACGGGGGTCGCCATCGCGGGCTACACCTTCCTCAATGGCCTGGGCGTGCGCCAGGGAGGCACGGTGCTTGGGTATTTCGCCTGGCTGGAAATCGGAACCGGCACCGGAGTGGTGCTGTTTACCCTTCTGCGCCGCCGCGCCGGGATCGTCGTCCTTGGCCGCGCGCAGGGCTTTCGCGGCATCATCGCCGGGTTCTTATCGGTCGGCGGTTATCTGGCGGGACTGTGGGCGATCACGTTGCTGCCGATGGCGCCGGTCACCGCCATGCGCGAGACAAGCGTCGTCTTCGGGGCGATTATCGGCGTCGTGGTGTTCCGCGAGAGCCTGGGGCCCCAGCGCATCGCGGCGGCGGGCCTGGTGGCCGCCGGCATCATGGCGCTGACGCTGCTTGGAGCGGGATAGGCGGTAACCGCGGGGAGCTTCGGGCCCAGCCCGGAACAGGCGCGGCGATGCCCGAAGGCCGCTTCCCCGGCGAAAAACAGCCCAATACAACGGCTTCATTCAACTTCCGCCGCGTGGGGGTAAAGCGGACGGAAACCGGCGTCCGCTCAAGCTTTTCTTCGTGATCCGGAGGGGATATTCGTCTAACCGCAAGATGAGAGTTTTCACTGTTTTTGGGTATTTCATCGTTTGTTGAAAATTGCTCTGCTAATGAAAATTAGCTTGAAAGTTTTCATCGAATAATTCATTTTCAGCATATGTTGAAAAGCCTAAATTCAATGAAAGATCTCGAGAATCAAGCCACGGAGACACTCAAGGCACTTTTCGAGCAGATGCCGTCGATTGAACTAAAGGATATCGAACTCGAACCACCGGAGCCTGGCCACGGCATCAACATTTTGGTACGCCTCAACGCGTTTAACCGCCCGCATGCGCTTGTGTGCGAGGTAAAGGCCAATGGCCAGCCACGTCATGTTCGAACAGCCTTGCTCCATCTGCGGGATTATGTCGCCCATCCCGGGCGCAATGCGACACCGATTTTCATCGCGCCATACTTATCTGCCGAATCCCAAGCGCTGTGTCAGGAATACGAAGTTGGGTTTCTCGACTTTCAAGGCAATGCCCGAATTGTTTTTGACGGGGTTTTGATAGAGCGCCGCGTGGCGAGCACACCGCCTGCAGAAAGGCGGGAACTTAAATCACTGTTTAAGCCAAAAGCGGCGCAAGTCCTGCTTGCAATGCTGCGAGAACCTGAGCGGGCCTGGCGCGTCGCCGAACTGGCCAAAGCCGCCGACGTCAGCTTTGGTCACGTCAGCAACGTGCGTGTCGCCTTGCTTAACCGGGAGTGGGCGCAAGTGACCCCCGATGGCTTAACCATGGCGGAGCCCGATGCGCTTCTTGACGTGTGGAGAAACGAATACGAGGCGCCGGCCGGCAAGCGGTTGTGCTTTTACACTTCATTGCATGGCAGCGTGTTTGAAAACGCCGCCCGAGAAGCGCTTCGTGGTGGACCCAGCAAAGGTCAAACAGTGTTCGCGTCATTTTCCGCCGCGCACTGGTTGGCACCATATGGCAGAATCGGCACTAACTTTTTCTACGCTGACGAAGCGGGCTTGGCACAACTGCAAGATGCGATCAAGCTATCCTCGGCCTCGAAAGGCGAAAACGTTGTGGTTATCCTTCCCAAGGATCGAGGGCCACTCAACGATACCGTCGAGCCCGCTCCTGGAATTGTTTGCACCAGCCCGGTACGGACTTACCTTGACCTTACGGTCGGTGGCGAGCGAGGCCGGGAGGCTGCTGAACATCTTCGGCGCGAGAGGCTGATATGGCCGAAATGACCCCGCTGGAACCACAGTCCGCAGCCAACTACGACGACCGTACAACCGTTGCCGTGAAGACCGTACTGGTCGAGATTGGCCAGATTCTGGGAGGTTTTAGCGGGAAGTTTGCCGTGGTTGGCGGTGCCGTACCTTGGCTGCTCCTGGACAACGCGGAAATGCCGCACGTTGGCACCCTTGATGTCGATCTCAGTCTGGACGCCGAAGCACTCGGAGACGGCGAATACACCACTCTGATTAAGGCCCTTATGGAACATGGCTACGAGAAACGCGAGCGACTTCGGCGGTTCCAGCTTATCCGTCAAGTGCCCGTGGGCGATGGCGGTGCCCCGATCGATATTATCGTTGATTTCCTAATGCCACGGGACGCCGAAATCGTGAAAAACGTTCCGCCGCTGATTAGCGACTTCGCCGTGCAAAGGGCGGATGGCGCCGATCTGGCGTTGCATTTCCACCAAATGGTTGCGATCGATGGGCCCATGCCCGCAGGGGGCACGAACCACGTCGAGATCGCTGTCTGCTCCATCCCCGCATTGCTTGCCATTAAGGGGCATGCCGTCGAAGGGCGTCATAAACAAAAGGATGCCTACGACATCTACTATTGCATCCTGAACTATCCGGGCGGCGCGGAAGCGCTCTCTGAGGCTTGTCGGCCTTTGCTTGAGTACCCCAGCGGTAAACAAGGCTATCGATACATCGCCAGCAAGTTCGATACTGTTGATGGCTATGGACCGACTTGCGTCCGGCAGTTCGTCTAAGACACCCAAATTCTGGGCGAGCGCACCCCAGAACAGTGGCAGCAGGACGCCTTTGGCCAAATCGACGCTTGGCTGCGTGCGCTGGAGCTAAGAGTTTAAGTATATCGGGTCGACTGAATCGCGTGTTGGCAGGCACCCTGCCTTCCGGCGCCAAGCGGACATCGGCGCGGCAAGCTGTCGTCGAACCGCGGGCGTCATTCATGAGGTCATGCCCCAAGCGAAGCCCGCCTGACCGCCGGTTAGTTTTTCCGCAGCACCACCGACAGGTTGTTGGCCGGCATGGCGACGGTTTCCGCCAGGGCGAGGCCGTGCGTTTCGGCCTCGGCGACCACATCCGCCAACGCCCGCAACCCCCATTCCGGATCGCGCCGGCGCAAATCCTCGTCGAAGGCTTCGTTACTGGGCGCGGTGGGCCGGCCTTGAACCACGAAAGGACCGTAAAGAAATAAAATCCCCCCCGGCGGCAGCGCCCGCCCGGCGCCGGCGAGCAGGCCCAGGGCGACGGCCCATGGGGCAATGTGAATCATGTTGGCGCAATAAACGATGTCGGCCTTTTCCACCGGCCACGGGTCGGCGCGCGCATCCAGCGCGATCGGTTGCCTGAGGTTCGGGGCGCACGATTCCTTCACCCGGGCGCCGATGGAAGCCAGGTTTTCCGGGTCCACGTCGCTGGGCTGCCAGGTGAGGCCGGAAAATCGCGAAGCGAAATAGGCGGCGTGCTCGCCCGACCCCGACGCGACCTCCAAGACGCGCCCCTTTGGCGGCAGGACCTTCTTCAGCACCGCCAGGATGGGCTCCCGGTTGCGCGCCGTGGCTGGAAAATGCTTTTTTTGGCCGGCGTTTACGGGATTCACCATGCCCCATGACCTGGGGCGCCCAGGCCGGGAAAACAAGAGGCAGGGCGCTTCAGACACGCGGGGTTGTCCCGCCCCGCGGGGGTGTGATAGGCAAGGCCATGATCGAACGGCTCAAGGCCCTGCTGAGCGGCGGCCCACATCCCGAAGACAGCGAACCGGAGGACGGCCTGCGCCTGGCGTCGGCGGCGCTGCTGGTGGAGGCTACGTGCATGGACGGCCACATGGACGAGGTGGAGGAAGAGGCCATCGCCGCGCTGCTCCAGTCCCGGTTCGACCTGAATGAGCAAGAGGCGCGGGAATTGCTGGCCGCCGGACGGGACGCGGTCTCTGAATCCAACCAGCTTTACGGCTTTACCCGCATCATCAAGGACCGGTTTTCCCATGACGAACGGGTCAGGATGATCGAAATGCTGTGGGAAGTGGCCTATGCGGACGGGCAACTGCACCATTATGAATCAAATCTTGTGCGACGGGTGGCGGGTCTTATATACGTGCCCGACAGGGAAAGCGGCGAGGCCAGGAAACGGGTGCTTCAACGCCGTGGCCCGGCCGGCGCGGAAGCTGGCTGACCTTCGGGCGGTTTGCCTGGGGTCCAAAAAAGGCAAAAGATTCAACGGAGAACCATATGACTTACGTCGTTATCGAAGGCTGCATCAAGTGCAAGTACATGGATTGCATCGAGGTTTGTCCGGTGGACTGCTTCTACGAAGGGGAAAACATGCTGGCCATCCACCCCGATGAATGCATCGATTGCGGCGTCTGCGAGCCCGAATGCCCGGTGGAAGCCATCGTCCCCGACACCGAACCGGATGTGGAGGAATGGCTGGAAATCAACACCGAATATGCCTCCAAGTGGCCCAACATCACCCGCAAGGGCGAACCCCCGGCCGACGCGGACGAGTGGAAGGACACGCCGGGCAAACGGGAACTGCTTAGCCCCAATCCGGGCGCCGGAACCTGAAAAATCCGGATTTCCGCCCCAAAACAGCCCCATGGCGCTGTTTTTTGGCCCAAAAATGTGTTATATCTATTGAGCTTCAGGCGCTTGTTTCGCACCGGTTGCGAGGCAAGGTCGCCCGAAGTCCCGCTTCAGGGGCAGGGAACCCCGGTGATTCGGGCCGATAATCCAGGCCACTCGTTCAGGCCAGCAGTTCAGGAAGGCATTGCCTGCCCAGGCGGCGGATGTTCGCCCGCAGGTTCATACGGTTGTGTTTGGGCCCAAACTTTGATTTGCCGGCCCTGTTTTTTGACTGTTTTTTTGACTGGAGCACTATTCGAAAATGGCTCAGAAACTGACCTTCAAGACTGGAAACTTCGTCGTCTATCCGACCCACGGCGTCGGCAAGGTGACCGAAATCGAAACCCGGGAAATCGCCGGGCACAAGCTGAAGCTTTACGTCATTACCTTCGACCGGGACCGGATGATCCTCAGGGTGCCGGTGGCCAAGGCCGAATCTTCGGGCCTGCGCAAGTTGAGCAGCCGCAAAAGGATGGACTTCGCCCTGGAAAAGCTGAAGGGCCGCGCCCGGGTGAAACGCACCATGTGGAGCCGCCGGGCCCAGGAATACGAGGCCAAGATCAATTCGGGCAGCCCCATATCCATCGCCGAAGTGGTCCGCGACCTGCACCGGAAAGCCGGCCAGCCGGATCAATCGTTCAGCGAGCGCCAGATTTACGAAGGGGCCAGGGACCGCCTGGCCTGCGAACTGGCCGCCGTCGATAAGACCGACTTGGAAATCGCCACCAAGAAGCTGGAACTACTGCTGGAAGCGGCTTAGGTTCGCTCAGGTTCAGGCTCCAGGTCCAGGCCTCGGCCAAAAACAAGGCAAGCCGATCTCCTCCTGACCACGGTATGGGTTCAGGGATGTCAGTTCAAAAAAAGTTCGCGGCCCTGAGACCGGCGCAACGCCACTGGGCCGTGGCATCCATCCATGGCGAGGCGGCGCGCCTGCGCGCCCTGCACCGGGAACTGGAAGGCCGCATCCGGATCGGCGACAACCTGATCTACCTGGGGAATTTTCTCGGCCGGGGCGGCGACGTGCTGGGCACCGTCGACGAACTGCTGATGTTCCGCCGCACCCTGCTGGGCCGCGTCGGCGCCGATTGCGACGACATCGTCTACCTGCGGGGAAGCCAGGAGGAGATGTGGAACAAGCTGCTGCAGATCCAGTTCGCGCCCAATCCCCGCGAAGTCGTGGACTGGATGGTGAACAACGGTGTCGGCGCGACCATCAGCGCCTATGGCGGCACCCCCGGCGAAGCCACCGCCGCCGCCAACGGCGGCGCCGTGGCGATGACCAAATGGACCAACCAGTTGCGCAACGCCATGCGCGCCGCCGACGGCCACAACGCCCTGATGGGCGTGTTGCGCCGCGCCGCCTTCACCGAGGACCAAACCCTGCTGTTCGTTCACGCCGGCATCGACGTCAGCCGGCCCCTTTCCGAACAGAAGGACAGCTTCTGGTGGGGCGGCGGTTCGTTCGATTCCATCGACTCCCCCTACGGCGAATTCGGCCGGGTGGTCCGCGGCTTCGATTCCAAGCGCGGCGGCATGAAGATCACCGCCTATACGGCGACCATCGACGGCGGCTGCGGTTTCGGCGGACCGTTGATGGCGGTCTGCTTCGATGCCAAGGGCGAGGTGGTCGATACCGTCAGGGCCTGAACCGGGCCGCCGCCCCGGCCGTTCCTGGATCTGGGCGTCCGCGCCAGGTTCGCCTGGGAAATCTTCCGCGCCCGGAACGAGGCCTGATGCCAAAGACGAGGCGGTGGACAGGGGCGAAGAGCGAAGGTGTCCCATGCTGACAACAATTGTATCGGGCGGGCAGACCGGGGCGGACCGGGCGGCCCTGGACGTGGCGGCGGAACTGGGCCTTGCCGCCGGCGGCTGGTGTCCCCGGGGCCGGCGGGCCGAGGACGGCCCGATCCCGCAATCCTATCCCCTGAAGGAAACGCAAAGCGCCAATTACAAAACCCGCACCCGGATGAACGTGGCCGATTCGGACGCCACCCTGATCCTCACCCTGGGCCCGCCCATGGGCGGCACCGCCCTGACCCTGCGCTACGCCCAAGACCTGGGACGCCCCTGCCTGGTCGTCGACCTGGCCGGGCAAGTCGGCGCCGGCGCCGCCCGGCGATGGCTTGCCGATCACGCCATTGGCCTCCTCAACGTGGCCGGCCCCCGGGAAAGCTCGGCGCCCGGCATCCGGGACAAGGCGGCGCGTTTCCTCAGGTCCCTCCTGGCCGGCTAACGGTCCACTTCGCCGCCGTAGGAAATTTCCAGCACTTCGATTTCCTCGACGCCCGCCGGGGTGCGGATTTTCACCACGTCGCCGGCATGGGTTTTCATCAGCGCCCGGGCGACGGGGGAGATCCAGCTGATCTCGCCCCGCTCCAGCCGGGCTTCGTCGACGCCGACGATGCGCACCGTCCTTTCCCGGCCCTGGGAATCGGCGTAGGTGACGGTGGCGCCGAAGAACACCTGGCGGCGGTTTTTCTGCTGGGCCTGGTCGACCACGTGGGCGATTTCCAGGCGCTTGACCAGATGGCGCATGCGGCGGTCGATTTCGCGCAGGCGTTTCTTGCCATAGATGTAATCGCCGTTTTCCGAACGGTCGCCGTTGCCCGCCGCCCACGAAACCGTTTCCACCACCTTGGGCCGTTCGATGCGGCCCAGGCGGCGAAGTTCGTCCTCAAGGCGTTTCCGGCCCGCCGGCGTGATGTAATTTTTCACCCCCGGCGGCAGGGCTTCCAGCCGTTCGATGTCTTCGTCTTCGGCGTCGGTTTCCTTGGTGAAGGCTTTGCTCATGGGTTTTCAGCATCAATCATGAAAATAAAGAATCCCCCGACCCTATCCGTCGATCACCTTGACCCGCCGGCCCGGCGTCAGCGGCTGGCCGGGGGCGAGGCCGTTAAGCAGACGGAACCAATCGAGGCGGAACCGTTCCATGGGCAGGGTGTCGGCGAGGCTTTCGGCGGTGTCGCCGGGGCGCACCGTCACCAGGCGCAGGCGCAGGGGGCGGATCGCCTGGGCCTCGGCCGGGGACAGGCGGCGGAAGCTGTAGGTGGTGCGCCTGAACCCGGTTTCCAGCCGGCCGGTCAGGCCGGGCGGGGTGATGAACAGGAAGCGGTAGATGCGGTCCCGGCGTTCGCGGATGGCGATAAGGCGGATGTCGCGGGCGCCGGAACGGATGCGCATGCGGCCGGAACCGGTGGCCGCCGCCATGCCGTTGACGAAAATCCGTTCGACCTGGCCCAGGGGCAGGCCCCTGCCCCATTGGCGGGCGATGAAGGGCGCCATGCCGGTCACCCCACGGGCCTCGTCGCCATCGACCATGTCGAAGGAAATGAGCGCGCCGCCCGGGCCCAGCGCCGCCACCCATCCCGGAGCATTGACCAATGAAAAACCGGCCGGCACCTGGAACTGGATGCGCAGGCCGGGATGGGAAAACACCCGGCCCCGGCGGACGCCCTGGCTGGGGTCGTCGCCGAACAGCATGCCGTCGATGCGGTCCAGGTATTCGTTTCGTCCCACCCTTGGCCGCCCGACCCCGGAGTTTCGCCCCGGCGAGAGCCGCGCCTGGCTGGTAGCCAGGGCGATGGCCTGGTCGAGGCGGTCGGCGGTGCGCGGATGGGTGGAAAGGAAACTGAATTCCCGGCCCCCCGCCGGGTCGCCGGCGATGGCCGCTTCCAGTTCCTTTTGCGCCTGCAGCTTGCGGAAGAAGCCGACCATGGCCTGGGGGTCGTAGCCGCCCCGGCCGAGGTAGCGGACGCCGAGCATGTCGGCCTCCATTTCCTGTTCCCGGGAAAAGCCCTTGAGGTAGGCCTGCGCCCCCAGGGAGGCCAGGTCGCCCAGCCCCGGCGGCAGGCCGGCGGCGGCGCCCAGCACGCCGAGCACGGTCAGGCCGACGTTGGCGGCGATGGCCTTGCTGTAGCGCTGGGCGGTGTGGCGGGCGGTGATGTGGCCGATTTCGTGGGCCAGCACGCCGGCGATTTCGGCCTCGCTGCCGGCCAGGGCGATCAGGCCCCGGGTGACATAGACATAGCCGCCGGGGACGGCGAAGGCGTTGACCGTATCGGTGTTGAGGATGGTGAAGGTGTAGGCCAGGTTGGGCACGTCCGACACCCGGGCCAGGGCCTGGCCCACCCGGCCGATATAGGCGGCCAGGTCGCCGGCCCCATAAGCATCGGCGTAAACGCCGCCGAAACGCTCGATGATCTTGGGGTGCTCGTCGCGCCCCAGGGCGGCCTCGTCCGCCGGCGACATGAAGCCGGTGAAGCTTTCTTCGCCGGTGGCCGGGTTGAGGGTGCAGCCGCCGAGGAGCACCAGCGCCGCCAGCAGGAAAAGGCAAAGGGCGGGGGTGCGGAGGCGGGAGAGGCGGAAAGGCGTTACCATGATCATCCCTATTATAGAGAAATCAGCTTTCAGCAATCAGCTTTCAGCGTTTTTTGTTCCGTCATTCCCTTTTTCTCCCGTCACTCCCGGTGTGGGGCCGGCGGCTGACCGCCGAAAGCTGAAAGCTCAAAAAGCGACGAAATGCGACGCCAAAAGCACGCTTCGAGACGGGCGGAACCACGTTTTTCACCGATAAACTATTGATTCAAAACAAAACAAGCCGAAATCGCCTTGGAATCGCCTTGGAAAATGTAGCCTTTTGTAGGCTCGCGCATGTAAACTTGACATACGTACCGGGTCGGGGTCAGTATCCAAGCCACAATGGTTAGAAGCAAAATCGAAATTGGGGTCGGCCTTGTCGTCGCTTTCGCGATGGTAATCTGGCCCGACCTTCCCAAACTCGTTATGTGGTCCGGCCTAATCGTCGGCGTCGCAATAATTTTTTGGGGTATAAATGATTGGCGGAAATCCCGAAAGGAAAACCCCCAATCCGTTCCAACATGGCTGCTGTCCTGGCGCTTTAGCCATAACGGCTCGTGGAATTTTGAGTTCGATGGAATCTGGCCGTTTCATCGACTGATCGGGCTCAGCAAAGCGGCACAGCAAGTTTACGATGCAACGCAAGACTCGGTCGCGGGTGGCATGGCGCGTGGCAGGCTTACTGGGAATAAGAGGTTGCCTGGTTGGTACGCACATCTGCTTGTAGGGAATGGCTTAATTCCAATGTTTGGGCGGCGCCCACACGCGCTGCACATGGTGAAAATTCCAGACGATAATGGGCTTCAATTTTCCGATGACGCTACCGCTTTAATGAACACTTTTAGCGATTCGCCACAGGTGACTTTTGAAAGCCTCGCAATCCGAGTTTCGGATTTTAAGCGTCGTCTAAGAGAACTGAAACAGGCATACAGAGGTTAGCTTATGTCTCACGGAAAATACCTAAGCCTCGAAGAAGCCCGCAAATCCGGGACTTTGGACCAGTTCTGCAAGGAACACCCCTCCAAGGCGAACGGCCCCCAATTCCGCCGCCTATTGAAGGCTGCCGCTAAAGGTTCGCCAGCAAGCGAGGGAACATCTGGTGGGGCTGCTTCCGAAGGTTATAGCGGTACTCAAACTCCCCCAGATACTTCGGAAGATGTTTAGGGCTGACATGGATATGCGTACCCCGAATGCCGCGCTTGAGCACGGACCAGAAAGCTTCCAAGGTGTTCACATGAGTATCGCCGTTGGCCCATTCCTTCGCGCCGTGGTGAACCATGCCGTGGTCATAGCCAAGCGCGGTGAGGATTTTGTACGGGGGCCATTCGTCGGTGCTGATACGAGTACCGGCTTTGATGCGCTTGAAGATCGGCGGAATGAGAGACAGTCGAGAAGCGTTAGGAACTACTTTGGTAAAGATTTGGCCTTGCCGTTCAAGGATGCCCATGACGATGGTTTTGCCCTTGGCCCCCCGTCCTGTGAAGCCGTCTTTCCGACCCTTGCGCTTGCCGCCGACATAAGTTTCGTCAACTTCGATATGGCCGGTAAGCGGGGGATCGCCGTCAACCGACCCCATGTATTCCCGGATCAAGTGGGCCATGCGGAAGGCCGTGGGATAGGAAACGCCCAACTGCCTTTGCAGTTCCTTCGCCGGGACCCCGTGGCGCGTCGTGCAAAACAGGTACATCGCATAGAACCACTTTTGCAGGGGCGTATGGCTTCGGTGGAAGGGCGTACCCACCATGGGGTGGATATGGTGGCCGCACCACTGGCAGGAATAGGCCCGCTGCTTCTTAATCCGAGCAAAACGGCCATGTTTGCCGCACTTCGGGCAATCCAGGCTTTCCCCGTGGCGAAGCTGCATAAGGTAGTCCAGGCAGGCGTCGTCGTCGGGAAACTGTTTCATAAAGTCTTGGATCGTAGGGTGTTGGGCCATTTCTCTCTCCATCGTTGGAGAAATTGTACCCTAATTGTTTACGTATGTCAAGTTTATAATCGCGTGTAGGCTTTTGTCATCATTTCCCGGTTAAACCTTGATTAAAAACAAAACCCACTCGCGGCACCGCGAGCCGCCGGTTTTCACCGGCGGGAAGGAGCGCCAAGGCTGGAACGTAACAGGAACATATGTCCATAAAGAGCGTAAGTCAAGTGGGAGATGGGATGCCTTTCCAGACCAAATTGATTAAAACGATTATCTGGGTCATAATGATCGGCACAACGAGAGAAGGAGCCCGCGATGAAAAAGATCATGCCAGCGGCGGAGGCCAAGACCCACTTCGGCGCCCTGCTGGACCAAGCCCAACGGGAGCCGGTGACCATCGCGAAAAAGGGCCGCCCCGTGGCGGTGGTCATGTCCATGGAGGAATACGAACGCCACCAGGCGTTGAAGCTGGAACGGCTGCGGAGCGAAATCCAGTCCGGCCTGGACCAGTTGGATAAGGGCCAGAGCACCGACGGCCAGGCGTTCATGAAATCCCTGCTGGCCAAGCTGGATTGATGGCCGCATACCGGCTTTCCCATGAGGCGCAAAAAGACCTCGAGGAAATCCGCCGTTACACCCTTGGGGCCTGGGGCCCGGAGCAAACACGACGATACCTGGCCGGGCTGGCGGTGAAGTTCGAGCAGCTTGCCGCCACGCCAGGGCTTGGCCAGCCGCGCGAAGACCTTCTGCCCGGTATTCGCGGTTTCCCCGCCGACCAGCACGTCATATTCTACCGGGAGGCGGAGGGCGGTATCGAGATTGCCCGGGTGCTTCATTCAAGCATGGATGTGGAAGGGCGGCTGGGGACGTGAGGGAAACCGGGCCATGAAAGCCAAGATCATACGCATCGGCAATTCCCAGGGCGTGCGCATCCCTAAGCCGGCGCTGGAACAATGCCGGTTGAAAGACCGGGTGGAAATGGAAGTCAGGGACGAAAGCTTGGTGATCTCCCCTTCCCGGCGGCCACGGCGGAGTTCCGGTGACACAATACTTAATTCCAGAACAAATTTAACCTCGGCCACCACCGTGAGATTAGATTGAATTAAGTATTGTGTCCCCTTAATTGATCACCAAACCATTTCACCGTCATGGCCGTGCTTGTCACGGCCATCCACGTTTTTCCCTGGCGCGGTTTGACGTGCCTGGAAGACGTGGATGCGCGGGACAAGCCCGCGCATGACTGAAAATTATGAAACAAAGGGCGACTCAAAAAATCCGGCGAGGCAACTCCCATGAAATTTGCCACAGGCAAGTTTCTCCTCTGCTCCGCCACCACTTCCACCCGCTCCGGGTCGGTCGCCTCGATCATCGGGCCGTTGTATTTTCTAAGCCAGCCGCGCACGCGCGCCGTTCGGCCTTTCGAGGCCAGCGGATCGAGACCCGGTTTTTATCGAACAGCCGTCGCGCTGGCGCCGCCGCGTCCGGTGCGTTTGGCTTTGGCCGAATGCCGGCGGGGCGCCGGGGTTCAAGTCGTCAACGCCCGGCGACCACGAGCCAGGTCGTCTTTTTCCGGATGGCGCGGATAACCAGGTAAATGACCGTGCCGGCCAGGAAGAACAGGGGCCAGTCGAGGTCGTCTTTTATCCAGTCTCCGATAGGCTCGCCTTCGCCGATCAAATCGGTCGCCAGCTCGATTACCGTCAGAACGGTGACGATCAGGTAAAACCCGTGGTATTCCCGGCGAAGCACCGTTCTCGGGGAAAACGGCAGG
>JAJRSS010000071.1 GCA_024278615.1 Alphaproteobacteria bacterium
GCGGGCGATGAGCCTGGCGCCGTCGGCCGGCGCCGTCAAGTTGAGCTTGTATTCCACCGTCAGGATGCCGTCGCCGGCGTCCATCAGGCTGAAGGCGGCATAGCCGCCGGCGGAATCGGCGATGGCGCCGACGGCGCCGCCATGGAAAAAGCCGTGCTGCTGGGAAAGGCCGTCCGCGTACGGCAGGTGGATTTCGCAAACCCCAGGGCCAACCAGGCCCAGTTCCGCCCCCAGGTGAGCCATCATGCCCTGCCGGGCGAAACTTTCGCGGATGGTGGACTCGAATTCCGGGTTGCTGGCCTCGAAGTCCCCCATGCTCCCCTCCCCTGTACTCGCAATCGCTACAACGGATATTAGTTTACATTTACATTTACGTTTACGTAAACGTCAACTATCGGGCTGGGCATAGGCCGCAAGGCCGTCTATGCGCTTGTCGATGGCTTCCACGACCGCCCCATAGGCCGGGCTGTTGACATCGCCGAAACGCCGCCGGAAGGCCGCCTCCGGCAATTCCCCGGGCAGGTCCGAGACCCGGGGAAATACCGCCGCCTCCCCTCCGCGCCCGGAAAGCACGGCAAGCAGCGCCGCCGCGTCCTCATTTCCCCCCAGGGCTTTTTCGGCGAACCGGATGCCCGCCCGGTCGGCGGCCAGGTCGGCGAAGCTGAACCCGCCGCCGCGCCAATTGCTGTCGAGAAGTTCCTTCAATTCACCGATGGCGAAGGCGAGGCCGCTGTCGCTGGCGATTTTAAGCGCCGCCGAAACGACGAAATGACGGCGAAGGTCAACCCGCCCCCCCAAGGTGACATCGCCGCAAAGGGTATCCCTGTCCTTCATTTCGTCCGTCAGCACCGCGCCGACCAGGTTTTCGATCCGCCAATGACCGCAATAAATGGCCAGGGCGAGGATGGCCGAACGGTTTTCGTTGGCGGCGTCGCCGCCCGTGGAACGCCGCCGGGCCAGGTCCAGCGCCAGTTGCAGATAGGCGGCGAAGGAGCCCTGGGGATCGAGCCGCCCATCGGCCGCCGCCCGGTCCACGGCGCGGTAATAAAAGCGCACGTCATCGGCGTCGCCGAGCATGGCCATCTGGCTCAGGCGTTCCTTTACCCGGGCGATCAGCGCCTTCCGGACCTCCCTGGTCAGGGAGATATCCAGGACGACAATCTTGTCGCGCATAAAAACGCCGCCGATGCCGTTGACGATCTTGCCGCCCAGCCCGTCGCCGAGGATGAGGTCGAGGGCCACCCTGAACATCGGCAGGACGGCCGAAGCGGGCAGCCGGTAGCCGCCGATATCAAGGCCGATATCAAGCGAAGACAGCCGCGATCCTTCCCTTGACGGCCGCATTGACAGGCCCAGGTTGAGCCAATTGCCCCAGTTGAACCAATTGCCAAGGGGCGTTTCGGGCAGGCGGACCGAAAACACGGCGGCGATGGCGCCGGGCCCTACCTCCACCCGGCTGCGAAGAAAAGGAAAGCCGTGGGCGGCGGCCGCCAGGAAACTGTTCAGTTCCGATTCCGAAGCCCAGAACCGGCGTTTTCCGTTCGCCGGCCCGAAGGCGGGATCAAGGGCGCGGTGAAGCCGCAGCATCACCGCCCGGGCGCGCGCCGCGTCACGGGACCCGGGCGGCGGCTGCGTTTGGACCGCCGGCTCGGATTCCACGGCGGCGGCCAGGAACCCGACAGGGAGCATAAGCAGGAGAAACAACAGCAGGGCGACGTGTTTCATGCTGAACAATAGTCGCTATTTTGCTCAAAGGTTGATGCAAAATAAATCCCGCTGAATTATGGCGTTACCGTTTCCGTCGTGCGCGGACCCGACCCGCGTATCCACGTCTTTTCCGGTTTTGGCGAAGACAATTCGTGGATGGCCATGGCAAGCACGGCCATGTCGATGTTGCGCGGGCGGCATGTCAATTTTACTCAACTCTTTTCGGTCCAGGCGTTAAAGCGCCGCGAACGCGGATGCCAAAATCGTCCGCCATGGCCACCATGTCATCTTCCAACTGGCCGAGGTGGCGCTATCGGGAGACCCATACCGGAAAATCCCGAGCCTGCTCCCTACCCGCTTCGTGGACGGTATCCTTGTCTTGGCCCCGACACGGTGAACGCCGTGCCGGGCGGTCAAGACGGCGGGCTGGTCAGGAACGGCGCGTTTCGGGTCCGCCGCCGGGCGACGGCGAAAATGGCCAATCCGACGCCGAACAGCCCAAGCGTCCCCGGTTCCGGGATGTCGGATGTCGGGACGGTGAGGACGCCGGAAATAGCATAAAGAGGGTAAGCCTCACTCCAGGCTGGTCCAAAACCGGCAAATCTTATCCAAAGTCCAGAGGTAAAAAAATTGTGTCCCACAGCATGTTTACCGAAGATAGGGCCGGTATAGCCGAGGCCCCCCTGCCAAGCAGAACCGCCCTGTCCAGTCCCCGTCCAAACATAGCTGTTGCTAGCGTCGGTGCCAGCCTCGGTTACACGGAGAGCGGTTTCAAGATAGCCAGTCCAAAGGTTCATGTAGTTGGCGGCAACCCTGGTGGACCCGTCGAGCCGGTAAATCGGGAGTCCGAGAGAGGAGGGCATCCACTGGGTGCCGGTGTTGGTTATAGCGTTGGCTGTAAAGGTGGATGCGATGGCAGACCAGGTGGTCCCCAGACCGGCGAGCAGGGGCTGTGTGTTTGCCGCCGCGGTGACGAAATCGTTGTAATAAGCGATGCTGGAGGATGTTGCCGCCGTGGTGGTGCTCGTGACGAAGGCCAGGCGATATTGATCCCCGGAGGCAAGGTCCGTTGGGGTTGTAATGGGCAGGGCGTGGGCCGCCGAAGGCGCCCCGACCACCGCCAGGCCGATAGCGGCGATCGGGATTAAAACGACGGACATGAAGGATTTGATCTTTTGCATTCGTGAACCCCTATCGTTGCGGAATACGGCCAAACCTGACGCGCATGCGGGACAATATTGAATCGATAACTAGC
>JAJRSS010000072.1 GCA_024278615.1 Alphaproteobacteria bacterium
GCGATCAACCGGGATACGCCCTTGATCGGCGAATACCTGGACCGGGGGCCTTCGGTGTTGCGGCGGATCGCCGATGGGCTGAGCAACATTGGCCAGCCCCCCCGGGTGATCATCTATCTGCCGGAAACGGAATTTCCCGCGTCCAGGCCCAAGCCGACGCCCAGGTCCATGCCAAAGGCCGAAGGCTCCGCGTCCAAGGCGCCGCCGCCCGCCGCCGGCGTGGAGGCCGCCGGTGACGGCCTGGCGGCGGAAACCGCCAGACCGCCGGAAACCGCCAGGCCGGAGGCGATGCAACCCGAAAAAAAGGAATTGGCTGAAGCCGGTGTGGCTGAAAATGATGACCAGCCCGAAGATTCGGCGCCGGCCCAGGAGAGGACCGAAGAGGAGCCAGGGGCATCCGCGCGGACCGATTCAGCGATTCCACCCGTCCCCGAATTGGCGGTCCCCGAATTGGCGCCCATAACCCCTGAAGAAGAGGAAGCGGCCGATGCGGGTCCCGTCCGGCCCGCCGTCACGGCGGCGGAAGCGCCGGGCGAGGCGCAGGCCTTGGTTGACCTGGATGAGGCGCTGTCTGTCGCCCCCGCCGCCGGTGGCCAGCCGGAACCGGCCATGATCGTAAAGAGTCCGGACGCGGAAAAAACGGCCACGGCGGAAGAGCCGCGGTCAAATGATCCGGCGAAGGAGCAGGCAGCCTTGCCGGCGAGCGAAGAAGAGGAAACGGCCTGCACCGAGCCGGTGGCAATGGAATTCACACCATCCCAGAAAACAGCCAAACCGCCCCGGCCCATGGAGCCAATCACCGCCCCGCCGCCGGTGGAACCGGCCAAGTTCGAAACCGGGCAAGAGGTCTTTGTCACCCGCCGAAGCAATCTTCGCTGCCGCCCCGGCCCGCAGGCGAAAATCCTCTTCAAGCTAAGCCGGGGGGATACGGTTCGAATCCTGGAGGGAAAGACCCGGCTGGGCTACTACGCGGTCCGGCATCCGGCGGCGGACGGGTGGGTGTGGTGGCGCAACGTCCAGCCTTACCCGCTTGGCCCGCTTGGCCCGCTTAGCCCTGGCGTTTCAGCCACCAAGGGCCCGGCGGAATCGGTCAAGGCGGCCGAGGCGGTTTCAGGCGAAGCTGCGGGGATGGAGGCCGAAGCTACCGCGCCTGCGCCATCGGAACCGGAGATGACGGCGATCCTGGCCCCGGCGAAGGACACGCCAGGCGAGGAAGCAGGAAAGGCCGGGGCGATGCCCGCCGCCAAGGACCAAGGCGGCAAGGAGGATCCGGAATTCAAGCAGCCTGCCGTCGAGGGCGACGCCGACGAGCAATACAACACCGGGCTCATGTACTTTACCGGGCAAGGGGTTGAGCAGGATTACGCCGCCGCCGCCCGATGGTTCCGCCGCGCCGCCAGGCGGGGCCACCCTGCCGCCCAGTATTACCTGGGCCTGCTGCATTACAAGGGACGCGGCGTCCCCCGCGATTTCCTTCAGGCCTACATGTGGATAGACCGGGCGGCGTCCCAGGGGGACATGAAGGCTCTTCAGGCCAGAAGGGTCATGCGGGAGCGCCTGCCCGAATCCCTCTTCAATTGAGGCTTGCGCACCGCCGGATGGCGGCGGCGGTCCGGGCCAAGGTTTGTTAACCCTGTTTGACAGGGGGGTATTGTTCCCTTTTCCGTGCCAAGGAGTTGGATATCCGGAAGAATGGAAGGATTTACCGTGGCTTGCGCAGAGGCCCGCCGGCGGGGCCGGGCGACGGGGCATGGCGATGGCGCCTCGAAGAAACCGGCGGGATCGCCATCACTGTAAGGGGTTGTTAAGAAGGAAAACGGTAATAATCAGAGGCTTCGAAATTCTATTCTGGACTGGAAATGCCATGACGGAAATTTCGGCTTTTGTTGGCCGGTTTCCGGGAGACGGGTCTGTTTGCCGGCTCTGTTCCCGAGGGCTTACGGCCCAAGGGGTTGCCCCATGAACCGATCCTTAAACAAAATCCCTTACATGGAGGATGAGCGGGATATTGCCGTGGTAGCGGAACCAGCGCTCGAATCCATCGGCGTTTTTCGAGGGAAGGTTTGCCGTTCAAATACTCGGGCTGTCATCGTCCGGTCCCTCTTGACGATATGATGCCAGGGATGGATGGACCCAGTACGCTTATGGCTTCGGGGAAAATACCCGGGCTTGACCGTTTGCCTGTAATCTTCATGACGGCAAAGGCCGCGCGGGAGGAAGTGGACCGTCGCCGAAAAATGGGCACCCTTGAGGCGAATGAGAAACCGTTCGATCCGATGATGATTTCCGGCCAAATCAAAAACGTCTGGGAGAAAACCATTGGGTAATTCCGCCGCTGGCCCGAGAAGTGAAATTCGCAGGGAATCCCTGGCGGCCAGGATACTGATCGTCGATGACAATCCGGCCAACGTCATGCTGCTGGAGAAAATCCTTGAGCAGGAAGATTTTTCCAATGTGCAAAGCACCACCGATTCCAGAACCGTAAAAGGCCTGTACCAGGAAAACAAGTTCGACCTCATTCTGCTGGATATCCGCATGCCGCACTTGGACGGCTTCCAGGTGATGGAGCAGCTTGCCGATGTGATTGAAAGCGACTACCTGCCGGTCCTGGTCCTTTCCGCCCAGCCGGACAAGGACACGCGGCTCAAGGCCCTGGAAATGGGCGCCAAGGACTATATCATCAAGCCGTTCGATCAGGCCGAGGTAGTGCAGCGCATCCTCAACATGCTGGAAGTCCGCATCCTGTACAACGAACAGCGCCGTTACAGCGAAATCCTGGAAGCCGCCGTGCGCGAACGGACGAAAGAGCTGCGCCAGACCCGGCTTGAGATTATCCGCCGCCTGGGGAGGGCCGGCGAATACCGGGACAACGAGACCGGCATGCACGTCATCCGCATGAGCAAAAGCTCCCAACGGCTCGCCCTTGCCGCCGGCCTGGGGGAGGAACGGGCCGAACTGATGCTCAGCGCCAGCCCCATGCATGATGTGGGTAAAATCGGCATCCCCGATAAAATTTTGCTCAAGCCCGGCAAGCTGGACGCCGGTGAATGGGAAATCATGAAAACTCACGCCGAAATCGGCGCCGATATCCTTTCCGACCATTCATCCAGCATGATCCAATTAGCCCAGTCCATCGCCTTGACCCATCACGAAAAATGGGACGGAAGCGGCTATCCCAATGGCCTCAAGGGCGAGGAAATTCCCATTGAAGGGCGGATCACCGCCATCTGCGATGTCTTCGATGCCCTGACCTCGGAGCGGCCATACAAAAACAGCTGGCCGGTGGCCGAGGCGGTTAAATTCATCAATGAACAGTCGGGGGCTCATTTCGATCCCAACCTGGTGAAACTGTTCAATCGGGTGTTGCCGGACCTGCTGGATATTCTTGAAGATTACGCCGACGAAAAAACGGAAAACGAAGAAGAAACCGAAGAAACGGACCGGGCGGCCGCGTCATAGCGCCGCCGCCGGGCTCGTTTTATCGAATGGGCCTGTTTCGTCAAATGGCCAAGCCGGCGCCGGTAAGGTCGGCCATGGCTTTTTCGCCTTCGGCTTCTTCCAGGGGGGTGAACGGCGGCCGCACCCGCAGCCATCCCGCATCGCCGGTGCGCCTGGAGACCACGTATTTCAGCACCGGCACCAGGGGCCGTTTGTCGAAGGCGGCGCGCACCCGGGAAATAGCGTCCTGAAGGTCTTCGGCCCC
>JAJRSS010000073.1 GCA_024278615.1 Alphaproteobacteria bacterium
ACCGCGTCTTCAAATCATACGACGAGATCGTCGCCATCTCAGCCGAAGCCTGGAACAAGCTAATCGATCAGCCGTGGAGAATAATGTCAATCGGCCTCAGAGAATGGGCTCATGGGTTCTGATCAATGCAAACTGGTATTACTTCAATCGCCGGTCAAATCCATTCTGTCAAAGTGAATACAATCATTAGGCTGTTTGGAAAGGATCGCCTGGGAAATAAAAAAGGGATTGCATAAAAAGGGAGGTCGAAATGAGAAAATGCGGACTGGTGTTCACGGCCGTCTGCATGGCGGTTTCTTTTTCCGCGAGTCACAGTCTCGCCAAGGGCGACGAAGAAAACCCGCAAAAGCCGGGCTCCTTCAAAGGAACGGATTCCAGGTCCACCAAACGGGTTCCCCAGGGGGGCAAGTACGCCGCCGACCTGCGGAATATCCTGCGGAAAATCAGGATGCCCGCCGGCTTCAAGATTGAACTCTTCGCCATCGTTCCCGGCGCCAGGCACATGGCGGTCGGCCACGACAAGGCAATCGTCTGGGTCGGTACGCGGGAAACCACTGTCTGGTCGGTCACCGGCCGGAACATGGACAACGTTGCCGCTAGGGTGGAAAAATTAGGCCCCAACATTGAGTACGATATCCCCAACGGCGTCTGTTACACCCCGGATGGTTCCCTTTATGTGGTGGAACGCAACCGGGTCCTGCTGTTCCCGGCGGCGGAAACCTTCATGCAAGGTTCAGGCACGGCGCCGATCGCCATCGTCAAGCAGGGCGGTCTGATTCCCGCCGCCGAGGAATCCTACAACCACACTGCCCGGGTCTGCGCCATCGGCCCGGACGACAAGCTCTACATCAGCCTTGGACAGCCCTTCAACGTCGCGCCACCCGAAAAGATGGCGCTCTATGAAAAGAAGGGCATCGGCGGAATGATCCGCATGAACCGGGACGGCACCGGCCGGGAGGTGATCGCCACCGGCATCCGCAATTCCGTCGGCCATGCCTTCAACCCCAAGGACGGCAGCCTGTGGTTCACCGACAACCAAGTCGACGGCATGGGAGACGAAATCCCGCCGGGCGAACTGAACAAAATACCCGACGTGGGCATGTGGTTCGGCTTTCCCTATTATGGCGGTGGAAGCACAAGAACCAATGAATACAAGGACCAGGAAATTCCCCAGGAAAAAATGGACCGTTATGTGGCGCCTCAGGTGGAAATGATCGCCCACGCCGCCTACCTGGGGATGATGTTCTATACTGGCGACATGTTCCCGGCCAAGTACAAGAACGCCATCTTCAGCGCCCAGCATGGTTCCTGGGATGCGGTCAAGCCGAGGGGCGCCAGGGTCATGGTCACCTTCCTGGATGACGATGGCAACGCCAAGCAGACGCTGCCCTTTGCCGAAGGCTGGATGAATGAAAACGGTGATTATCTTGGCCGCCCCGTAGACGTGCAGCAGTATGTTGACGGTTCCATCCTGGTCTCGGACGACAAGGCCGGCGCCATCTACCGCATCAGCTATCAAGGCAACTAGAAAACGATCAAGCTAGTCCACCACCCGTAGGCCTGAATCTCCCCTGTCCCGGCGCGGCATCCGCCCCTGGGTGATATAGGCCAGCGCCTCCACCACCTGTTCGGGTTCGCGGGTAACGGCCTTGGCCGCCGCGTCCACTTCCTTGAGCGCGTGATCGTGCTCTTCCGGATGCAGGGTGATGAAGGGGATTCCCTGGGCCGCCGCATACCCGGCGTCAAAGGCCGCGTTCCACTGCTTGTATTTCTCGCCAAACCGGACGACGACGATATCCGCCTCTTCGATCAGGGTTGCCGAGCGGATGGAATTCAGCAGCGCCCCCTTGCGGTCGTGCCAGATCGGGTCAGGCTCGGCGCCGAAAATGGCGGCGCCGCAACCGTCGGAATCCTCGTGATCGGTAACCGGCGCGCTCAGGTCCACGGGCAGGTCCGCCGCCTCTACCCCGGCACTGATCCGCTGCCGCCAATCGCTGTGGATTTCGCCGGACAGGTAGACGTTCCATATTTTCTCGTTCATGGCCTTCCTCTTTGCATAAAGGGGGTAAGGATACGGGGGAAATAGGGCCCCCGAGCGCCGAAATCAATATGTTCCGGCTGACTTCCCCTATTCTTGGGTCCCGGCCCCGCCAACCAGCGGCAAGAACTTCGGAGACAACCCTGTTCCGGGCGGAGACAAAAGGTTCGGAAGCTTGACACCAAGGCCGGAATTAGGCGACCAAGTCTCGGCGGCAAAGACTTACCGAAGCTTGGCATAAGCGCAAAGGGAGAAAACCATGACTACGAAAGCCACCGTCAAATGGGTGAAAGACCGTGTGTTCGAAGGAACCTCGGGCAGCGGCCACTCGGTGACCATGAGCGGCGCTCCGGCGGAAGGCGAGGCGGACGCGGGCATCCGGCCCATGGAGATGATGTTGTTGGGCATGGGTGGCTGCACTGCCTACGACGTGGTGGACATCCTTGAAAAAGGCCGCCAGCCGGTGGAGGGTTGCGTTGTCGAAGTGGAAGGTGAGCGGGCCGAGACCATCCCCAAGGTCTATACCCGAATCCATACGACCTACGTGGTCAGCGGCCGTGGCCTGGACCCGGCAAAGGTGGCCCGCGCGGTGAGCCTGTCGACGTAGAAGTACTGTTCGGCCACCCTGATGCTGGCCAAGACCGCCGAAATCACCCATGAAATCAAGTTGGTGGACCTGGAATAGTGCGGCGGATAGGCCTGGTGGAGGGAGGACGCCGTGATGGTTTGGCGGGGCCGGCTGGGCCTTTCGGCGGCGTTCCAAAAGCTTGTGCCAAGGAGCGGTGACAGCGACCGCAACAATCAGCAAGCCCCGCGGACGAAATACCGGCTGGATAATAGGCGTGCGCAGGGGGGCAGCAGCCTGCTAGACTCCCGATCCTTGCGGTTGCGGCTTGATCTGTTCCCAACTTTCCCCCGCCGCCATCAGGCAACTGAGACCGCTGGGATGGGTCATGATGATGGTGAAAGTGCCTTCAACGGAGGCAAAGACTTCGATCACGGTGCCGTTGCTGGCCATGCCGATGTTGGCCGGGGTTTCCGAATACCCTTTCTCGAGCTTGGAAACGACTTCCGTGTGATCGCCGCACAGAGCTTGCGCTGGGCCGGCGGTCTGCGCCTGCACAGCCGGCGGAAAAGCGGTCCAGCCGATGAGCAGAGCGCCAGTAATAGCCATCAGATGGTTTACCATAATACGCTCCTTTCAATCCTTTAAGCGGCCTCCTTCTGCCATGCGGCCCGGATGGTAAAGTGTTGCCCGTTTCTTGGCGGTCTCCGAGCCATTATCCGCAAGGATAGTCGGATCAAGACACCTGGGATGTGATGGCGGTCACAGGGATAAAAAAATATTCACTTTTATTTCAATTCCCTAAGGGTAAGCACCTGGAGCACACTATTGAAATTCCCAGCCCCGGCCCGGTTCGTGATAGAAGGTTCCCTCCCATCCCGGGAAACCCTTGATTCCCGCCCGTTCAACCCTATTTTTCATCTCGTTTCCGTGCCGGACCCTCAGCCCCATTGTCCTTGGCCCCATTTTCCCTGGCCCAATTGAAGATGTCCCGATGACCGAAGCCAACGGCGAAATCAGCAGACGGCGCACCTTCGCCATCATCTCCCACCCGGATGCTGGCAAGACCACCCTGACCGAAAAGCTGTTGCTGTTCGGCGGCGCCATCCAGATGGCTGGCGCGGTCAAGGCCCGCCGGCAGACCCGCAACACCCGTTCCGACTGGATGAAGGTGGAAGCGGAACGGGGCATTTCCGTCGCCTCGTCGGTGATGACCTACGAATTTGGCGGTTGCACCTTCAACCTGCTGGATACTCCGGGGCACGAGGATTTCAGCGAAGACACCTACCGCACCCTGACCGCCGTGGATTCGGCGGTCATGGTCATCGACGCCGCCAAGGGCATAGAACGGCAGACGCGAAAGCTCTTCGAGGTCTGCCGGCTCAGGGACGTGCCCATCATTACCTTCATCAACAAGCTGGACCGGGAGGGCCTGGACCCCTTCGACCTGCTGGATGACATAGAACAAACCCTGGCCCTGGACGTCACACCGGCCAGTTGGCCGATCGGCATGGGGCGGGACTTCCTCGGCTGTTACGATGTTCTGGATGACGGGCTTTTGCTCCTCGACAAGGGTGGAACGACGAGGGATGGCACTGACCGGGTGGAAAAATGCACCGGCCTGGACGATCCCAAGCTGGATTCCCTGCTGCCCGAACACGCGGCCGCCAAGCTGCGCGAGGACATCCCCATGGCGAAAGGTCTGTGTCCGGAGTTCGATCTTCAGGCCTACCGGGAAGGCCACCTGAGCCCGGTATATTTCGGCAGCGCCATCAATAATTTCGGCGTCCATGAACTGCTCAAGGGGCTGATCCGCATGGCGCCGCCGCCCCAGGCGCGGCCGGCGAAGGAACGCCTGGTGGCGCCGGACGAAGACAAGGTCAGCGGTTTCGTTTTCAAGATTCAGGCCAACATGGATCCCAAGCACCGGGACCGAATCGCCTTCTTCCGCCTGTCGTCGGGGCGCCTGAAAAGGGGTATGAAGCTGCACCACGTGCGCAGCGGCAAACAATTCAACCTGCACAATCCCATGCTGTTCCTGGCCCAGGAACGGCAAACGGCGGAAGACGCCTGGGCCGGGGACATCATCGGTATCCCTAATTACGGGTCCTTGCGCATCGGCGACACCCTGACCGAGGGGGAAAGCCTAATGTTCACCGGCATTCCCAGCTTCGCCCCCGAACTGTTGCAGAGCGCCCACCCGGAAGACCCCATGCGGGCCAAGCACCTGGGCCGCGCCCTTCGGCAATTGGCCGAGGAAGGCGCCGCCCGGGTGTTCCGCCCGCGCATCGGCCGCGACTGGATCGTCGGCGTCATCGGCCCCCTTCAGTTCGAGATCATGGCCGACCGCATCCGCACCGAATACGACGTGCCGGTACGCTTCGAGTCAACCACGCTGTACACCGCCCGCTGGATCGAGGCCGACGAACCCCTGGTCTTGAAGAAATTTATCGACGTCAACAGCACCGCCATTGCCGATGACCATGACGGCGCGCCCGTGTTTCTGGCCCGCAACGCCTGGCACCTGGATCAGGCACAGAAGGACGGCCCGGATATCCGTTTCCTCAAGACCAAGGAACAAACCCGGTAGGGTATACTATCAACATCGATTAATTGGGGAGGCGGCCATGATTCTGGAAGGATCCTGCCATTGCGGACGGGTGCGGTTCCGGCTCAATTCGATCCATCCTTATCCATACAACCTTTGTTACTGCTCCATCTGCCGCAAGACCCAGGGCGGCGGCGGATACGCCATCAATCTTTCCGGTGACGCCCAAACCCTGGAGGTTGAGGGCGAAGACCAGATCACCGTTTACCAGGTGGCCCTGGATGACGGCGGGGCCAACCCCATGGAGCGGCGCTTCTGCCGCCACTGCGGCAGCGGCCTGTGGGCCTGGGACCGGCGCTGGCCTGAACTGATCCACCCTTTCGCCTCGGCCATCGATACCGAATTGCCGACGCCGCCGGAGCGGACCCATCTCATGCTGGCCTCGAAAGCGCCGTGGGTATCCGTCCGGGCGGAGCCGGGCGATCGGACCTTCGATGAATATCCGGATGAATCCATCGCCCAATGGCATCAACGGCTGGGACTGTAAAATTTGGCTTGACGTGGCCACTAATAGTGTGGCGGAGCCGGGTCTTTGGGTATCGCCATCTTCAGGTCGTCTTCCAGGGTCAGCAGCCTTTCCTTCAACCGTTCCACCTGCCGCGCCAGGCCGGCGATGGTGTCCGCCTGACCGGCGATGATGTCGCTCAGGTCCTGGATGGTGCTTTCCTGATGGGCGGCGTGGGTTTCCATTCGCTCCAGCCGGTTTTCCAGGTCCGTGGGATCATGCATGGCTGGCATGGCGGCTCCTTTTTGGGCGGGGGGTTAAACTTTCCTAAGCTGGCGGTCGTGGACTCGGGCCAACAATATCTGGGCGGTTACGGCGCCCGCCAGGGCGAAGAACATGTCCCACTGGCTGTCCCACACATCCCCCTGGGTGCCCAGGAAGGCCTGGGCGTCCTCGCCCAAAATCACCGCCGCCCACCATTCGATCAGTTCATAGAAGGCGCTGAAGGCCAGGCAGACGCAAACCACCAGGAAAAACACCATCTTTCCCGGCGCCAGCGTCGTTTTCCGCAGGAGAATTTCCCGCGCCAGGATGGCGGGGATGAAGCCCTGGGCGAAGTGCCCGATGCGGTCGTAGGGGTTGCGCGTCAGGTCGAGGGCGTCCTGAATCCAGAAGCCCAGGGGGGTCTGGGCATAGGTGTAGTGACCGCCCAGCATGAGGATCAGGCCATGCAGGAAAATCAGCCGGTAAAGCAATTGCGTCAGTGGGAACCCCGCCCGGGTCCAGATCAGCAACGGCAGGGCGATCAACACCGGCGCCACCTCCATGAACCAAGTCATGCGCTCCAAAGGCCCAACTCCGGAGACCGCCAATGCCGCGACCCACAAGCCGGCGAGGATAAAGGGTTCCCGGGATTCGCCGCCGGCCGTCATGGGTTCCCCTTCCGCACCGTCCCGCCGGATCTTCCGGGACGATGAAATCGTTCAACCAGACCCCCGACCCATAGGCACGGGGAACGGATGGCCCAGGGAATTGTAGCGGTTTGGCGTCGTCCGTCTAAGTCCTAAGACTCCTGCTTCAAGACCCCGGTTTGTCCTTTTGCCGGCGTTCATCCACCCGTGTGATGGACTTGATCTTGGCCTTGCGCACGCCGGATTTCTGGGCGACTTCGTTGTCCTGGTCCTCGATGGCGGTGCGGGCCAGGGCCATGAATTCATCGCCGAACCGCTGGTCCAGCAACTCGCCGGCGACCCGGCGGTTGGAACTGAGCGAGCCGTCCTCGTAAACCACATTGAACAGAACCGCCGGCTGGGTTTTTGATTTTTGTTTCTTGCGTGCCATGGTTCTCTTTCTTGTTGCCGCTTCTTCCCGCCGTTTTCCCGGTTTAGCCGACGACGGACTCCTGCCCAGACCTGATCCAGACCTGATCCAAACCTGATCCGGACCTAGCCCAAGCCTAACAGGGGCCGAGCCCGGCAGGGGTTATAACAAAGCCGCTTCGGTGTGGGCTCTGACCCGGGAAACCGCGGAAGGAATTTGCGGTGAATGACTGTTCCTTGGCGCCTTAAATACAATACCGGCCCGTTCCCTTTCAAGCCCGATTGGACCGGCCATGGGCGCGGCCCCGCTACTTCCTATTTTTTTGCATCTATTACAACACCTTACGGCCAACCCGAAAGACCGCCCCGGTCAGGCGCCGAGGGCGTCGATTTCGGCAATGCGCCGGGCTTTTTCCTCCCCATCCAGGAAGGAGCCGGAAAAGCTGTTTTTCGCCAGTTGGATGATCTGGCCCCGGGTGAGCCCCAGGCCGCCGGCCACGGCTTCGAAATTGGCGTTCACATAGCCGCCGAAATAGGCCGGATCGTCGGAGTTGACGGTCGCGGGGATGCCCGCGTCCAGCATGCGGGCGATGGGGCTGTCCTCGACCCGGCCGATGACCTTGAGCGCTAGGTTGGACAGGGGGCAAACGGTCAGGGTGATATTGCGGTTGACGATTTCCGCCACCAGTGAGGCGTCCTCCATGGCCCGGTTGCCGTGATCGATACGGTCTACGCCGATGTCCAGCAACGCTTGGCGGACGTATTCGGGCGGCCCTTCCTCGCCGGCATGCATGCACAATTTAAGGCCCCTTGCGCGGCATTCGGCGAATAGCCGTGAAAATTTTTCCGGCGGGTGGCCGGTTTCGGAACTGTCCAGGCCGACACCGCAAATCTGTTCGAGCCAGGGTTCCGCCTGCTTCAGGGTTTCGAACCCATCCTTTTCCGGCAGGTGGCGCAGGAAACTCATGATCAGGCGCCAGGTGATGCCGTGGGTCTTCCCGCCCTGCCTGAGCCCGCCAAGGACGCCCCCGATAAGGGTACCGAAGGAAACGCCCCGGGCGGTGTGTCCCTGGGGATCGAAAAATACCTCCACATGGGTGACGTTGCCGGCGGCGCAGCGGTCCATGTAGGCGCTGGCGAGATCGAAATAGTCCTCTTCGTGCCGCAACACGTTCATGCCCTGATAATAGATATCGAGGAATCCCTGAAGGTTGGAAAACCGATAGGCCCGGCTCAATTCCCCCACGTTGGCGAAGGGAATATCGATCCCGTTGCGCCTTGCGATGGCGAAAAGCAACTCCGGCTCCAATGACCCTTCCAGGTGAAGATGGAGTTCCGCCTTGGGCAGCTTGGCGATCAGAGCCTTCATTGATGTCTCCCGCAGCAACTTTCTTGTTTTAGCTGTTCCGCCGTTCGTATCCCCATGCGCGAAAGGGTAAGGCGTTCCGCCGCCACGGCCAATTGAAAAAGAACGAAGGCAAGGTATCCTTTGGCCAAGCCGGTTTTGGAAACTTCTATGCTCAAGATCATTTTTCCTGTTAGCTTTCAAGGAAGGGAGCCGCCGCCGCGCTGGCCCCGGACCCGCGAGAAGGATCGAACCCCATGAACATTATCCGCATCGTGCTCGCCATCTTTTTGCCGCCCATCGCCGCCTTTCTGACCGTGGGCCTGAGGCTGCAATTCTGGTTGAACTGCATCCTTACCCTGTTCTTTTTCGTTCCGGGCTCCATTCACGCCATATGGCTGGTAGTCAAGAACGCCGAAGCGGGCGGCGGGGCGATCCCACCGACGGGAGAGTAGGCTATGTTGGAAAATATTGATTTCACCCTGGTAGTGAACGAGTACGCCATCCCCTGGGGTACCAACCTGATCTTCGCCCTGCTGATTTTCGTCATCGGCCGGTGGGCGGCCAAGGGCATCGTGGCGGTAGTCCGCAAGCTGTTGGTCAAGGCCCGGCTGGACGACATTCTGGTCGATTTCATCACTTCCATCCTGGGTGCGGTACTGTTGCTTCTGGTTATTGTCGCCGCCCTGGACAGGTTGGGCGTAGATACCACGTCCCTGATCGCCGTGGTCGGTGCCGCCGGCCTCGCCATCGGCCTGTCCCTGCAGGATTCACTGAAGAACTTCGCCGCCGGGGTGATGCTCATCGTCTTCCGCCCCTTCAAGGCCGGGGATTATGTAGAAGCCGGCGGCATCGCCGGTTCGGTGGAGCGCATCCATATTTTCAGCACCACCTTCCGCACCGGGGACAACCGGGAGGTCATCGTCCCCAACGGCGCCATTTACGGTGGCGTGATCACCAACTATTCGGCCCGCGACACGCGTCGCGTGGATCTGGTATTCGGCATCGGCTACGGCGATGACCTGAAGGCGGCCAAACAAGTGATTCATGAAATCCTGGCCGCCGAAGAACGGATCCTAGATGACCCCGAACCCCTGGTGGCAGTGGCGGAACTGGCCGAAAGCAGCGTCAACTTCGTCGTCCGCCCGTGGGTGAAAAGCGGTGATTACTGGCCGGTGGTGTATGACCTTACCGAACGAATCAAACTGGCCTTCGACGATAAGGGTATTTCCATCCCTTACCCGCAGATGGATGTGCATGTGAACAAGACCGAATAGTCTTAACCGGAGAAGACCATGGCGACGAAAGCCACCGGCAAAATGGGCGAAGGAACGTGTTTTCGAGAGAACACTGGGGCAGCGATCATCCGGCGACCAAGAGCGGCGCCTCGGCGTACATTTCCAATCAACCAACGCGACATATTTGCAAAGTTCATCCATTCGATACTCTCTGCCATACGCCTGCAACGAAGGTCATGGCTATCCGAGTAACGCTCAATGGCCGACAGCAGGGACAGGCGCGATCTCGTAGGCTTCGCCATACCCCAAAGTCCGGAAACTGAATCGGGACGCTATATCCTCCGCATGGTCCTGCTGAAGGACATTTGCCTTTTTCTGTCAAGACGAGTAATGTGCCTGCGTGAGGATCACGTTCAAGTTTCTTTGCAGCAACGGTTTTCAATAACCGACCTGCCGCTTAGCCCGTCTGGATGCTGACCGGTGTTGCGGCGCTAGAATTTGTAAACGAGTTCCGACCGTCCAAGGAAACGGTATTGGGGTCTTTCGGTCCCGGCATCTGCTTGGACGTTCCTTCTTTCGGAAAAATTTTTTGGTGCGGCCAAGCGAAGCCCGCAGCCGCTTATTGACGCTTGCGCGGCACGCGTTGATGCAAACCATCGCGTGCCGGGATTGCTGCAAGGGGCTTATTTGGGCCTTTGGAAAGAAAAGGAGGGTTTTGTATGAATATGAAAAAGATCAGAGTGGCCATCGCCGGTGTCGGCAACTGCGCCAGTTCCCTTGTCCAGGGGCTGGAATACTACAAGGGCCGTAAAGAGGGAGCGTTCGCCGGCCTCATGCATGCCCGGATCGGTGATTGGGGGCCGAGCGACATCGAGATCGTGGCCGCCTTCGATATCGACCGGCGCAAGGTGGGCAAGCGGGTGGAAGAGGCGATTTTCGCCAAACCCAACTGCACCAAGGTTTTCCAGGGCGCCTTGCCGGTGTCCGACGTCGTGGTGCGGATGGGGCCGGTTCTCGACGGTGTGGCGCCGCACATGACCGACTATCCCGATGACGAAGCTTTCCGACCCTCCGACGAGGAACCGGTCGATGTTGTCCAGATCCTCAAGGACGCCAAGGCGGAAGTTCTGGTCTGCTACATGCCGGTTGGCTCGGAAGAGGCGGGGCGGCACTATGCCCGGGCTTGCCTGGAGGCCGGAGTGGCCATGGTCAACTGCGTTCCGGTGTTTATCGCCTCTGATCCCGAATGGGCCGCGAAATTCCATTACGCCTGCCTGCCCATCGTCGGCGACGATATCAAGAGCCAGGTCGGCGCCACCATCGTGCACCGGACCCTGACCCGCCTGTTCGGGGACAGGGGCGTGCCGCTTGATCGGACCTATCAGTTGAACACCGGCGGCAACACGGACTTTCTCAACATGAAGGCCCTCGACCGTCTGAAGTCCAAGAAGGTCTCCAAGACGGAATCCGTGCAGTCGCAGTTGGACGAACGGCTGGATTCCCGGAACATCCATATCGGGCCGTCCGATTACGTGCCGTGGCAGGACGACAACAAGGTCGCCTTCATCCGCATGGAAGGCCGCGGCTTCGGGGACGTGCCATTGGAACTCGAACTCAGGTTGTCGGTCCAGGATTCTCCCAACAGCGCCGGCGTGGTCATCGATGCCATCCGCTGCGCCAAGCTGGGGTTGGAGCGCGGCATCGGCGGCCCCCTGGAGGCAGCCTCCGCATACTACATGAAGAGCCCGCCCAAGCAGATGCGCGATTCGGTGGCCTGTGAATTGACCGATGCGTTTATTCAAGGCAGTGATGCCGCCGGCGATTCCAGTATGGAGGCCGCTCGAACAATCGCCGGAGAATAGCTCCGGCAGCCGGGTTGCCAATAATGGTCCGGGCGGTGGGAACACTGCGCGGAGCGCGGACCCGCTCTGAGTGGAGCGGTTGCTCATGCTCCACCGTCAGGTGCGGGACGCGGTCATGGAATCGGGGATCCCCGCGTGATTTTGAACAACATGCTTGCTCTGCTGCTCTTGCCATTCCACGGAAGAAAGAGTAACTTCCTTACACAAGAGGGCGTCACATCATAACTCCTCTTGTCGCAACGGTTTTCAAGCACCAATTGACCGGGCTAGCGTCGTGTTTTGGCGCGAATGGGTCAAGTCGGGGCCCCCGCTGCGGGTTCCGGCCGCTGAAAGAATCGCCGGGGAAGGCAATCTCAAGACCGCCCCCTCCCCGCGTTTAAGATATACCCGTTGCGTTTTCGAGAAAACTGCGTTCACGCGTTTGCCTGAATTGTGGCAAGTGAGCCGATGCGTATTCGTACCGGCCCCTCGGCGGGAGGCTGTTGAGTTTTTTTGGGACAACCATATCAGGGGATTTTGTATGAAAAAGATTGGAGTGGCCGGGGCCGGGGCCGGCAACTGCGCCAGGTCCCTTTTCCAAGGACTGGAGTACGACAAGGGCCGCAACGAGGGAGCGTCGTTCGCCTACCTCCTGCATGCCCGGACCGGTCTTGGCGGTGGCGGGCTTGATGTTTGACGTCTGCGTCATCGGCCATGTCGTTTGGGATCGGAATTTCTACGGAAATTTGGAACGAAAGCCGCAGCCGGGAGGCGTAGCCTATTACGTGGCGATGACATACCGTCGGCTTGGCCTCCGTACGGCGGTGGTTACGAAAGTCGCCGCCAAAGACGATCGGGCTCTTTTGAGGGAGCTCCGTTCCAATGGCGTCGAGGTCTTCAATCTTCCGACAGAATCCACCACATCGTGCGAGAACCATTATTCTGCCGACAATTTCGATGTCCGTATTCAGCGGATCGGCTCACGCGCCGAGGTCATCCGGCTGATGGAAATCCCGCGATTACAGGCCAACACCGTTCATTTCGGCCCCCTTACTCCGGACGATATCGAACTCGGCGTTATGGTGCGCGACCTCTCTCCCCGCTCCACGATCGCCTTGGATGCCCAAGGCCTGGTGAGGGAAATCGTCGATGGCGCCGTCGTGGCGAAGGAGCGGGCGGACCATGGTCCTTGGCTCCGATCCGTCGATGTGCTTAAGGTCGATGCTCAAGAACTCTTGATCTATGCGGGTTCGGCTTCGCCACCGATCGCGGTCAGAGGACTTCTGGCCAGGGGTGTCAATGAACTGGTGGTCACCAAAGGCGGCCTGGGCTCAACGGTATTCAGGGATGGTGATTCTTTCCATATCGATGCTATTTCGCCGCGGCATCAGGTTGACGTGACTGGATGCGGAGACACCTACCTTGCAGCCTACATGGCAAAGCGGATGACCAGCGAAGATATCGAGGAATGTGGTGAGTTCGCTTCCGCCGCCGCCAGCATCAACCTGGAATGTTCCGGTCCGTTCAAAGGGACCGAAAAAGACGTACTCCGAAAACTGGCGGCCCGGGAAAGAGACGAACGTCCGGGTGCCCGGGCGGGCCTGTGGAGAACCGATGGATCGGTCCGTGATGGATAGGGCCGCGAGTGTTTCGTGGACCGGCATCCTCGGCACCCTTTACCAATCCGTTCGCAAGGCGGTTCTTGACGCCGACCGCGAAGCGGCCGGCACCAGAAACGCGAAAGGCGACGACGTTAAGTTGTTCGACCTTGACGCTAACGACGCGGCTTTGGCTGTCCTGCAGGAACTCCAGTTGCCGGTTGTCGTCGATTCCGAAGAGAGCGGGCGCCAGGAAATCGGTTCCGGCGCGCCGCGACATTGTCTCGTTCTCGATCCCGTGGACGGGTCCGACAACTGGGCGCGGGGGTTGCCGTTATCGGCCTTTTCCTGCGCCGTGCTGCCGATTGACGCTCCCTTGCATCCCGATGGGGTGGAAGCGGCCCTGGTCGGATCGCTCGAACAGGATACGCCACTGACCGCCATCAAGGGCGGCGGTGCCTGGCGCGGGAGCGAACGCCTCCGGACTTCCGGTATCCGCAAGGTCGCCGGGGCCATGATCTCGATCGAACTCAATCATCATTCTCCGTCGCCGGGCCTATCCCGCCTGATTGCCGCCGCCAGGGGCGTGCGGTGCTACGGTTGTGCGTCGCGCGCCATCTCCCTGGTCGCCGGCGGCGGCGCCGACGCTCATGTGGACGTGCGTGGCCGTCTGACGGCGGAAAGCTATCTCGCCGCCGCACGGTTGGTGATCGAGGCGGGGGGCCGGGTCGTCGGCCTCGATGGCGCGACCCTGGCGGCGCCGGAAAGCTTGACCGGTCGCGTCAGCCTGATCGCGGCGTCTAGCCTGGAACTGTGCGATGAAATCGTCAAAGTTTTGGGCGATGAACAGCACTGACTCGACCAACGCGGCGCCGGAGGTGGCGCTGATCCTGGCCGCCGGATTGGGGTCGCGGCTTCGGCCGCAAACCAAGACGCCGAAACCCCTGACCTGGGTGCTTGGATTAACCCTGGCGGAACGGGTGGTCTGCACCTTGCTGGACGCCGGCATCCGCCGGATCCTCGTCACCCTCGGTCATGAGGCCGAAACGGTTAGGGCGCATTTTTGCGCTATCGCACGGCGCCGCGGCGTCACGATCGATTTCATAGAAGTCCGCGGCTGGGAGGAAGGCAACGGTGCCAGCGCCCTGGCGGCCAAGGGCCGCACCGGCGAGGCGCCCTTCTTGCTGGTCATGATCGATCATCTTTTCGATCCCGCGATCATCCGCGCCCTGGCCGGTGACCCACCCGAAGCGGGGGAAATGCGTCTCGCCGTGGACCGCGACAAGGACGGCATCTTCGATCTCGACGACGTCACGCGGGTCAAGATCGGCGGCGGACGCATTCGGCAAATCGGGAAGACGCTCGACGATTGGGACGCCGCCGACACCGGGGTCATGCTTTGCACGTCCGGCCTGTTCGAGGGCCTTGAGCGTGCGGCGGCAAGGAACGAGCATGGGCTTTCCGATGGGCTCAGGGTGCTGGCGGGCGAAGGCCGGGCGGGAACCGCCGACATGACGGGAATGCCATGGCTCGACGTGGATACGCCTGACGCCTTGCGTGAAGCCGAACGGCGCCTGATGCGCGATCAGGGCCGCAAGACCCGGGATGGGCCGGTGTCGCGCCATCTCAACCGGCCGATTTCCCGGTGGTTGAGCCGCTATCTGGTGCGCACGGCGGTGACGCCCAACCAAATTTCCCTGCTCTCGTGGATGATGTCGTGCGTTGCGGCGGGATTGATGGCGGTAAGCGGCTATCCCGCCCTGGCCGCCGGGGGCGTGTTGGCTCAACTGGCCTCGGTCGTCGATGGTTGCGATGGCGAGATAGCCCGGCTGAAGCATTCGCAGAGCGAGTTCGGCGGCTGGTTCGACGCCGTCCTCGACCGCTATGCCGACGCCGTCTTGTTGTTCGGCCTGATGTGGCACGAATTCGCCGCCACCGGCACCAGCCTGTCCGTCCTGCTGGGGTTCGCGGCGATCGTCGGGTCTTTCCTGAACAGCTATACGGCGGACAAGTATGACGGGTTGATGGCGCAAAAACTGCAAGGCGCCTCAACCTTTCGCTTGGGCCGGGACGTGCGGGTGTTCTTCATTTTCGTCGGCGCTCTCTTGAACCTGCCTCTCGTCACCCTGGGCGTCATTGCCTTGGTAATGAATGTGGAGGTGGTTCGGCGAATCGTCGTTTGCGCCGGCGCCGACACCAAGTGAAGAAAGAATTCTGAAACAGGCTGGATAACAAGGGGAAGTGACAAACGCCATCCTCTGGCGCTTTGGCCCATTTCAAGTTTTCGCCTCTCGCAGCGTCATTACCGGCTATCGGGCCAAGCTCGGGGGTAACGGCGGATGGCGAGCGGACATGGCCATCAGGCCCATTGCGGACCGTATTCTATACAAACATTGACAGCGGTTTTTACCCAACCCGGGCATCAAACTAACTGCGTCGGGCCGCTTCCGAATGATGTAACGGAGTTCGATAGACCAGAACCTGTGGGCACATCGTGTCATCCAGTTGGTGGATTTTCTGAGGAACCCAATCAGACACCTCGAACGTGTTGCTTATGACCAATGTTCCCGGGGAGAGTTCAGTTTCCAGCCGTGATTTGAGTTTTTCCACGCATTCGCTATGGAGATACATAAACACGGCCACGGCGCCATCCAATGGAAGGTTATGAATGTTGCCGCGTCGAATCTTCAGGTTGGGTCGGACGCAAAAACGTTCCCGTATCAACATAAACAACCAGGGAAACGGTGATAGTTCGTAGGCGAGCACTTGGCATTGGGGAAATTCCAGCGCTAACGGAAAGGCGAGGCTGCCCCACCCGGCGCCCAATTCGTATATTGTCCCAACGGTCCCCTCGGGAAGCACCTCCAACATGGCGGTTAGCGCCTGACGCGAACTGGGCACCGGAGAAATTCCCGTGACCGCGCAATAGAAAAGGGAAATTGAAGTTCCGAGAAGGACGAGGACCAAAACGCCGACGCTGATCCAATAGTCCATCAAAATTCATACATTTTCACGGAAAGACTCCGTAGGGATTACTGACAAACCGAAAGCCGAAACAGCTTCATGCATGAAGGGCCCCCGCTCACCAAGTGGCGCAAACTCCAACTGGATATCCCTTGTGAACAAAAAAAATGCCGCCCCGTTACCCAGAACGGCCTAATAAGGTTTAAAGTTGGTTTCGCAGATAGAAACTTACACCCCTATTCTCCAAAATACCATCGACACCGACATATATCCTTACACACAGAGTTCGCGCATATTGAATGCTTTCCCAGCACAAATCAGAACCCAACCAGGAAAATATCTATTCTGAGGCCCAAAATGACCCGAAAAACAGGGATTACGGAACAATCTCCGGTTTCCGGGAATTTGGATAAGGGCGGAATGTTTTATTGTTTTTCGGCCCTGATGGCCCGGTAGATATCAGATACATCATCTATTTCTATCTTTTTGAATCCGGCCAAAGCGAGGTTGTCTGCAATTTCATTCTTCGTTTCAAACGAAGAGGCAATTTCACCTTGAGCAGAAAACAGTCCCAGCCGCCCACCGTCCAACAGTATGTCGTAAATCTGCTTGTAAATGCTTTTTCGCTGTTCGGGCGTAAAGTGAACGATGGCAAAAGAACTGATGATGCTGTCGAATTTGATGCCTTGTGGAAACACCTCTGGGAAGCTTCCGTGCAGGACTTCAATGTTGGTGCTTTTTTCCTGGCTATTTTTTTTCTCGAGCTTGCGAAGCATATCGGCACTAGGGTCAATCCCGATAACATTTTTCCCAATTTTGGAAGCATAAAAGGTACTTATGTCCGTTCCGCAGTGTCCGTCCGGTAAATCCGCTCTGGCAGCGATGGAGGGATTTGGCCGAAAGTGTCCACTATCGTTAATGGACACTACGGAGGCATTATGGGGGATCGGAAGCGCCGGCATTGGTCGGCGGAAGAGAAGCGTTCGATCTGC
>JAJRSS010000074.1 GCA_024278615.1 Alphaproteobacteria bacterium
GGTGGTCACCTACCCCGACGGCGGCCAGGCCATCTTGCAGGATTACTTCGTCATCGCCGGCACCGATCTTCCGCCGGCCCTCGGCCTGGCCGACGGCACGGTGATCCCGGCCGACCAGCTTGTCGCCTCCATCGAAGGCTTCGATCCCGGATCGGTGGCCCCGGCGGCGGGCCCGGCGGGCGGCGGCGGCACCGGCGGCGGCGCCGGCTTCAATCCGTTCGGTGCGGAAGACATCGGCGACGGCCTGGGCGTCGAGGACCTGTTGGCGTTCACCGAGCTTCAGTTCGGCCTTATCGAAGGCGGGGCGGAACTGGCGGCGCTGCAGCAAGCCGTGCCGGTGGAGGAAGTGGAACAGATCTCGCGCTGCCTCGCCCGCTACAACGAAGGCCTGGCGGAATGGCAGAGTTTCTGGCGGGCGCCGGACGCCAACGACAGATATATCGACTATACTGGCGACGCCACTTATCCCAGTACCTATGACGGCATCACCCTCCAAATGACCGGCCCCATGGACACCCTGCACGCGGGCGAAAGCGGATACCTCGCCATCGGCGACGAAGTTACCGACGACGGGCTCTATATTTATTTCAATTACGGCGAAGGCAAAGTGTCTGCCTGGGGCAACGACCTGATCGACGCGGAGGCGCTCTTCAATACAAGCGTTCTACGCGATGGCGTCACCCTGGTCGGCGACGCCTTCCTGGAAGTGACCGATTATTCTTCCGCCGCCGATGTCGATATCAGCGCCAACTTCAACCTGACGAATGCTGGCGGCCAAGAGATGGATTTCGCCAATGACATCCTGATCGGCGGCGAAGGAAACGATGTGATCGTCGGCGATGTCTTTCTTTACTATACCACGAACAGTTCCGATTCGGTTTCGTTCTCCGTTGACCTTGACATGAACCTCCATGCCGCCAGCGGCAACGTATTCAACGCCTTCAGCGACTGGCTGCAAGGCGGCGACGGTAACGACCTGATGGTCGGCGACTTCTATGTTCACGCCGATCCCGACAGTTCGGATGCGTCTTCCAGTTACGAGTTCGACATCGATATTGACCACAACCTTTCCGGCTACGGCGAAGGCGGCGGCGGCAGCGACGACAACTTCTTTTCCGCCTTCAACGACAAGATGGAAGGCGGCGACGGCCAGGACTGGATGATCGGCGACGTGTTCTTCTACATGGGCTCCGATGTTAGCACCGAAATGGATGATTTCGACTTCGATATTCGCAGCAATATCTATGATGGCAACAACAACGAATTCTACGTCTTCAACGATTACCTGGATGGCGGCGCCGGCAACGACCTGATGGTCGGCGACGTGCTGTTTTGGGACGTTTACAGCGACAGTGTCAACCAAATCGACTTCGACCTGCACCGCGACGTGGGCGGCGATGGTCGTGGGGGCAGCAACAACTCCTACAACGCCTTCAACGACGTCATGGACGGCGGCGGCGGCGAAAACCTGATGATCGGCGACTTCTACCAGAAGGGCTCTGATTTTGAAGACGCCAACTTCGACCTCTCCAACGATATCTACAACGGCAGCAACAACACCTTCGACGCCTTCAACGACACCATGAAGGCCGGCGGTAGCGGCGGCATCACCGGCGAAGGCGGCGGCGGGTTGGACCTTTATATCCTCGAGGACCTGACCGGTTCGTTCGGGGATGACCTGCCCAACGCAAACGCCGCGGTGGCCGACCTGATCAGCCGCATCGGCGGCGACCTGCCGAGCGACACCCAGATCGGCATCGGCAGTTTCAAGGACATCGAAGACGGCCTGGCCCAGGTTCTGGTCAAGGCGCAGAACCTGACCACCGATTACACCGCCGTGCAGGCGGCCCTTGCCGGATTTACCGCTTCCGGCGGCGGCGATGGACCGGAAGCCCAAATCCTGTCCCTGTTCCACCTGGCCAAGGATGCGGCCGAGGTCGGATTCCGCGACGACGCGGCCAAGGTGGTGGTGCTGACCACCGATGCTGTCTCCAAGACGGCAGGCGCCAGGTCCGACCTGGGCCCCAATGACCTGGATGGGGATATTGAATTCGAGGATCATGTCAGCTGGCAGAATTTGAAGGACGCGCTTTTGGTGGCCGGCATCGTGCCCATCTTCGCGGTTACTTCGGGCGTAGTGGGCTTCTACCAGGGCCTGGTCGATTTCCTCGGCTTCGGAACGGTTGTCACCTTGTCCAGCGACAGTTCCAACATGGTCGAGGCCATCCTCGAAGGCCTGGAAGTGATCGATATCGGCGACGCCCCCAGCACCCTGGTGGGCGACATGATGTTCGAGGATACCTCGGGCATCGACATCGACGTGGACGCCACCAACTTCAACTACGGCGACGGCACCGGCAACGATTTCGAAGCCTTCAACGACACCATCCTGGGCGGCAACGCCAGCGACACCCTGGTCGGCGACGTGATGTTCGTCGATGGCGGCAGCGTCAACTTGGTTGCCAAGGGCGAGGGCGAAGGCGCCGGCGAAATGAACATGTTCAACGATGTCCTGTGCGGCTTCGGCGGCGACGACATCCTGGTCGGCGACATCTACGGCTTCGGCGAAGGCACCAGCGCCGTGCTCTATGGCTACGGCAGCGCCGTTTCTTACGGTGAGGGCGATTGCGAAGACAAGCCGGGTGACGTGGCGGTCGGCATGTTCAGCGACAAGATCATCGCCCACGGTGGCGACGACACCCTGATCGGCGACATCAGCGCCCAGAACGCCGCCATTTTCGGTGAAGGCTTCGCCGGCTCCTTCAATTTTGGCGGCGATGTCGCCACCGGCATGTACAACGACCTGCTGATCGGCGGTTCCGGCAACGACTACCTGGTCGGCGATATTGCCGCCGAATACGCGCGGATCGGCAGTTTCGGCGGTATCAGGCCGAAATTCGCGTTGCTCGATGGTATCGGCGGCGATCCCGTCGAAGCCAATGCCGTTTCCTACGGCTACGGCGGTGGCTACGGCTACGGCTATGGCTTCGGCGAATGCGGCGAATGCCAGGGCGGCGAGGCCAAAGTCAACATGTTCAACGACAAGCTGTTCGGCGGTTCCGGCCTGTTCAGCTTCATGGTCGGCGACGTGGATGCCTATCAGGCCTGGATCGCGGCCGAAGCCACGGGTGAATCCCTGCGCAACGGCGGCGACGTCACCGTTGGCATGTTCAACGACCTGATGGTCGGCGGCGGCGACGCGGTGTTCGATTTCGCCGTCGGCGACGTCAATACCACCGCCGGCACCCGTATCATGGCCGACGCCTGGGGCATCTCCGACGGCGGCAGCGGCAACGTTGAAGTCGGCATGTTCAACGATATCATCACCAGCAACGCTTCAGGCAGTTTCGGCGAAGGGGACGAATTGCCGGACTTCTTGGCCGGCTTTGGCGGCTTCGGCGGTGGAATGTTCGTCGAGGGAGAAGGCGACATCAACAGCCTGCTGGTCGGCGACGTGGCCAACGTCTTCGGCGGCTATGGCGAAGGGGTCGGCATCTATGCCGAAGGTACGGCCATTTCCTACGGCTTCGGCGAATGCGGTGATTGCGAAGGCGGCGACGTGAACGTCGCCATGTTCAGCGACACCATCACCGCCGGCGACGGCAACGACACCCTGATCGGCGACGTGGCCACCGTCGGCTTTGGCGGCTTCGGCGGCTACGGTGAGGGTAGGAGCGGCGGCGGCGTCAACATCAACGCCAACGCCCACGCCGGCGCCTATTTCAACAGCGGCGACGCCACCGTCGGCATGTTCGACGACTTCCTGGATGGCGGCGACGGCATCAACTTCCTGGTCGGCGACGTGGCCCACTACGGCTTCGGTGGCGGGATTTTCCTTAAGGGCGAAAGCCTGGGTGGCGGCGGCTACGGCGAAGGCGGCGTCAGCATCACCATGAATGCCTCGGCGGTCGGTGAAGCCGGGGGCAGCAAGTCCCGGGCAACGGTCAGCGCTTTCAATGACGTGCTCATGGTCGGCGCCGGGGTCGAGTTTACCCGTTACAGCTATAGCTTTGGCGATGAGGTCAAGGCGCTAGGTATCGGTGAAATGGAAACCTATATCCTCGGCTCCACCCTGATCGGCGATGTATTCTACGTGGATTCGGGCCGCTACGGCGACGGCGTCGATATCGACGTCAACGCCCGGGGGCGCAGCTATGGCGAATACGACGAAGACTGCGTCGATGCCGATGCCGTCATCACCATGTTCAGCGATACCCTGACCGGCGGCACCGGCGACGACTGGATGGTCGGCGATATCGTGAACTTCCAGGGCAATTATGGCGATGGGGTCAACATCAACGCCAACGCCTCGGCCATCGCCGAAGGAAAGGGCGGCACCAACGGCGACGTCACCATCGGCATGTTCAACGACGTGATGAATGGCGGCGGCGGCGACGACTGGATGGTCGGCGACATTGAATTCTCCGGCAGCTACGGCGAAGGCGTCAACATCGATATCGACGCCAACAGCTACGGCTTCGGCGGCGGTTTCGGCGAATGGGGCGGCGGCAACTCGTCGATCTCCATGTTCAACGACGTGATGGATGGCGGCGCCGGCGACGACGACATGATCGGCGATATTTACCACCAGGGCTATAACAACGGCATCGACATCCATATCGAAGCCGATGCTTACGGCCCGAAGAGCAAAGGCGCCAACGGCGACGTCAGCATGAGCTTCTTCGACGACATCATGCATGGCGGCTCCGGCGACGACAGGCTGGTCGGCGACATCGAGGAGGCCAACACCGGTAGCATGGCCGTGGATATCACCCTGGACGTGAACCAGGAAGGCTTCAGCGAAGGTGGCGGGCTCGCCTTCAGCGCCTTCAACGACACCATGTACGGCGACGGCGGCGACGACCAACTGGCCGGTGATTTCTGGGGCAATATGAACAACATCAATATCACCCTGCTGGGCGATGATCCCGATGGAATCACCGCCTTCAGCGACACCATCTCCGGCGGCGACGGCGACGATGAGATCTGGGGCGACTGGACCGCGTTCGATATCGGCGACAGCCTCAATATCGGTAGCGGTGGTGACGTTGACGCTTGGGACGTGTTGGTGGGCGCCAATGAAGAACCCGACGGCCTGTTCAACGACGTCATCGACGGCGGCACCGGCGACGATATTATCGCCGGCCAGTTCGGCGACGACATCCTGACCGGTGGTTCGGGCGACGACGAGTTCAATTACTCCATGACGGACGGCACCGAAGACGGCGTCATCGTCGAAGGCCACGACACCATCACCGACTTCGGTGACAGTGGTGACCTTGACACCGTCGACCTGGACGCCCTGTTCGACGCCCTCGGCGTCAATGCCGCCGGCACGGCGGCCGAGGATCGGGCCGACATGGTGAACCTCGACAACACCAGCGGCACCGACACGGTGCTCACCCTCGAGGGCCATTCGGAGTTCTCGATAACCTTCGACGGCGTCGACCTGGGCAATGGAACGGGCACCTTCAGCGCCGCCGACCTCGCCGCCCAGGGCATCATCGTCGGCGACGAAAGTTAAGCGCACCCGCCAAGGCGTGGGCCAGCGGCCGGCGCCTTAGGCGGCAAAAGCAAAAACCCCGGTTGGGGAATTCAACCTCCTAACTCACGGGGATCGCGAAAGCGGTCCCCGTGTTTTCGTCCGGCCCGAATTCCTGCTAACCTTTCCCAAGCCAAATCAAACCTGCAAGGGAGGGTTAGGGTGGGGGGATAAAACGCGGCGAAACTCCGGACGCCATGCTTTCTTCGTCTCTATTATTTCCTTTTAATCAACCCTGCATCAATTAGAGTTACCGTTCCCGCGGCCCGCCCAGGGCCGGGGAAAAAGGGATTGACCATTCATGGCCGAAAATAAACTGATCTTCATTGGCGGCTGCATGCGCACCGGCACCACCATCCTGCACCGGGTGCTGTGTGCATCGCCCATAGCCAACCCGCAGATCAACGAATGCTGGTATGTTTTGGGCCAGTTGGTGATGTATGAAGACGGCATCCGTGAGTACGACTGGCGGCACAAGGACTACTTCGGCGACAAGGAGAATTTCGGCGAGTTCACCCGCAATATATTGAGAAACTATTTCCTATTGACTCGTATCCGGTATTCGCCCGCCGAGGCCCTGGTTCTCAAGCACCCGGACCTGACCCGGCATTTTCCCTTGCTGGCCAATTGGTTTTCCGAGGCCCGGTTTGCGGTCAGCGTACGCGACCCACGGGATACCATTGCTTCCATGGTGAACGTCATCGCCCAACATGAGGCGGAAGGATTGAAAACACGGCTGACCGGCATCGGCCGAAACATGGGCAGCCTATCGCGTTTTTACCTGAGTTTTTACGCCCAGTTTCTTGCCGGCGGCCAAGGCCTGATGAGGAAATCAGCGGTCTTCCGCTATGAAGACCTGATGGGCAAGACGGAGGAAACGGTGAAAAAGCTGTTCACGTTTCTGGACCTGCCCTTCGACATGGACGCCATCAACAACCTGCAATCCCGCAGCGGCGATTCCACGGTCCGCGACGCCGAGCGCTGGAAGAAGGACTCGTTTTCGAAGGCCTTCTGGTCCGATCTTTTCACCGAAAACCTGTCCACGGACCGCATCGGCCGCCATGTGGACGTGTTGACGCCGGAGGAAATCGCCGAAATCCAGGCCCACTGCGCCAAGTTCAACGCCCTGGTTCCCTACTGGTAGGCCCCCCTGGGGTAAAGGCTGGCATAAAAAAGGTCCTTTTTTCCGTCCCTTGACAGGCCGACCGGACAGGCATATGTTCCTGATATGTTCCAGCTCAGGACGGAGAGACCCCTTTCGGGCGGCGGGTAAGGGATCTTCCCGGCCTTGATCCGTAACCATGCAACTCCCCGCGTCGGTTGACAAAAGCCGGCATTTTAGGGGCCGGTTAACCAAAGGTGCGATATTGAAAATGATGACAAATGAGTACAAAAGCATACGTTTCCCTATGTGGAATCAGGGTGTTTTATTCTGAATCAATGGGTTAAGGACGGTTTTCCTGTTTTGACCGTATGCAAAACCGGCTTTTTGTCATCCGAATTGTGCTTTTGACGTCGCATTTTGCCGTCATTAGCGTTCCAGCTCCCTTGAGGCCCTTTTCTTATGAGAATCGATCCCCAAGACACCCTGATCGGCTATCCCATCCTCGCCATCCGCAACCTGCTCAGGCTCAGGGTATTCGATGCTTCGGTGGTTGAGAAAGTCCTCAAGGTGGATGCCGGGGAAGCGGCCCGGGTGATCGGCGAGCTGAAGAAAGAAGAACTGATCTGCGGCCTGCGGAACCCGGATCCCAAGCGTCCCGGCATGTTGGAAACAACACCGCCCGGTACCCGCCTGGGCCTGGCCAGCACCCGGCCGCCCATTGGCCGTGAAAAGGCCGAGGCCATCGTCGCCGAGGTTTTGAAGCGGACGGAACAGGTGAACAAACTCGACATGTTTTTGTTCGGGGTGTGGGAGATCATCGTCTTCGGCAGTTACGTCACCGGCGCCGACGAACTGAACGACGTGGATTTTATCGTCAAGACCAGGCTCAAGGACAAGTTCGAAAAAAACTACGCCGATGTCCTGCGCCAGCGGCTGGCCATGGCCAGCGCCATAGGGCTTACAATCAGCCGCAAGGTGGATTGGCAACACCAGCCCAAAAAAGGGGTCCTGCAGTTTCTCGGCCGGGTATCGCCCTACGTGAGCTTTCACAGGGAAAACGAGTTGGAAATTGTTGAACGCGACGATCCCGTCAACAACCCGGACGGGCCGCCGCCCCATGCCGTAATCTATCCCCGGAAGGAAGGGTCCGCATAGCCATGTCGGAAAAATCCATGAAAAAGAACTCCATAAGTGGCGAAAAGGCGCCCGGCGATCAGAAGGTCGTCAAAGAAAGAAAGAAAGTCAATCTTTCGGCCGCGTTGAAGCAAAGCTACCGGTTGCTGCGCGATGGCCGCCTGGACGAGGCGGAGAATATTCTCGACAAAATCATCAAGGCGCGTCCCGAAACCGCCGCCGCCCACAATTTCCTCGGCATGACGTGGGCCAACCGGGAACAGTTCGACAAGGCGATCGCCTGCTACCATCGGGCGCTGGAAATCGACCCCGGCCTGGCCGACGCCCACAACAACCTGGGCAACGTCCTGCGTCATTTGGGCCGCCATGAAGAGGCGGCGGCATGCTACGAACAAGTGCGGGAACTTGCCCCCGACAATCCGGTCGTTCGGATCAATCAGGGTAAAACCCTCGCCAGAATGGGTAAGAGCGAGGAAGCCGGGAAGATTTTCCGGGAAATCCTGGCCGCGGATCCGGACCAACCGGAAGCCCATCGCGGCATGGCGAGGCTTCAACAGGCGGGCGGGGATACGGAAGGGGCGGTGAAATCCTTCCGCCGTGCCCTGGAGTTGGACCCGGATTCGATCCCGGTCCTCAATGAATTGGGTATCCTGCTGGAGAATCTGGAAGATCTGGAAAACAAGGAGAAATACCTGGAAGAGGCGGTCACGTGTTTCCGCCGCGCCATCGAAATAAGGCCCGATCAAGTCGGCAATCACATCAACCTGGCCAATGCATTGAGGAAACAGGAAAAACTTGATGAAGCCGAAGCCGCGGCCAGACGCGCCATCGAGATCGACGCCGAATTCCCAACCGCTCACAATACCTTGGGGATCGTTTTTAGGGAAATGCACCGGGAGCAAGATGCCGTAGCTTGTTTCCAACGTGCCGTGGAAATCAATCCGGATCACATGGAATCCCACAACAACATGGGTAATGCCCTCCGGCACCTGGGCCGCAAGGAAGAAGCCCTGGCCGCCTACCAGCGGGCCATCGATATCGAACCCGATTTCATGGAGGTATATATCAACCGGGCCAAGATCCATGATTTTTACGATGGCGATCCGGAACTGGAGCGGTTGAAAGGGTACCTGGACCGGGAAGACCTGAGTGGGCGTTACCGAAATACCCTGTTGTTCACCCTTGGCAAGGCCCACGACGACGCCGGCCTTTACGGCGAAGCCTTCTCTTGGTTTGAAAAAGGGAATGAAGCAAAGGCCCAGCAAGAGCCGTATGACGCCGAAAGACACCGGATGGGCGTGGAACTTCTCAAGCGCATGTTTCACCGGCCCATAGCGGCGTCCAAGAACGCGCCCGCTGATTCGGAACGAATCCCTGTTTTCATCGTCGGCATGTCCCGGTCGGGAAAGACCCTGACCGAATCTCTTCTGGCCCGCTGCGCGGAAGTGTACGACGCCGGCGAACGCAAGGAATGGAGTGATGCCATTGACTCGGTCAGGAAACGGTATTCGATTTCCGACCCGTTCCCCAAATGCCTGGATCACATGAATGGCGGCCAGATTCGCGAAATAGGTGAAACCTATATGCAAGAAGTGGCGAAGATCGATGCGGACTCCAAGTATATTATCAATACTTTACCAGGCAATTATGCGCACGTTGGGTTGATCTTCCTGGCCTTTCCCCATGTGCGTGTCATCTATTGCCACCGCTATCCCCTGGACAACTTCCTGCAGATATATTTTTACCGCTACAAGCACGGAAATTCGTATTCCTATGGTTTCGACCGGCTCATTTCCTATTACGCCGATTACCAGAACATCATGCGTCATTGGTTCAGCCTTTACGGCGGCCGCATGCTGAGCGTGGAATACGAAACCACCATCCGCAATCCGGCGGAAACGGCGAAGCGGGTGTATGATTATTGCGGCCTCGAATTCGATCCGCGATCCATCATGGATATGGAATTCAGAAGCGATGAAATAGGCCACTGGAAGAACTACGAACCCTACCTGGGTGAAGTCCGCGAGGCGCTGTTGCGGATGATCCAGGAGGAAAAAAGGGTAAAGGCGGCGTCATAAAAATGGCCACGGGCTTCGGGCGCCGCCTCAGGCGAATGGCCATGGGGCTTTCCACGGTTCTGGTCCCGGTACTGGGCACCCGCACTCGGGTGGTGCGGCCCCTACCGGTGCGACCCGGCCGCCATGCAATCGTTAACCAATTGAAAACAAATAACTTAATTTAAGGACCTTAATATTTTCGGCTATTTTAACTTATTTTTATCCATACCCCATTTGGGGGATGAATCGGGACTTCATGATCCCTTACAATTCGGGCAGGATTGGCGGAAGGGATTTTTCCATCTGCCCGCAAATTCAGGCGATAACGATCGATAACGGCTTTTATTAACATTTATCAAAGCTCCCACAGGGGGAGCATGAAACGGGGACTGAAATCATGGTCGACAATACTCCGATGGGCGCCACCCAGCAGACCGCCGAAGCCGCCGCCACGGACATGACCACCGATGGGGCGGAAACAACGGCGGCGCAGGAAAACGCGCA
>JAJRSS010000075.1 GCA_024278615.1 Alphaproteobacteria bacterium
ATGGGATAGCCGAAAAATGTTTCAAGGCCGGCGTCCAGGCACCCTCGGACAACGGCGCCGTTGCCGGTCATCATTATGGTGTCGGCGCCTTCATCCCTGTGGGCCGCGTCTTCCAGGGAGACGGTATCCAGTTTGAAGGTTCCCTTGCCGGCCTGGTATCCGGCATCGAAGGCTTGGCGAATCGTTTCGACCACGGAATCGCCCTTACGCTTGAACTTGGCGTCAATAATGTTGCGGAAGGCGTATTCGGGAAGCCCGTAAAGACCGGCGATAAAACCCAAGACGACGATATTGCGGGACCGGCCGCTGCCCGTGGCCCGTTCGGACAGGCTCCGCTGGGAAAGGGCATAGGGTACCTGCCCGGGCCGAACATGGGCCGAGATATGCTCTCCTTCCCTCAACCGGGAAATTGGAAAATCCTCGTAGATCACGGCGCCGAAATCCCGCACTTCGTTCACGTGATCAATGGCGTGGGAATCATTCAACGAAACCAGCACGTCCGAATGGCGCTTTAACGAATAAGCCTGTTCGGTGGTGATGCGAACCCGGGAAATACACTTGCCAAAGCCCCTGATTTCAGCCGGATACAGATCGAAGGCGATGACCTTGTACCCGGCCCGGGCCATGGCGCGCTTCAGCAGGTCGCCGGCGGCGATGGTGCCGTCGCCGGCGGACCCGCAAATGGCGATCTGGATGTCGGTGTTGGGCATTTAGTCGTGATCCCAGAACGGTGAAAGAAGACGGCCGTTTTTATCCAGGCGCAGATCTTCGCCGCCGCCATTGGCGAAGGGCTCTCCGGCGCCGGTCATGTTACGGGCTGCGGCCTCGCCCATGTCACGGACGTTATTCCAGCCATAGTAAAACCGGTAGGTGTTCTTTTCCGGCGACCAGATCTGACAAACGTCTCCGGCGGCCCATATATGGTCATCGGTGGAACACAAGTGGGGATTGACCAGAATCCCCCGTTCAATATCCACCCCCGATCCCAGCATGAATTCCACCGCCGGTACGAGGCCGAAGAAAGGCAATACCACGTCGCCGTCGAGGACTTCACCGTCGGCGAACACTACGCGCCGGGCAGGTTTGCCCTCGCCCCCTTCCTCGACGCCCAATATGCGGCCGCCCCGGTGAACTTCGATCCCCATGTTCGTCAGGGCCTTTTCGTAAGTCCCCCGATCCTGGCGCGCAACTTCGTGGGGCCAGAAGGTGAAATCATTGGCCACCAAGGTTACGTCGTAACCGGTTTCAACGAACGTGCGGGCCAAGTCCAGGCCGATCATGTCGCCGCCCAACAGGATCACCCGGCCGCCGGCGGGCAGCAGGCGGCGTATGACCATGGCATCTTCGAACGAGGTAAACCGATGCATGAGCCCGGCAAAATCGCTTAGGCCCTCCGGCAGGTAACCCCGCCCGCCGGAACAGACCAGAATCTGGTCGTAGTGCATTTCCTCGTTGTGGGCAAAGGTGACCGCCCTGCGTTTCGCATCCACATTGATGACCCGGGTATTGCGCCTAAGGGTGATGCGGTTTTCCTCGTAATAGGACGGTGGGTGTACCAACAATTGCCGCCAGTCATCGCAGCCCTGAAAAACCTTGGGCAGGCTGTAGCGGTTGTAAAAATGCAGGCTGCCCAGGGTGATGATGGTAATGCGGCAGTCCGGATCCCTTTCCCTCAGGGTTTCGGCGGCCCGATTGCCGGCGACACCGGTGCCGATGATGACGTTATGTTCCGTTTCGGCCATGGGCTATACGTCCCGGGTTACCAGTTCCAGGCGGGAAATGGAAATGCACCGGGTCGGGCAGACCAGATAACAGGCCCCACATCGAATGCACTCGTCATTGTCGATCCAGATGGCGCCCACCTGGTTCCATTCGGAGATTTCCTCAAGCTTACCGTAACTTCCGTCTTCGTTGATGGCAACGTCGCGGACCAACTTGATACAGTCCCGGGGAGCCACTTCGATGCAGGCCCGGCAATAGATACAGTTATCGATGTCGATCTGATACTTGAGGTTGCACAGATAGCACCGCTTGGCTTCCTCGTGGGCAAGATCCACATCCATGCCCGTTTCGACCTCGCGTTCCAGGCCCTTGCGCCGTTTGTTCAAGGCAATGGTGGGCATATGCTGACGGGGGATAAAGTCGAAGGACCGTTCCCGAAGCGGTTTTTCCACCGGTTCCATTCGGACCATGGTTTTCCGGCGGACCCGTCCCATCAGCCAGGTATCGATGCCCAACGCGACCTTGCGGCCATGGCCCACCGCTTCGATCACCGTGGAGGAGCCGTTGACGAAATCTCCCGCGGCGAACAAACCCTCCATGGACGTCATGCCGTCTTCACTCGCCCGCACATTGCCCCACCGGTCCAGGTCCAGGTCCAGGCCCATAAAATCGTTCACCGTCTTTTGGCCAATGGCGACGAACAGGGTGTCGCATTTTTCGATGAATTCCGAACCCTCGATAGGGATGGCCTGACGGCGGCCGTCGGCACGCCAGCCGCCCAACCGGTTCTGAACAAACTTGACACCGGTCAGACGTCCGTTGCCGTCGGTGATCAGGCCCACGGGCGTCCGCAGGCCGACGATTTTTACGCCTTCCCGTTTGGCCTCAAAAATTTCTTCCTTGGACACGGGGATGTACTCTTCCGCCGTGCGCAGATGGATGATCACTTCCTTGGCGCCCAGGCGGCGGGCGACGCGGGAACAGTCCAGGGCGGTGAAACCGGCGCCGACCACGGCCACCCGCCGGCCAACGGTTTTCTTTTCCCCCCGGTGCAGGGCCAGCAGGAAATCCAACCCGTATTCGGCGTCGGCAACCCTTAGCACCGGGTCTTCCCCGCCTTCGTCCGCCTCGCCGGTTTCCCGCCGGAGTTGCAGGCGCGTCGCGGCGGCGCAGCCGGCGGTCAGCAGCACGGCGTCGAAATCCCGGCGCAGGGATTCAAGGGTGACCTGGCCGTCCCCATTGCCGATACAAACACCGGCCTTCAATTCGACGCCCAGGCGCAGGGCGTTGTGCAATTCCACCTTCAGGATATCGCGGGGCAGGCGGAAAGCGGGAATGCCGTACCGCAACATGCCGCCCGCTTCCTTTTCACGATCGAAAATGGTGACATCATGGCCCAAAAGGGAAAGATCATGGGCGGCGGCCACCCCGGCTGGGCCACCCCCAACGATAGCCACTTTCTTGCCGGAAGGGGTGTACAGGCTTTCCGTAATACGGTGGCCGGAATGTTTAAGGTCGGCGGCCGAGCGCTTCAGGTGGCAGATCCTGACCGGTTCGCCATTTTCCGGCCATCCGTGGCGGCAGACGTCCTCGCAGGGCCGCGAACAAACCCGGCCCAGGATACCCGGAAGCACGTTGGCTTCCCGATTGATCTCATAGGCCCGGCCATATTGTTTTTCCATGATCGCCTGGATATAGCCGGGAATGTTGGTCCCGGCCGGGCAGGCGACCTGGCAGGGCACGTTCTCGGCAACCCAGCCCAGATCACGGGGATCTTCAGAATAATACACGCTGCCGTTATCCGCCGACGGCGCGGAATCCGGTTCATCGGGCTCGCTTTGAAGGAGCCCTTTTTGTGCGGACATTTTTTCTCTCTTGGTTCAGCGGATTCCGGATTTTTCCTACCGAAATGGGGATCTGAAAAACTAACTCTTATATCTTGGTTGATTTTCACCCAATGTAAAAGGGAATCTTGACCACAAAATCTTACAGAGTGGTAAACCCCGCCGTCCAATCACCTGTTCGTGTCTATGAAGCCGACAGGGTTTCCAGAATACCCCCTTCCGGCGCCAGCCCCTGGATGTGGGTCCGGTGCCATAGGGCGTGAAAAAGCAGGGTCCAAGCCGCCTTGGCCGCCCGGGCGTCATTGGTGGCGTTGAACAGGGCTTCGACTTGCCGGGGCAGGCAAACCTCCGCCACTCCCGGCTGGGCCGCCACCAGGGAACCCAGTTGGCGGCCCCTTTCCCCCATCCACTGGCCCACCGGCACGGTAAAACCCCGCTTGGGCGAAAAAGGCCGGGAGGAAGGCAGGCCCGTTTCCAGCCAGCGTCGGAGCAGCCATTTTCCCAGGCTGCGGCCGACCCCCGCCCGGCGGCGGCGGCGCACCTTCAACCGGTCGGGCAGGGTATGGGCAAAGGCGGCCAGCCTGCCGTCGAGGAACGGCACCCTGCCCTCGACGCCATGGGCCATAAGGCAGCGGTCCACCTTGGTCAGAAGGTCATTGGGCAGCCAGTCGGCGCAATCCAGCGCCTGGGCCGCCTGCAACCGGGTCCGCCCGCCGGTGGCCGAAGTTGCTTCCGTCACCGCCAGGCCTTTGCGCCAATCTCCGCGCCCGTCCGAGGCCGGTTCCCTGAGCACCTCCAGGTGACCGGGGAGACCGTTGAGGATACCCCGGCGGCGCAGGGCCCGGGTCAGGGGCCAGGGACGCATGGCCGCCCGGTAGCGGCCATACCCGCCGAACATCTCGTCGCCGCCCTCGCCGGACAGCACCACTTTGAGCCCTTCTTTCCGTACCGCCGCCGCCAGCTTGTAAGTTGGCAGCACGGCATAATCGGCCGCCGGGTCATCAACGGCGGCGGCGATTTCCGGCAGCAGGGCCCAGAAATCCTCGGCGCCGAATTCCACCTCCACATGGTAGGCGCCGGTCCTGCGGGCCAGCATTCGGGCGTGTTGCCGTTCATCCATGGCGTTCGTTCCGGGGAAACCGACGGTGAAAGCCCTGACCGGTTTTTCGTTCAGCCGGTCCATCATCGCCAGCAACACGGACGAATCGATGCCGCCGGAAAGGAACATGCCGTAAGGCACGTCGGAACGCTGGTGAATGCCGACGGCATCGTTCAACAGGTCATCCAGGTGAAGAAGGGCCTCGGGCTCGCTGGTTTCCCGGGGGCCTTCCTCGGGCAGGGGGTTGATCCGGCGGCGTCCGCTGATGCGCCCCCCTTCCACCACCAGGGTTTCACCCGGCAACACCCGCTGGATGCCGGCGAATATCGTCTGGCGCCCGGTGGTGAACTGCAACTGCAACAATTCGTCCCGCACTCCGGGTACCAGCCGTGCCTGCACCAATCCGGCCCGGATCAGCGCCTGGGGTTCGGACGCGAAGGCGAATCCCATGGGCGTTTCGGCGTAATAGAGGGGCTTGATGCCGAAGGGATCACGGGCCAGCACCAGGCGCTTTTCCGCCGGATGGTGAATGGCCAAGGCGTACATGCCGCGAAGATGGCCGGTGAAGTCCAGGCCGTGTTTCAGGTAGAGGTGCAGGGGCGGCTCGCAGTCGGAATTGGTGGAAAACCGCACACCGGTCATGCGGGCCCGCAATTCCACGTAGTTGTAGATTTCCCCGTTGGCGACGAGGGCGACGGGCTCACCCCCTTTACTCCCATCGGCGGCGTAAAAAGGCTGGCCGCCCGTATCCAGATCGATAATGGCGAGACGGGTCTGCACCATGGCGACGCCGCCGGACTGGTGCCGCCCGTGGCCGTCGGGCCCCCGGTGCTCCAGGGCGGCCAGCAGCCGGTCCAGAACCGCGCCTTCCGGCGGGCCGCCGTCGATGGTCATGATTCCGGCGATGCCGCACATTCAGGCTTCACCTTTCACGGTCTGGTCCGCCGCCAGCCGTTCAAAAAAATCCAGGTACTGCCTGACCACCACCGGTTCGGAAAATTCATTGGCGAAGGCCCGGCGGCCGCCATCGGCCATGCTGGCCATCAGGTTGCGGTCTTCCAGCGCTCGCGAAATGGCCTGGGCAAGGGCGTCCGCATCGTCCACGGGTGCCAGCAGGCCACTTACCCCGTCCTCGATCAGCGCCGCCGGGCCCTGGCTTGCGGCGGCGACCACCGGCACCCCCTGGGCCCATCCTTCCACCACCACGTTGCCCAGGGGTTCGTGGCGGGAAGGGCAGACCAAAATGTCGGCGGCGGCGAACAGGGCGGCGGCGTCGTCCCGCCAGCCGAGAAAGCGAACGCGCGGCTTGACCGACAGTTTCTCGGCCAACTCCTCCAGGGCCGCCCGCTCCGGCCCCTCCCCGGCCAGCCACAGGTAGGCGTCCGGCAGCCGGACCATGGCCCGGATCAGCACGTCGAAGGCCTTGTTCTGGTGCAACCGCCCCAGGGCCAACAGCAGGGGCTCGCCTGGCGGGGTAAAATGCGCCTTGCGCGGCACCGGCGGCGCGGTTTCCTGATGGACGAAGTTGGGCAGATAATGGGCCCGGTCCCCGGGCCAGCCTTCGCCTTTCAAGTATTCCACGATGTCCAGCGTGTTACCGATCAGGTGGCCGCAATGACGGTAGTATTTGAGATCGTAGTATCCACCCAACCGGCCCACGTGGACGAAATCGCTCCCCCGAACCCGGGCCGGCATCTTATCCGCCGCCCGGTTCATCCAGGTCAGGACAACGTGGGGCCGGAAGGCGCGCAGCTCTTTTTTCAGGGCGAAGGGCGTCCGCAGATCCAGCCGGCCACCGAAGGGAAGCTCCAGCGGCTCCACTCCTTCCGCCCGGAGCGCCGCCGCCCGTTCGCGGTCGCGGCGGATGATCACCTTCTGCTCCAGGCCGGCGCGGGCGAGGGCGGGCACCAGACGGGTGAAGAACCCTTCGGCGCCGCCGTGCCGGGCGCCGGCCATGGCCTGGAGAACGCGAAGGTTGGCCATGACTACGGGATCAACCTCTCGAATGCCGCCGCCGCGTCCGCCCAGCTCCAACGGGTGCGCCTTTCCAAGGCCCCCCGGTGATGCCGATCCCACAAGCCGTCGTCGGTCAGCAGGCCGCGGGCGGCGGCGGCGAAGGTCTCATCATCGGCGGCGACGATGCCGGTTTCCCCGTCAACCACCCTTTCCACCACCGAGCCCCGGTTCTGCACCACCGCCGGCACGCCCATGGCCTGGGCCTCGCCCACCGCCAGGCAGAAGGTCTCGTTGAGGTCGCCGCGGTAGAGCATGACCCGGGCGGCGCGCAATTCTTCCACCAGTTGGGCCTTGGGCACCGGTCCCCGCAGCACCACGCCCGAGGACGCCAGCCCGCCGGCCTTGGCCAGCACCGAGGCCATGGCCGCCGCCTTGGCCTGACCGATCGAGCCGTAGGTGGCGGCGCCGGCGAACACATGCAGTTCCGCCCCCGGAACATGGGGGTAAATCCGATCCGCCCATGTATCCAAAAGCCAGTCCAGGGAGCGCAGCGGGTTGGAGGTGAAGACCGCCCGCGGCGGCGGCGGGCGCGGCGCCGGTTCGGCGGCGCTGAACGGTTCGGGAATGCCATAAGGGATGACCACCCGTCCACCGTCCGGCACCCAACGGGAACAGGTGGTGGCGTGGTATTCGCCAATGAAGATGATCGCCGGGCGCGCCCGCCACAGTTTGCTCAGGTACCGCCACTTCATCAGGTACCGGGCCGGGTTGTGGATCCAGAACACGGTTCGCCCGGCCCGCGGCAAGAGGGGGATCAGCTTGTCGCCGCGGTTGGCGATATAGAGGTCGGCGCAACCGGGAATGCCACCATAGGGTCCGCCGGCGTGGATAGGACCCCAGTGGACGCCTTTATGCGTTCCAGGCCGGGGACAATTGTTGCGCACCAGCACTTCATGGCCCCGCCCGGCCAGTTCCTCCATCAACATCACCACCGAGGACTCCACACCGCCCAGGGGCTGGGTTTCCATGGTCTGGCCGTCGAAGTCTATGCCATCGTCGGCAAGCACGATGCGGGTCACTAGTCGTTCTCCAACCGCGCCTTCAGGTGCGACAGCAGGGGGTACAGCCCGGCAAACAGGGCGATGAGAAAACCGTACCCCCCTTCCCGGAAGCCCTTGCGGAAGAAATAGCATTTGATGAATCGGGAGAACAGGCGGCGGATGTTTCCCGCCATGCCGCCGATTTCGCCGGAATCGCGCATGTCCTTGGCCCGCGCCGTGGAATAGTTGTCCAGGCGGCGGATCATGTCCGAAATATTTCGGTCGACAAAATGATCCAGCCGGTGGGTCAGCATGGGTCCCTTGCGCCCCGACCATTCAAGGCGCGGATGGACCCGCTGGTCGCCCCACACCTTGGTCCCCTTGCGGAACAGCCCCGGGTAGGCGGCCTTGCCGAAGGATGCTCCCCACCCCCAGCGCACCAACCGCCCGCCGATGTAATTGTCGACGGGAATTTCGTGCCAATCGAAGGAATTGCTTTCCACCACGTCCCTGATTTCCCGGGCCAGGACCTCGGGCACACGCTCGTCCGCGTCCACTTCCAGGATCCAGTGCCCCTTACAGGCGCCGATGGCGGCGTTGCGGCGCTGGCCTTCCGTCGGCCAGTCGCCTTCGATGACCCGGCTGGCCATACGGCGGGCGATGAACCCGGTTCCGTCGGTGCAGGCGTCCAGGGCAACGACAATTTCGTCGGCGAAATTCAACCGTTCCAGGCACTCGACAAGCTGGTCCTCTTCGTTATGAACGGAGACCACGGCGGAAAGGGCGATCCTGGTCATGACGCCATGGCCTTTTCCGACTGGATATCCTCCGATGGAACCTCCTCCGACTGGGTCCATAATTCCCGCGCCGCCCTTTCCACCATGTCCACGGTCAGGCTGTCCATCAAGGTGTCCGATTTCCGGTGATCAAAATTCCTGGGGAAGATTTCCTTGAAGGATTCCGGCGTGCGGACCACCGCCGTGCGCCGGCCCCACGGGGCATAAAGTTCATCCAGGCTGGGGCCGAACAGGCCCAGGGTTGGAATGTCCGAGGCGGCGGCAAGATGCATAAGCCCTGAATCGTTGCCGATGTAGAGGGCCGAACGCTCCATGCAGGCAAAGGCCGTCAACAGGTCGACCCGGCCCACCAGATCGACCCGGCGGTCTTCGGGTATGCTTTCAATCAGGCCGAGCGCGGAGGGGCGTTCGTCGTCACGGCCGAAAACAGCTACCCGGGCGCCGGGCAGGATGCCGGCGGCGGCGGTCAGGCGTTCAATCAGCCCGGCGAAATTTTCCGCCCGCCAGGTCTTGGCCCGCCAGTTGGCGGTCGGCCCCAAGGCCAGCACCGGCGGGCCGTCGGGCAAAAGCCGGCGGGCGGTGTTACGGTGATGGTCCGTGGCCCACAGGCGGGGGGATGGGGGTTCGGCTTCCAGCCCCAGGACCGCCGCCAGTTGCCGGACCCGATGGCCATTTTCGCCGGTGGAACCCAGGCGCCAACGCCGGCGGGCAGCCAGCAGGTAGAACATGGGGGAATTGCGCAGGTCCACCACCGCGTCCCAGAACCGGCCCAGGGTCATCGCCCACAGCACCGGCCAGTGCAGGGAAAAAACCATCTTTTCCAACACGATAACCCTTTCCAGGCCGGGCACCGCCTGGAAAAGGGCCGCCGCCGCCGGGCCGCAGGCGACGGTCACCCTGGCGCCCGGGTTTTCCGTAATCAGGTGGTTGAGAAGGCCGGTGGAAAGGATGGCATCGCCGACCCGGGTAGAAGTGATGAACAGGATGCGCATTTTCCCGTTATACGTTGGTCGAAGAATCTTGCCTAGTACCGACTTTCGCGGCTCATGCGTCGCGTCCCGCGATTAGCCAACTAGCAAAAGCCGGTGCTAGCCGGGCAACGGCGCCGCCGGGTCATCGAGGTCGATATCGATCCACACCGGCAGGTGGTCCGAAGCATCGGCCGTGCCGTCAATGCGGACATCGCGCACCCGATCCGCCAAGTCGGCGGTAACAAAGCAGTAATCAAAGCAGGTATCGGTATCCATGCCCTCTTCGGGGCCGTCGGCCACCGCCGGACTGGTCACCCTGTCATTCTCTCCATGGCCGGCCACCACCCAGGCGTCGAGGAGGCCGTCGCGCCGAACGAGCCGGCCGTAGTTCGGTGACACGGGGCCGGCGATCATGTCGTACTGGCTGGAGTCCGGAACGAAGTTAAAGTCGCCCATCAACATCGCGTGACGAGGCATCGGAGGCTCTTCGCCCTCGGTCCAGCCGGCGTCGGGGTTGGGATGACCGCCGCACCAGGCGCCGCCCTCGCCCGGCGCCCGGTCGATAATCTTGAGCAGCACCTCGATTTGGGGTACGCGGGTTTCCGCCGACAGGTGGCTGAGGTGGACCGAATAGACGCGAATCGGTCCGGCGGGAGTATCGACCACCCCTTCCAGCATGGCCTGCTGGATGCTGTGCTGTTTCAGGGTGCCGTACTTGGGAAGAGGAAAACTGCGGGTCGAGATGATCGACGACCGCGACATCAGCATGGTGCCGAACTGTCGGCGGCGGTCGACCAAACGGCCATCCTCGTCGCGGTAGCTGGCGTCCATGTCCAGGCCGGGCGCGTAGACCCAGTGGTAATCGGGAAGACGCTCGACCAGCCCGGCGATCTCGTCCACGTTTCCCGAGCGTTTCCAGAACCGTTCCACCTCCTGCAGGGCGATGACGTCGGCTCCCTCGACCACCCTCGCCGTGCGGTCCAAATCGTATCGCCCGTCCCGGCCCAGTCCGTACTGGATGTTGTAGGTAACAAACTTCACCTCTCAATTCCCTCCGCTCACGCCCGATTTTCGCTTGGTGCGAACCGCTTTCGATTCGGCCTGCCGGATATTCCAGCCCCGATGACCTTATATCCGGTTTCCTTATTCATCAAAGAAGAAAACCTCATCGGCTTCGATACTCCAACGTATTCGATCTTCGAGCTTGTCAAGTCTCAATAGGTTGTTCATTTGATCCAAGCCGGAGAAGCCGATACATGCGGAAACCGACGCTAGCCAAGGAGAATCGTATATTGGCCCTTGCCAAGGGGCCCTTGAAGGCCCAGATCATGGGCATCGGAGAAACACGGAAAGTTACATGTCTGGCTGTTCCCATACCATCCTGGAGGACCGCGGCGTCATTGCCATTGACGGGCAAGATGCGGATGATTTCCTTCAAGGCCTGATTTCCAACGACGTGACCAAGCTGACGGGCCGCAAAGCCCTCCATTCCGCCCTCCTCACCCCCCAGGGAAAATACCTGCACGATTTCTTCATGGCCCGGCTGGATGGCCGGATTCTGCTGGATTGCGAAGCAGGGCGGCTGGAAGACCTGTTGAAGCGGCTGAAAATGTACAAGCTGAGGTCCAAGGTGACCCTCGCCGATTGCAGCGGTGATTTCACCGTCGCCGCCCTGATGGGCGACGGCTGGGCGGATGCGGTGGGCCTGAAGGACAGCGCCGGTCCCTGCCTGGGCGGCATCGCTTTCACCGATCCGCGTCACGGGGACATGGGCGGCCGGGCGATTTTACCCCGGGAAGGCGCCACCGCCATGCTTGAAAACGCCGGGCTGAAGGCCGTGGCCCTGGACGACTACCATGTTCGGCGCTTGAGCCTTGGCCTGCCCGACGGCAGCCGGGACATGGTGGTGGAAAAAGCCATCCTGCTGGAAAACGGCTTCGACGAGTTGGGCAGCATCGACTGGGACAAGGGCTGCTACATGGGCCAGGAGCTGACCGCCCGGACCAAATACCGGGGGCTGATCAAGAAGCGCCTGGTGCCGGTGGAAATCGAGGGACCGGCGCCGGAACCGGGAACGCCGGTCATGGCCGGCGGCAAGGAAGTGGGTGAAACCCGGTCCTCCGCCAAAGGCATGGGCCTGGCCCTCATGCGGCTGGAATACCTTGACGCCGGCGGCCCCTTCACCGCCGGCGAAGCCACGTTGACGCCCAAGAAGCCGGCCTGGGCTTCTTATTGAACGTCGCTTCCTGTTAAACGTTCGGGGACTTCTTCCAGGGAATCCTTATAATCCGCGCCATGGACTTCGACAGCCTCAGCAAGGCGCCGGAACTGCTGGCCCCCATTTCCGTGCTCTACACCCAGCGCCTGAAACAGTTTGGCGCCGACCCGCGCGGCGTTTTCTGGCGCAACGAAGAGGGCCAGAAATTGCGTTTCCAGGTCATGGCCGGCATCCTCAATCCCTTCGACACCGGATTGACCCTCACCGACCTGGGCTGCGGGTACGGCGCCTTTTTCGATTTCCTCAAGGACTATCCCGCGCTCCAGGGAGGCCGATACCTGGGCTTTGACATTTGCGAGGACATGCTGGCCCTGGCGGCGGAAAGGATCACCGATCCCCGCGCCGTCTTCGCCCACAGCCTGGCGGCGGTGGAAAAGTGCGATTACGCCTTCGCTTCGGGGACCTTCAATCTGATGGGCGATACGGCAGAAGACGAATGGGTAGATTACATCAAGGCCAGCTTGGTCCACCTGTGGTCCACCGCCGTCCGCGGCATGGCCTTCAACATGCTGGACCGGGCGGCGGGCGCGTCGGGCCTGGGCCTTTACCGGGCCGACGCGGACGAATTCAGCGATTTCTGCAAGCGGGAACTGTCACCCGACGTCACCCTGCGCGACGACTACCCCTTGAACGAATGGACCCTGCTCGTCCGCCGGCCAGTCTGAAGACGTCAGTCCGACGGCGCCATGGATTGCAGCAGTTCTTTCATCGCCGCCTGATCCAGGCCGTCGAGGTCCGTTTCCGCCAGGTATTTGAACTGGCTTTCCAGCGCCGCGAAAACGGTGCGGTAAACGATGCGCTTTTCGTCATCAGACCCTGCCGCCAGGGCCGGGTCGGGGAAGTCCCAATGGACCTGCACCGGATGGCCGGGCCAGACCGGGCAGGCCTCGGCGGCGGCGCTGTCGCAGACGGTGATCACCACGTCCATTTCGGGAGCCTCGGGGCCGGTGAATTCATCCCAGCTTTTGCAACGCAGGCCTTCGGTGGGCAGGCCCCGGCCAGACAATACCTCCAAAGCCATGGGGTTTGTCCCGCCGGCGGGCCGGCTGCCGGCGCTGAAGGCCCTGAAGCGGCCTTCGCCCAGGTGATTGAGCAATGATTCCGCCATGATGCTGCGGCACGAATTGCCGGTGCACAGGATGAGGACGTTGAGCGACTTTTTTTCAGCCATCGGGTGCTGCTCCCCACGTCAAGGCCGATGTTCGCCCACGCCCGCGTAGGAAATTCCGGACAGGTCCGCCATTTTCCTTTTCCAGGTGGTGATATCGTCCAGACCGAAGCGATTGAGATGATCGTGCCCGCAGGCTCGGGCCATAACCTTCATCAATTCCGCCGAAGCCCCGAAGAAACGGGCCAGACGTTCCGCCGCATGGTCGACATTGATTTTTTTCCGCAACTCCGGTTTTTGCGTGGCGATCCCGGCGGGGCAGTTGTTGGTGCCGCACATCCGGGCGCCAACACAGCCAATCGCCTGAATCGCGCTGTTGGACAGCGCCACGCCGTCGGCGCCAAGACACATTGCCTTGATGAAGTCCGCCGGCAGGCGCAGGCCGCCGGTGACAATCAGGGTCACATCCTTGCGTCCGCATCCGTCCAGATGGCGGCGCGCCCGCGCCAATGCCGGTATGGTCGGCACCGAGATATTATCGCGGAAAATCAATGGCGCGGCCCCGGTTCCCCCGCCCCGGCCGTCGAGGATAATGTAATCGGCGGATGCCTGGAGGGCGAAATCAATATCGGCTTCTATGTGATTCGCCGACAGCTTGAAACCGATGGGAATACCCCCCGTGATCTCCCGCACCCGGTCGGCAAAGCGCCTAAAGTCAGCCGGGGTGGTCATGTCGACGAAGGTAGAGGGCGAAACGGCGGGGGTTTTCTCGGGTAAATTCCTGACCTGGGCAATCTTGCCGGTCACCTTGGACGCCGGCAGGTGGCCGCCGGTCCCGGTCTTGGCGCCCTGACCGCCTTTGAAGTGGAAGGCCTGGACGCGGGTCAGGAGTTCCTCGCGGTAGCCGAATTTAGCCGACGCCAGTTCGTATAGGTAGCGGCTGTTGGCGGCCTGCTCCTCGGGCAGCATACCGCCTTCGCCCGAGCAGATACCCGTACCAGCCTTCTCCGCTCCCTTCGCCAACGCCACCTTGGCCTCTTCGGAAAGGGCGCCGAAACTCATATCGGAAACGAAAAGAGGAATTTCAAGGTGCAGTGGCTTCTTCGCGTTCGGGCCGATGATCAGGTCGGTACCAACGTCTTCGCTGTCGAGAAGCGGCTTGCTGGCGAACTGGGCGGCGAGAATTTGGATATCGTCCCACCGCGGCAATAAAGAGCGGGGCACTCCCATGGCCGCCATTTCACCATGATGACCGACCTTGGAGAGTCCGTCCCGGGCGAGGTCATGGATCCGTTTGACATTTGGCTCTTCAACGGTTGGCACCGGTTCGGGCATGCCGCCACTGTCGGTTCCGGCCGTAGTTTCAGCCTTCGCCTTCCCGGCGGCATCCAGGCGTGCGTGGCTGCCGTCGCAGTACGGAGGATTGTTCGTATACTTGCACATGCAAAGGTGGGCTTCGCCAGTCTCTTCGGCGGTGAACGCCAGAGGCGAAAAGGATGTTCCCCGATGGGAGCCATCGCAATGCGGCTGGTTTTTCGACCTCCCGCAGGCGCACCAGTGATATTCCGTTCCCGCGACCAGTTGCACGGCCTGGGGCTTTGTATCGGTAATCTTCGGCTTGTCCATTTCTACTCCACGTTGGCCTTGATGCGTTCTGCCAGCTTGCCGATCGCGTCCATGTCACCGGGCGCCAGTTCCCAATTAAGGGTCAGGCCGTCGTCCATGGACCGGGGAATAACGTGCATATGCAGGTGGAACACCGACTGCTTGGCGCCGGGGCCGTTGGCCTGGGCGAGGTTCAACCCATCGGGCTCGACCGTCTTTTGCACCGCCTTGGCGATGCGCTGGGCGGTGATCACCGTGGCGGCGACCCATTCGGGCGGCGTCGTGAACAGGTCCTCGCCGTGGTGCTTGGGCACCACCAGAGCGTGCCCCGGGGCGACCGGATTGACGTCCATGAAGGCCACGGTTCGATCATCCTCGAACAGCTTGAAGCAGGGGATTTCGCCCTTGACGATCTTGCAGAAAACACAGTCCGGATCTTCGCGCATACCTATCCCCTTCGCCCTGCCGTCCTACCCGTCCACCTTGGCCTGTTCCCCCAGTTCGGCCTGGGCGGCGGCCAACCGGGCGATGGGCACCCGGTACGGCGAGCAGGAGACGTAGTCCAGGCCCGCCTGATGGAAGAAGTGGATGGAATCCGGGTCGCCGCCGTGTTCGCCACAGATGCCCAGTTTCAGGTCCGGGCGCACGGCGCGGCCCCGCTGCACGGCGATGCGCACCAGTTCCCCCACCCCTTCCTGGTCCAGGGTAACGAAGGGGTCGGCGTCCAGCACCCCTTTTTCCCGGTAGATGTCGATGAACGGCCCGGCGTCGTCCCGCGACAGGCCCATGGCCATCTGGGTCAGGTCGTTGGTGCCGAAACTGAAGAATTCCGCCGACCGGGCGATATCGCCGGCGCGCAGGGCAGCCCGGGGCAGTTCGATCATCGTCCCCACCTGGTAATGCAGCTTGACACCAGTGGCTTCCCGCACCTCCGCCGCCACCCGGTCCACCAGATCCTTCAACTCGTCCAGTTCTTTTTTCAGGCCGACCAGGGGGATCATCACTTCGGGCAGCACGGTCTTGCCCTGGCCGGTCACGTCCGCCGCCGCCTCGAAAATGGCGCGGGCCTGCATCTCGTACATTTCCGGGTAGGTAACGCCCAGCCGGCAACCCCGGTGGCCGAGCATGGGATTGGTCTCCTTGAGCTGCGCGGCGCGGGCCTTGACCTGGGACAAGGGCACCCCGGCGGCGTCGGCCACCTGGGCCATTTCGCCGTCCGCTTGAGGCAGGAATTCGTGCAGGGGCGGGTCCAGCAGGCGGATGGTCACCGGCAGGCCGTCCATGATGGTGAAGATATCGGCGAAATCCTGGCGCTGGAAAGGCAACAGGGTGTCAAGCGCCGCCCGGCGTTCGGTTTCATCGGCGGCGACGATCATGCGCCGCATGTGGACGATGCGGTCGGGCTTGAAGAACATATGTTCGGTACGGCACAGTCCGATGCCTTCGGCGCCGAAGCGTATCGCGGTTTCGGCGTCGCCGGGGGTGTCGGCGTTGGCGTAAACGCCGAGCCCGCGGATGCCGTCCACCCATTCCATGAGGGTGCCGAAATCGCCGGTCAGTTCCGGCTGGATGGTCGGCACCCGGCCTTCCATCACATGGCCGGTGGCGCCGTCGATGGTGATCACGTCGCCTTCCTTGAGCACCGTGCCCAAAGCATTCACCGTGCGCTCCGCATAGTCGATGCGCAATTCGCCGGCACCGGAAACACAGGGCGTGCCCATGCCCCGGGCGACCACGGCGGCGTGGCTGGTCATGCCGCCCCGGGTGGTGAGGATGCCCTGGGCCACGTACATGCCGCCGATGTCTTCGGGCGAGGTTTCGGCACGCACCAGGATCACCTTCTCGCCGGCGGCGCTGCGGGTTTCGGCGTCAACGGAATTGAACACGATGCACCCCGAGGCCGCCCCCGGCGAGGCCGGTAATCCGCGGGCGATGATATTGCGTTCGGCCTTGGGATCCAGGGTCGGGTGCAGGATCTGGTCCATCTGTCGCGGGTCCATGCGGCGCACCGCTTCGGCCTTGTCGATCAGGCCTTCGCTGACCATGTCGACGGCGATCTTGAACGCCGCCTGGGCCGTGCGCTTGCCGGTGCGGGTCTGCAGCATCCACAGCTTGCCCTGCTGGACGGTGAACTCCATGTCCTGCATGTCCTTGTAGTGCTTTTCCAGCAGTGTCCGCACGCCGCACAAATCGGCGTACATGTCGGGCATGGATTTTTCCAGGGAGGGCAAGCCGCCGTGGGCGCCGGTTTTCTCCGCATAGGTCTCTTCGGCGATGGTAAGGGGCTGCGGTGTGCGGATGCCGGCGACCACGTCTTCGCCCTGGGCGTTGATCAGGAATTCGCCATAAAAGGCATTTTCACCGGTCGACGGGTTGCGGGTAAAACAAACGCCGGTGGCGCAATCGTCGCCCATGTTGCCGAACACCATGGCCTGCACGTTAACCGCCGTGCCCCATTCCGCCGGGATATTGTGCAGCTTGCGGTAGGTGATGGCGCGCTGGTTCATCCATGACCCGAAGACGGCGGCGATGGCGCCCCACAATTGTTCCTTGGGATCCTGGGGAAAGGGCCTGCCCAGCCGTTCTTGCACCTTGGCGCCGTATTCGCCGACCAGCACCTTCCAGTCCCCGGCCCCCAGCTCGGTGTCCAGGGTGACGCCCTTTTCCTCCTTGTACAATTCCAGCAGTTCTTCGAAGTGGTGGTGATCCACCCCCAGCACCACGTCGCCATACATCTGGATGAAGCGGCGGTAGCTGTCGTAGGCGAAGCGTTCATCGCCGCTGCGGGCGGCCAGGCCCTTCACCGTCTCGTCGTTGAGGCCCAGGTTAAGCACCGTATCCATCATCCCCGGCATGGACGCCCGGCCGCCGGAACGCACGGACAGCATCAACGGGTTTTCGGCCTCGCCGAAGCGGGCGCCCAGGGACTTTTCCATCGCCTCAATCGCCTGTTCCACCTGATCTTCCAGGCCGCCGGGATAGGCGCCGTCATGCCGGGAAAAATGGGTGCAGACCTCGGTGGTGATGGTGAAGCCCGGCGGCACGGGAATGCCCAGGCCGCTCATCTCCGCCAGGTTGGCCCCCTTGCCGCCCAGCAGGCCGCCCATGGAGGCGCCGCCGTCCGCCCGGCCATCGCCAAAGGCATACACCCACTTGTTCATCGCTCTCCCCCTTCGATTCTGGAAAAATCTGCCACCCGGTCCATGGCGGCGCGGATTTGCGACAACAACAGTAACCGATTTAACCTTAAAATTTTGTCATCACAGTTGACGGTCACATGGTCGAAAAAGGCGTCCACCGGGCCGCGCAGGGTGGCCAGGGCCGACATGGCGGCGGCGAAGTCTTCCTTTTGCAGCGCCGGGGCGCATTTGGCTTCCGCCTGGCCGAGGGCCGCCAGCAGGACTTTCTCTTCTTCCTGCTCCAACTTCGCAGCATCGGCCCCGCCGCTGTAGGTCCGGCCATCGTTCTTTTCCTCGATGCGGAGGATGTTGGCGGCTCTTTTGTAAGCAGTAAGTAAATTGGCTCCGTCGTCCGTTTCAAGAAAGCTATTAAGCGCCTCAACTCGTTTCCGAATTCGTACAAGATCATCCTCGCCACCTAAGGCGAACACCGCATCGATAAGGTCATGGCGCACTCCCTCGCCGCGCAGGTGCACTTTCAACCGATCGGCGAAGAAGGCGAGGAGATCGTCGGCGACAACTTCAGCAGAAAAAATTTTGTGCGCTTGTTTCAACTGAAAACTAGACCCACCTTCGGTGACTATTTTTGGGCCTAATGGCACACGCACCGTTCCTTTATCAAGATGATCTTCCAATAACGCATGAGCCTTATTGACCACACTAGTCAATCCTATGCGCAGCCCATTCTCAACAATTAGCCGAATAATACCCAGCGCCGTACGACGGAGAGCAAACGGGTCTTTTGAGCCTGTTGGCTTTTCATCAATGGCAAAGAAGCCGACAAGTGAATCGATCTTATCGGCGAGGGCGACGGTAACGCTGACGGGAGCCGAGGGGCAATCGTCGTTGGGGCCGGCGGGGGAGTAGTGATCGGCGATGGCCTGGGCTACTTCCGGCTTTTCGCCCTGGTCCAGGGCATAATATTTGCCCATGAGACCTTGCAGGTCGGTGAATTCCACCACCATTTCCGACACCAGATCAGCCTTGCAGAGCTGCGCCGCCCGTACCGCGTCACCCTCATCCGCACCGCAATGTGGCGCTAGGTGGGCGGCCAGAGACTGCATACGCTCTACTTTTTCCGCCAACGTCCCCAGCCTGGCTTGGAAGACAACCTTTTCCAGTTGAGGCAGGCGGTCTTCCAGCTTGGTCTTACGGTCCTGGTCCCAGAAGAATTTGGCGTCGGCGAGGCGCGCCCGCAGCACCCGTTCGTTACCGGCGACGATGGCCTTACCGCCATCCGTCGCCTCCATGTTGGAAACGACGATGAAGCGGGGCGCCAGGTCGCCATCCTTGTCCAGCAGCGAAAAATATTTCTGGTGGTGGCGCATGGAAGTGATGAGCACTTCGGGCGGCAGGTCCATGAAGGCGGCGTCGATGCGCCCCATCAGCACCACCGGCCATTCCACCAGCCCGGTCACTTCGGTCAGCAACCCATCGTCCTGTTTGAGAGTCAGCCCTTCCGCCGCCGCCAGCTTTTCCGCCTGTTTCTTGATCACCGCCCGCCGCTCCACCGGATCGATCATCACTTTGGCGGCGCGGAGTTTCTTCTCGTAGTCGGCGAAGTTGGTGACGGTGATGGGATCGGGAGCAAGGAAACGATGGCCGAGGGTCGTGCCCCCCGCCACGAATGGACCAAAGGTCACGGGAACTACTGTCTCCCCGAACACACAAAGGATAGAATGTAAGGGTCGCACCCAGCGGACACGAGCACCGTGATCGGCCCATCGCATTGACTTCTGCCAACCGACCGCTTCGAAAGCAAGTTCAATGATATCCGGTAAAAACTCGATTGTGTCTTGGGTTTCTTCCGCAATAACCGCAACGTAATAGTCACCTTTCTTTTTGTCCTGGCGGATTTCACATGCATCCAAGCTTTCGAGCCCATTTGCCTTGAGGAAACCTAGTATTGCTGCTTCCGGTGCACCAACCCTTGGTCCTTTCTTTTCCTCTGGAACACCTATTCGTCTTTGTCGAACATTGTCGGCGATATAAGTCAGACGACGGGGCGTCGCATATATATTAGCGGAAACCGGACCTAATGCCTTTTGAACTAGGTAGGTCGTAAGAAAATATTCCAGATTTTCCGCCGCGCGGGCCTGCATGCGGGCGGGGATTTCCTCGCTGAGGAGTTCCAGAAGAAGTTCAGGCATGGGGGGCTATACTCCCCCACCATTCTCCCGGAAAGGGTCCCCCCCACCCTGACCCTCCCCCGCCAGGGGGGAGGGAACGGACTCGGAATCGTCTGGCGCCTGATCCTCCTCCCTTCCGGAGGGAAGGAAAAATTAACCGCAGGCACTTTACTCCCTCCCCCTTGATGGGGGAGGGATGGGGTGGGGGTGGGGCTATAGAAAAGGGTGGGGGTGAGGCCACAGAAAAGGGCGGGGATGAATATTCATGCATGACCTTTACCCCTCGCCCAGGCCGGCGACCCAGGCTTCGCAGCACCCCTTGGCCAGCGCCCGTACCCGGCCGATGTAGGCGGCCCGTTCGGTGGCCGAAATCACCCCCCGGGCGTCCAGCAGGTTGAACAGGTGGCTGGCCTTGATGCATTGCTCGTACGCCGGCAGGGCCAGGGGCGTGTCCAACGCCAACAGGGCCTGGCATTCGATTTCCGCGTCCTTGAAATGACGGCTCAGCATGTCCGTGTCGGCGTGCTCGAAATTATAGGCGGAGCCTTCCTTTTCATTCCTCAGGAACACGTCGGCGTAGGACACTCCTTCCCCGTTCCAATCCAGGTCATAGACGTTCTCGACCCCCTGGATGTACATGGCCAGGCGTTCAAGGCCGTAGGTCAGCTCCACCGAGACCGGGTCGCATTCGATACCGCCCACCTGCTGGAAATAGGTGAACTGGGTCACTTCCATGCCGTCCAGCCACACTTCCCAGCCCAGGCCGGCGGCGCCCAGGGTCGGGCTTTCCCAATCGTCCTCGACGAAGCGGATGTCGTGGTTCAGGGGATTGATGCCCAGGGCGAAAAGGCTTTGCAGGTACAAATCCTGGATATCGCCGGGCGACGGCTTCCAGATCACCTGGAACTGGTAATAGTGCTGCAGGCGGTTGGGGTTTTCCCCATAGCGCCCGTCGGCGGGCCGGCGCGACGGCTGCACATAGGCCGCCTTCCACGGATCAGGCCCCAGGGCCCTGAGCGTGGTCGCCGGGTGGAAGGTGCCCGCCCCCACCTGCATGTCGAAGGGCTGCAACAGCACACAACCCTTGCCGGCCCAGTAGGTCTGCAGCCTGAGGATCAGGTTCTGGAAACAGGTCTCTTTGGCGGGGGACGGAGTTTCAGTAGAATTGGCCATGCGGCCTTCGCCTTCGCGGTTTTTGCGGTGCAGCGGAATGTACTGGCGGCCAGATAGGCGGTCAAGGAACCCCTATCCGGAATAGGGGCAGTCGGCCCGGCCGCACGAACGGGCGCCCTTGGCGGCAACGAAAACGCCGCAGGAGCCGCATTTGACCATGTCTTCGGTATCGGGGAGCTGGCCTCCGGCTTGGCCCCCCTGGCCGCCGCCCCGGTTGACTTTCGCCGAATCTCTTTTTGAATCCCGGACGGACTGGATGCGGGCATACCACTTGAAGCCATACCAGACGGCGGCGGCGACCAGGACGGTGAAAAGCAGTTTCTGGATGCTGAAGCCAAACATGGTGGCCTTTGTACGGGCCGGGCGGAGCCTGGGTCAACCGGTGAAAGGGAGCCTCAAAGCCCGCATCGGCTCCACAAGGCCCTTTCCTCCACCGCCGACAGGGCGTTTTCGATCAAATGGACGCCTTCGCCCCCCCCTTGCCCGCCACCGCCGGGACCGAAGGGCAGGCGCAGCCACGGCCGGCGGGCGCTTATCAGCTTCAACTTGACCGTTTCGCCGAAGCGGTCCCGCATGACCGCGCGCAGGTCGCCGATGCCATCGATCAGGCCCATTTCCAGGGCCCGGCCGCCGGTCCAGAAGGCGCCGTTGAACAGCTCCTTTCCGGCGCTTTCAGCCGTCCCCCCCGGCGCTCCCTGACCATTTCCTGGAAGCTGTGATGGATATCCTGCTGGATGCTTTTCAGGTGTTTCACGTCGGACGGCTTTTCCGCCTGGAAGGGATCCAGGATGGCCTTGCGGTCCCCGGCCGTATGCAGCCGGCGCTCGACGCCAATGCGCTGAAGAAGCTGGGTGAAGCCGAAACCGGCGCTGATCACGCCAATGGAGCCGATGATGGACGTTTCCTGGGCGAAAATCTCATCCCCGGCCAGGGCCAGCCAATAGCCCCCCGATGCCGCCACGTCCTCGGCGAAGGCGAAGACGGGCACGTCATTCTCCTTGGCCAGGTCGCGGATGCGCTTGGCGATCAGGGCCGACTGGGCGGGAGAGCCGCCGGGGGAATTGATGGCCAGCGCCACCGCCTCCAGGCGGCTCACCTTGAAGGCGGCTTCGATGGGTCCGGCCAGGGACGCCAGGCTCAGCCCCCGGCTCCACGAGCCCATGCCGCCGATGACCCCGGAAAGCCGCAACACGGCGACCACCGGCGGCGGGTTGCGCACCCGGTCGACAAAGTCACGGGCGGATTGCTTGAGGTTTTTCATGGGCGGAGTAAACCACCCCCGGCCCGTTCATTCAAACCACAAAGGGCAAATTCTCGCTTGCCGAATTCACCGGTGGGTAAAAGCGCGGATTAGGGGGGTTCAGATAAATCAAGCCCGTGGCCGTGACGCAGAACCGCTTCCGCCCGGGGGGTGTAGGCGCCGCCGGGGCCGTGCAGGACCAGCCCGGGCAGGATGCGCATGGGAGTGGCGACGCCCTTGCGTCCGGTCAGGATAATCCGCTTGGCCGGCTTGGCGCCCTCTCCCCCCGGCCACAGGGGAAATACGCCTATCTCCCCCAGCCGGCCCCGGATGGCCGCCAGTATCTGATCCAGCCGGTCGGCCCGGTGGATAATCGTCACGCTGCCCCGGGGGCGGACCATGAGCAGGCAGAAATCGAACCAGCCGGCAAGCCCGGCGTCGCCTTCCACGGTGGCCAGCCGCTTGCCCAAATAGGGGGACGGGCGGCCCCGGCCCGGGGCCATGTACGGCGGATTGGCCATGACGTGGTTGAAGGACCCGGCGGCCAGCCTGGACGGCGGCCCTTGCAGATCGCCGACCATGAAATCCACCCGCAGGCCGCTGGCTTTCGCGTTGTCCGCCGCCAGACGCACCAAATCCCGCTGGACATCGATGCCGAAGACCCGCGCCCCGGGCACCCGGCAAGCCAGACAGAGCGCCGCCGCACCGACGCCGGTTCCCACGTCCAATACCTGTTCGCCGCCGGCCGCCGGCACCGCGGCGGCCAGCAGCACCGGGTCCATGGCCGTCCTGTAGCCGGCCGCCGGCTGGCGCAGGATGACGCGTCCGCCCAGCAGGGCGTCTTCACTGATGGCGCCGGCCGATTCACCGGATTTACCGGTTTCACTGGTTTCGCTGGGCACTTTGAATCCTTCGTCCCTCGGCCAGGATGATACGGGCCAGGGGCATTTGGTCCTCAACCACCATTATCCGGCTGGCCACCGCCGCCAGCCCGCCCATGTAGGCGCTGGATGTATGGGCATCAAAGACGGCGAATTCGATCCCGGCGCCGGCCAGACGCGCCCGAAGCCATGACAAAAGCACCACGTCGTTGGACCGGGTTAGTTCCATCATAGGGTATAACCTTTGTCAGTTCCGCCTTTGCGGGCTTGACCGGGCGGCGGCAGTCTTCCTATGCTTCTCAATATAAGCCGATACGTCAAGCCATGTAGGGAGGACGCGCCGTGGGCGTTGTCGTAAACCTGGACGGGGAGCGGGTAAAGAAAACCGGCCTCGAGACTTTGACCGCCCTGGTGGCCAAGGACATGGGCGCCGTCAACGAGCTTATTCTACGCCATATGGATTCGCCGGTGGACCTGATCCCCCAGCTGGCCGGCCATTTGGTCGCCGCCGGCGGCAAACGCCTGCGGCCCATGCTGACCCTGGCCGCGTCCAGGCTGTGCGGATACGAGGGTGGGCGCCATATCGGCCTCGCCACCTGCGTGGAATTCATTCATACCGCCACCCTGCTGCACGATGATGTTGTCGATGAAAGCGCGCTGCGCCGGGGCCTGGCTTCGGCCAACGCCCTGTGGGGCAACAAGGCCAGCGTACTGGTGGGGGATTACCTGTTCAGCCGGTCCTTTGAGTTGATGGTCGCCGACGGGTCGCTTCGCGTGCTGTCCATCCTGTCCCGGGCATCGGCCATCATCGCCGAGGGCGAAGTGATGCAGCTGATCACCGCCAACGACACCCAAACCGGCGAGCCCGCCTATCTGGAAGTGATCAAGGCCAAGACGGCCCAGTTGTTCGCCGCCGCCTGCCGGTTGGGCGCCGTGGTCGCCGAGCGGCCGTCGGTGGAGGAAGACGCCCTGGAAACCTTCGGCATGAATCTGGGCATCGCCTTCCAGTTGATTGACGACGTGCTGGACTATTCGGCCAAGCAGGCGACCCTGGGCAAGACCGTCGGCGACGATTTCCGCGAGGGCAAGATCACCCTACCCGTAGTGCTGGCCTTCCGCCGGGGAGACGAAGGGCAACGAACCTTCTGGCGCCGCACCCTGGAGGACCTGGAACAGCAGCCGGAAGACCTGGAAAAGGCCATTCTGCTGCTGCAGAAACACGACGCCCTGACGGATTCCGTCGAACGAGCCCGCCATTACAGCGCCATGGCCCGGGACGCCCTGGGTATTTTCGATGACGGGCCGGAAAAACAGGCCCTTTTGGAAGTCATCGACGACTGCATGGAACGGGCCTATTAGGGCCCGTTTCCGACCCCTAAAACCAGCTTGCTTGCCCCAACTTCTCCGGGGTTGTATAACCCGCCTTCATAGCCAAGGCCCATCGGCCACGGCTTATCGGAGTGTAGCTCAGCCTGGTAGAGCACCGTCTTCGGGAGGCGGGGGCCGGAGGTTCAAATCCTCTCACTCCGACCAATTATATCAAGCGCTTAGTATAGTTCATGTGAACTAATACCAGTTTGCATTGATCAGAACCCATGAGCCCATTCTCTGAGGCCGA
>JAJRSS010000076.1 GCA_024278615.1 Alphaproteobacteria bacterium
CATTGAAAAAGGCCGTCCGGCGCCGCTTCCAGAGTTTCCCGGTGCTTTTCGATGCCCGCTTCCAGGGCGCGGCATCGGGCCGTTGCGTCGCGTTTCCGCCGGGCCTGCCACCAAATCACCGGCCCGGCGATGCAGGCCAGGACCACGGCCGCCAAAAGGGCGCCGAGGGCGAAGGCCAGAACGGGGTCTGTGGTCAAAAACGCATTCACCGGGGAATGTTACGGGGAAAGCGCCGCCTTGAGAAGGCGGCCGATGGCCAAAAGCCGCCCACGGCGGTCAAATGGTTCCTATCAATCCTGACCCGCGTCTAATAGCGGTAATAATCGGGCTTGAAGGGGCCCTTGACCGGCACGCCGATGTAATCGGCCTGTTCCTTGGTCAATTGGGACAGCTTTACCCCCAGTTTGTTGAGGTGAAGGGTGGCCACCTTTTCGTCCAGGTGCTTGGGCAGCACATAGACCTGCTTGCCGTAGTTGTCGGCGTTTTCCCACAATTCCATCTGGGCGATCACCTGGTTGGTGAACGACGCGCTCATGACAAAACTGGGGTGGCCGGTGGCGCAGCCCAGGTTTACCAGCCGCCCTTCGGCCAGCAGGATCAGGCGCTTGCCGTCGGGAAACTCCACCTCGTCCACCTGGGGCTTGACGTTGTGCCATTTATAGTTGCGCAAAGCTTCCACCTGGATTTCCGAATCGAAGTGGCCGATGTTGCAGACAATGGCCCGGTCTTTCATCTGGCGCATGTGCTCGACGGTAATGACATCGATGTTGCCGGTGGTGGTGACGAAAATGTCGCCCTGGGACGCCGCTTCGTCCATGGTCACCACCTGATAGCCTTCCATCGCCGCCTGCAGGGCGCAGATGGGGTCCACCTCGGTGACCAGAACGCGGGAGCCATGACCTTTGAGAGAGGCAGCGCAGCCCTTGCCGACGTCGCCGTATCCCGCGATTACCGCAATTTTACCGGCCAGCATCACGTCGGTGGCCCGCTTGATGCCGTCGGGCAGGCTTTCCCGGCAGCCGTAAAGATTGTCGAACTTGGACTTGGTCACCGAATCGTTGACGTTGAAGGCCGGCACTTTCAATTCATCGTTTTTGGCCATTTCATACAACCGGTGAACGCCGGTGGTGGTTTCCTCGGAAATGCCCTTCACGTCCTCGAGCAATTGCGGGTATTTCTCATGCATGATGGCGGTCAGGTCGCCGCCGTCATCCAGGATCATGTTGGGGCGCCAGCCATCGGGGCCCTCGATGGTTTGTTCTATGCACCACCAGAATTCCTCTTCCGATTCCCCCTTCCAGGCGAAGGTGGGTATCCTCGCCGCCGCCATGGCCGCCGCCGCCTGATCCTGGGTGGAAAAAATATTGCACGAACTCCACCTGATTTCGGCGCCAAGGGCAATCAGGGTTTCCATCAAAACCGCCGTCTGAATGGTCATGTGCAGGCAACCGGCGATACGGGCACCCTTGAGTGGCTTGGCGCCGCCGTATTCTTCGCGCAACGCCATCAATCCCGGCATCTCGGTCTCGGCAATGGCGACTTCCTTGCGGCCCCAATCGGCCAAGGAAATATCGGCGACCTTGTAGTCGTCAAATGCGGTCATGGGTGCCTCCGGAAAGCTGTTGGAATTGGATGGAATCTGGGAAGTTTGAATGTGGGGGGCTTTACAGTTGTTCAAGGTTTTAGGCAAGGCTTAAGGCCACGCTTAAGGCCGAGTGTTTAGGCAAAATATTTAGGCAAGGGCGTTGAAATCATCCAGCAGCATGGCGATGCGCCCGGCATCCATCTGATCCATGATCACACCGGCGCGGGCGGCGGCGGCGATGGAATCCAGGGCCAGGATACGCTTTTTGACCCTGGGGATGTTGGATGGAGTCATGGAAAACTCTCTCAGGCCCAGGCCCAGTAAAAGGGCTAAAAACCGGGGGTCACCGGCAATTTCGCCGCAGACGCTGACCGGTATGCGGGCCCTGAGCGCGGCCGCCGTGGCGAACTGGATCAGCCTCAGGATCGCCGGGTGCAGGGGATTGTACAAGTGGGCCACCTGGTCGTCGCCCCGGTCTACGGCCAGGGTGTACATGGTCAGGTCGTTGGAGCCGATGGCGAAGAAATCGCAGGCCTGGGCCAGGGCGTCGGCGGCCAGGGCGGCGCCCGGCACCTCGATCATGACCCCCAGGAGCGGCAGGGCCGAAGCCATGGCCGCGCCCCGGCGTTTCAACCGGCGGGCCGCCCTGGCGAGGATGGCCCGGGCCTGGCGAACTTCCGCCACCGTGGTCACCATGGGCAGGAGGATGCGCACGTTGCCGAAGGCGCTGACGCGCAGGCAGGCCCGGAACTGGATTTCCAACAGCTCGTCGCGGGCCAGGGACAGGCGGATTCCCCGCAGGCCCAGTGCCGACGAGGCGCTTTCCCGAAAGTCGCCCATCACCGCGCCGGAGATTTTTTCCCCCCCCACGTCCAGGGTGCGGATGGTGACCGGTTTGCCTTCCATGGGCTCGACCATGGTCCGCAGGACCTGGAACTGTTCTTCCTCGCCGGGAAGATCTTCCCGGTTCATGAACATGAATTCGCTGCGCAGCAGGCCGATGCCGGCGGCGCCGGCCTGGTTCACCAGCGCCATCTCGATAGGCAGTTCCACGTTGGCCAGCAGTGTGACTTCGACGCCGTCCAGAGTAATCGCCGGCTGCCGTTTCAACCGCGAGAGCTGCCGCTTTTCCCGCTGCTTTTCGCTTCGCAGTCGCTGGAAGACGGCCAGCGTCGCCGGCGAAGGGTTGACGACGACCTGGCCGGCGTCGCCGTCAATGACAATGGAATCGCCGGCGCGGGCGCCCTTCAACAGGCCCGGCACCGCCAGGACCGCCGGCAGGCCCAGGGCCCGGGCCATGATCGCCGTATGGCCTTCGGCGCCGCCCACCTCGGCGGTGATGCCGGCTGCCCGGCCGGGATCGAGAAGCGCCGTGTCCGCCGGGGTCATTTCCTGGGCGACGACGATACTGTCCCGGGGCATGCGGGAGGGGATTTTGCGGACGGTTTTGGTCAGGTTGCCGATCAGCCGCCGTCCCACTTCGCGGATGTCGTCCAGGCGGGCGGCCAGATAGGCGTCGTCCATGGCGGCAAAGGCTTCGGCGATTTCGGCTACCTCGGCCTGGACGGCGGCCTCGGCGTTGATGCGATCGCGGACGATTCGCTGATCGACGCCGCGGACAAGTCTGGAATTTTTCAGCATCTGCTGGTAGGCGTCCAGCAGAAAGTCCAGTTCCCCCGCCGCCGAGTTGGACATGCCCTTGGCTTTGGCACGCAACCGCCCGATCTGGCGGCGGGCGGCGGCCGTGGCTTTGGCGAACCTTTCCCGTTCCGCCGCAATGCCTGTCTGGGGAATACGGTATTCAGGGACGGTGACGGCATCAGTCTGGTGCAGGTGCACCACGCCGATGCCGATGCCGGGGGAAACGCCAAGGCCCCGGAACACGGCCTCGCCTCTTTTTTTCTGTTTCCGTTTCTTCGCCATGGTTTTTCTGAATCCCGGGCTCATACCATGGAGCGGCGGCCCACCGGCTTATTCCTCTTCAAACTTGGCTTCGATCATAGAACAAATGGCCGCCAAAGCCGCCTCCGCTTCCGGCCCCGACGCGGTGACTTCGATCTGGCTTCCCGGACCGGCGGCCAACATCATCAGGCCCATGATGGAAAGACCGGATACAACCTGCCCGCCCTTGCTGACCTCAATGTCAGCATTAAACTTTCCCACTGTCTTGACGAATTTCGCCGCCGCCCGGGCATGCAGGCCCCGCTGGTTGAGGATGGTGCCGGTGCACGATACCGTTTGGCCGCTTCTCTTCTTGTCGCCCATGCCCATGATTAGGCCCAGGCCTAGTCCTGGGACAACAATTGGGATGCGATGCTGATGTATTTCCGCCCCGCTTCCTGGGCGCTGATCGCAGCCTGGGTCAGGGTTTCGGAATCGCAGACGCTAGCCAACTTGACCAGCATGGGAAGATTGACGCCGGCGATGATCTCCACGTTCGCCTTGTCCATGATAGAAATGGCCAAGTTGGACGGCGTGCCGCCGAACATATCCGTCAGCACCACGACGCCGTCTCCCTGATCGGCCCGGGCAACACTGTCCAGGATGTCCTGGCGACGGAGTTCCATATCGTCATCGGGCCCGATGCAGACGTTGGTGATATTGGACTGCGGGCCGACCACGTGTTCCAGCGCGGAGGCCAGCTCCTCCGCCAGCCGGCCATGGGTGACAAGTACTATTCCGATCATGGTCGTCGATTCCCGTTAATTCTATTCATCTCATCCCTGTTGAGTGTTTTCAGCCGTCCAGCCCTTCAAGATACGGGTCCATCAAGGTCCCGGTGGTGCAGGTGAACCTGCCCGCTGTTGATTTCGTCAACCTGTTCGCCCAGCCACGCCGCCAGCCGCTCGGCGACGAAAACCGAACGGTGCCGACCGCCGGTGCAGCCGATAGCGATAGTCAGGTAACTTTTCCCCTCGGCCATGTAACGGGGCAACAGGGGCTGAAGCAATCCGGTCAGGTTGTTGAAAAACGTCTCGAAGTCCTCATCACCGGAAATGCATTTACCCACCGCCGGGTCTTTGCCGGTAAGCGGCCTGAGCGCCGGCTGGTAATGGGGGTTGGTGAGAAAGCGCACGTCGAAAACCAGGTCCGCCTCCCGGGGCAGGCCCCGGCGGAACGAAAAAGACGTCACCTGGATGGACAGTACCGGGTACGCCTTCAGCCCGAACTGGCCTTGAAGGGTGCGCTTCAGGTCGCCAAGGGTAATGCCGGTAGTGTCCAGGGTAACGTCAGCCCGGTCGCGCAGCGGCGATAACAACCGGCGCTCCAGGTCGATGCCGTCGGCGACCGGCCGGTCGCCGGCCAGGGGATGGCGGTGGCGGGTTTCCACATACCGCCGGCCCAGTTCCTGATCCTCGCAATCCAGGTAGAGGACGCGCACCTGGACCGCCGCTTCGGCGGCCAGGGAGGCCAGTTCCCCGACGATGGAATTGACACTGAAATCCCGCGTCCGGATATCGACGCCGATGGCGATGGGGGGCCGGTATTCCTGCCTGCTCTTCCGTTCCTCTCCGGCCCGGCCACGTCCCGCCCGGGATGGCGCCACCAGACTGTCCAGCAACGACAAGGGGACATTGTCTATGGCTTCGTATCCCATGTCTTCCAGGATTTTCAGGGCCGAAGTCTTTCCCGCCCCCGACATGCCGGTCACCAGCAGCACCCACTGGGATTGGTCAACGGACCGGCCGGCATTCTCCGCCCCGCCTGAGGGGAAGCGCGAAACCGAAGCGGCCAGATTGGGCTTTTCGGGCATCTGGGGTAACTGGGGCATCCTCAACGAGTCCTTACTTCCCGGGCGATCCGGCGGCGATGATTATACCGTCTTTAACCCCGCGTACCGCAAGGCGAACCTTGGCCGCCGCCGAGGCTTCGAAAGGCGCCAGGGCCAAGCAGGGCACGGTTACGCCCAGGCATTCCCACCCGGCTGGCTCGGGCAGCCGCTCCACCCGTTCCGCCGCCACCAGTTCAATGGCCAGCCCCAGATGGGTCCAAAGGCGGCCCTGGACCAGGCTTTCGACGGCCAGCAGGCCGACGCCCCGGACCTCCAGTAAGCCCTTGATTTCCCTGGGGGGGAAGGCTTCCAGGCGTCCTTCCTTTGCCACCACATTGGTGCGGTCATCGGCGACCAGACGGGCGCCGCCGTCGATCAGGCGCAGGGCCAGGTCCGACTTGCCGCTGCCCGACGGACCCAGCAGCAAGACGCCAACCCCATCCACCTCCACCGCGGTACCGTGAACCTGAACCAAAAATCAAACTCCCGCCTGTCCCTCAAGCCCTCAAGGCTTGGACCAAAATATATTGTGCAAAACCAATATGTTATACAAAAAAAATTATTTTGGCCGTCCCTTTCCCCTGGATTTCATCCCGGATACTCGAAAGCAGGGCGCGCTTCGCATCCCCTGCCATCCTCGCCTTTCTTTATCGTCGCCAAAAAAAGGCGTGGGTGCGAGAGTCAAGCCCGCGCATGGCAGAATCTGTAAAACACTGATTCGACGGGATTCATTTCGAGTCAGGCTGTTTGACCGCCGGCAGACGGATGACGAACCGGGCGCCCAGCACTTTGCCTTCGGCGGACAGGCGGTTTTCCCCATGCAGGTGACCTTGGTGGGCTTCGATGATCTGCCTGGAAATACTCAGGCCCAGGCCCGAGTGCAGGCCGAATTTTTCCCCTTTCGGACGCTCGGTGTAGAAACGCTCGAAAATCGCGTCTTCCTTGCCCGGTGGCAGTCCGGGTCCACTGTCTTCGCATTCAATGTGAATCCAGTTGCCCTGGCGAAAGGCTTTCAGGCTGATGGGCCCGCCCGCCGGATTGAAGGATTTCGCGTTGGCGATCAGGTTGCGGAACACCTGAACCAGCCGCCTTTCCGTGCCCCGCACCAACAGGCCGGACTGGTGCTCAAGCCTGAGTTCGACTTCCTTCCGGGAATCGGTGGTGGTTTCCATGTCGACCAGGGTTTCCAGCACCAGGCTCACGTCGAAAACTTCCTGTTCCTCCCGGGACAGTTCGGAATCCACCCGGGAAGCCTCGGCGATGTCGCTGATGATCCGGTCCAGGCGGCGCACGTCTTCCTGAATGATGGTCATCAGTTTGCGCTGCTGGCCGGGGTCGGTGATCCTGGCCGCCGTTTCCACGGCGCTGTTGAGGGAAGTCAGGGGATTCTTGATTTCGTGAGCCACGTCGGCGGCGAAACTTTCGATGGCGTCCATGCGGTCCCAAAGGGCTTCGGTCATGTCGCTCAGGGACTGGGCCAACTCGCCGATCTCATCATTGCGTTCGGTGAACTTGGGCAGGGCGTGCTTGCGGCCATGGCCCCGGCGGATTTGCTCGGCGGCGGTGGCCAGGCGGTGGATGGGCCGGGCAATGGTGCCGGCCAGATAGACGGACAGCAGGATGGTCACCCCCAGGGCGACGCCGAACACGTTCATGATGTCCTGGCGCACTTCGAACAAGGCTTCGTCGATATTTTGGGATCCTTTCGAAAGCATCAGCTCCCCCAGGACCTGCTTGTAACGCTGTACGGGCACGGCGACGGTGAGAATCATGTTGGTGGATTGGCTTGAGCGCACCACGGTGGCGGTTTCCCCCGACATGGCGCGCAGGACCTCCGGGTAGTCGGCGCCCCGTTGGCTGGGTCGTTCCTTGTATGCAGACAGTTCCTGCGACCCGGGCAGCCTTTCGACGAAGCGGTCATACAGGTCCAAGACATAACGCAGGGTTTCGTCCCCCAGGCGGGGCGGGGGAAGTTCCTCGATCTGGACTATGCCGCCGGGGCCCAACAGGATGCGGCTGTCGGCCAACAGGTTGCCGTCGGTGCCGAACAGCCGGGCCCGGGTCTGGGTTGTGGCGGCCAGGCGGCGAACGATCTGGCGGGCCGTTTCGATTTGAATTTCCTGGATCGCGGGAGTGACGTTTCTGTTGGTCCTGACCGCACCCTCGCCCAGGGCGGCGGCCAACATTTCGGCCTGAATCTTCAACGCCGACAGGTCGGCGGCGATCAGGCTGTTGCGGTATTGCCCCAGGTACAATAACCCGGCGACCAGGATGCCCAGAGCCAGGATATTGACCGCCAGAATCCGCCGGGTGATGGGCGGTATCCAGGGCTTGAACTTTTCGCGTGCCTTCTTCTCCATGCCTTCAACAGACGGTCGTCATCTCCATTTTGAGCGCCGTCCTGGCATTATACGCACGTTCAGGGATTTAACGGCAATTCCCATCGCCGCTCCGCATTTAAGAATCCGGGGGGCGGGGGGGTGCATAAAGATCCCGGAGATCAGGATTCCTTGTACCGGTAGCCAACCCCGTACAGGGTTTCGATCTGCTGGAAGTCTTCATCCACAACCTTGAATTTCTTTCTCAGCCTTTTGACGTGACTGTCGATCGTGCGGTCATCCACATAAATGTGTTCGCCATAGGCGGCGTCGATCAACTGGTCCCGGCTTTTGACATGGCCGGGCCGGTTGGCCAGGGCCAGGATCAGCAGGAATTCGGTCACCGTCAGGTTGAGCGGTTGCCCTTTCCACGAACACATATGGCGCGCTTCATCCAGTTCCAGGTCACCGCGGCGGATGACGTTTCCGTTCCCTGGCGCCGATGGGTCTCTTGACAGGTCGCGCCGCCGGAGGATGGCATTGATCCGTTCGATCAACAGCCGCTGGGAAAAAGGTTTGGTAATGTAGTCATCGGCGCCCATGCGCAGACCCAGCACCTGGTCCACCTCGTCGTCCTTGGAGGTAAGGAAAATCACCGGCAGTTGGGATTTTTGGCGAATTTTATCCAGCAGTTCCATGCCGTCCATGCGCGGCATCTTTATGTCGAGAACGGCGAGGTCGACGGGACTTTTTTCCAGTCCGGCCAGGGCCTCGAAGCCATCTGTATAGGTTTCCACCGTGAAGCCTTCGGCTTCCAGGGCCATGGAAACGGAAGCAAGGATATTTTGATCATCGTCCACCAAGGCGATGGTATTGGGCATGCGTGAACTCCCCCAAATTTTCGTCCGCCCCATTTTGACGAACCTACCGCCGGCGGCAGTGAATGCCGGAACAACCATGTCTGCCATTTGACGTGGTGTTTATGGCGAAATTATAGTCTAAAAGCGGCTATGATGTGTGAGTGATCGCACATTATGGGGTTTTTTGAACGGAACCCGGTTGGATTTGGCCGGTTTCGGTGGCCGCCGCCAGCGGGCATGGCGGTGGAAATTGCGATCGCCTCCCTGGCCGCTACCGCCTTAATTCCGGGGCGTGCTCGGCGGTGTGTCGGGGACAATGTACCGCAGGCTCGCTTGATCCATGGGGTACGCCTTACGGAGAAAGAGGTCGGAGGCCCGCCATTTCCAGTATTCGTGGCATCCTAGGCCTACTCGGGGGCGCGGCCCGTGACCTGCTTCCCGTGGTCGCCGTCATCGCCTTTTTCCAAATTGCGGTGCTGCAACAACCTTTTCCCGACCTGGAACGCATCGTTGTAGGCTTGGTCTTTGTCGTCGTCGGGCTCGCTCTGTTCATTCAGGGCCTGGAATCAGGCCTGTTTCCCTTGGGCGAGGCGATGGCCGACGCCTTCGCCCGCAAGGGCAGCCTGACGGCGTTGTTGGCTTTCGCTTTCTGCCTGGGATTCGGCGCCACGGTGGCCGAACCGGCATTGATTGCGATCACCAACGAAGCCGCCCAGGTGGCGGCCCAGGGTGGCGCCATCGCCGGTACGGAAACGGCGCGCGATGATTATGCTCTTTATCTGCGCCTGACCGTGGCCTTGGCCGTGGGAGTTGCCCTGGTCATCGGCGTTTTCCGTATCCTCAAGGGCTGGCCGGTGCACTACCTGATTGTCGGCGGTTACCTGATTGTGATTCTGCTGACCTTTTTCGCCCCGCCGGAAATCGTCGGCGTCGCCTATGATTCCGGCGGTGTCACCACATCCACCATCACCGTGCCTTTGGTCGCCGCCCTGGGTGTTGGCCTGGCCAACGTTATCCGCGGCCGCAACCCCCTGGTGGATGGCTTCGGGCTGATCGCCTTCGCCAGCCTGACCCCGATAATTTTTGTACTCATCTTCGGCATGGTGGGCTGACCGGCCATGAACCTGCTCGCCGATATCATCAACACCGGCCTGGACACGATTGTGGACGTGTTCCCCATCGTCGCCGTCCTTTTCGGCTTTCAGGTTATTGTTATCGGCAAGCCGCCTCCGAACCTGAAAGGGATTGTCGTCGGGTTCCTTTATGTATTGGTGGGGCTTACCCTTTTCCTGGTCGGCCTCAATGAGGCCCTGTTCCCCCTGGGCAAGACCATGGCCCGGCAATTGACGGCGCCGGATTTTATCGGCGGTAACCCGAATGTGGTTCACTGGCGGGATTACGCCTGGGTGTACGTGTTCGCCGGCGCCATCGGCTTCGCCACCACCATCGCCGAACCGGCCCTGATCGCCGTCGCCGCCAAGGCGGAAACCGTATCCGGCGGCACGGTGCGGTCAAGGGGTCTTCGCATCGCCGTTGCCATCGGCGTCGGCACAGGCGTCGCCATCGGCGCCTTCCGCATCGTTACCGGCACGCCACTGCAGTATTACATCATAGTCGGCTACCTGTTCGTCATCGTCCAGACCATCCGGGCGCCCCGGGCGATCATTCCGCTTGCCTACGATTCCGGCGGCGTCGCCACTTCCACCGTCACCGTGCCCGTGATCGCGGCCCTGGGCCTGGGGCTGGCTTCGGCCATTCCCGGCCGCAGCCCGCTGATCGACGGATTCGGTTTGATTGCATTCGCCTGCGTCTTCCCCATTATGTCAGTCTTGGGTTACGCCATGCTGACATCCTGGTTGGAAGCAAGAAAAAATCCCCCCAAAGATACCGAGGATGAGGAGAACCCGCCATGAACCTAAAATTGATTATGGCCCTGGTCAGCAACGATTGCGCCACCCAAGTCATGGATGCCGCCCGCGAGGCCGGGGCCACCGGGGCGACGGTAATCACCAGCGTCCGGGGCGAAGGGCTGAAACCGGAGAAAACCTTTCTCGGCCTGGACCTGAACGCCCAACGGGATGTATTGCTGTTCCTGGTGGCCGCGCCCAAGGCCCGGGAAATCCTGGAAACCATAGCCTCCGCCGGCAAGTTCGACGAGGTGCCGGGCAGCGGCATCGCCTTTCAGGTGGCGATTGAGGATGCCGTCGGCATGAAAACCCAACTGCCCACCCTGCTTCACGAGATTGAGGAAGAAGTCTGATGGAATACACCTATACAAAAGTCTCGGAAGTGATGACCACATCGGTCCGCACCATCGAGCGCATGGCTACGGTGCGCGAAGGCATCGAAATGATGCGCCGGACGGGTGTCAGTTCGCTGGTGGTGGAACGCCGGGACGACGCGGACGAATACGGCCTTTTGGTGGTTACCGATATCGCCCGCGAAGTGATCGCCAAGGAGCGCTCGCCCGACCGGGTGAATGTCTATGAGGTCATGTCCAAGCCGGTGCTGACCCTGGCCGCCGACATGAACATCAAATACGCCATCAACCTGCTGGTCCGCTTTCGCCTGTCCCGGGCCCTGGTGGTGGACAATCAGCGCAAGCCGGCGGGTCTCGTCACCCTTCGCGACATGGTCCTCCGCCACACCGAAGACCATAAGTCGGAATAAGCGCGGCGGGCGCAGGAGGGGCTGCCGCCGTCTTCGAGGAAGAGCCGGATGACGCGTTCATTGACCGATATGGGCCAGGCCCCGGTCATCGTAACGCATGCGCCACGACAACAGTTTCCGTGCGTATTCTGCGATGATTGATGCATGGTCCGGCCGCCCGGCAAGATTTTCGAATTCGGTGGGATCGCTCCGCAGATCGAATAACAGCGGCGGCAGGGCGGTGAAATGCACATATTTGTACCGTAGGTCACGGATGACGTTCATGGTGCATTCATCGGCGCCCAAGCCAAAAGCCGGCTTGCCGTCGGTGCCCAGGTAATCGCGAAAATCGAGTTCCGAATGAGCTTCCGTGCGCCAGCCCGCCGGGTCTTCTCCGTTTAAGAAGGGCAGCAATGAATGGCCGTCGCATTGGCGCGGGATATCCAATCCCAGACAATCCAGAATGGTCGGCATGATATCGACGTTTTCCGTAAACGCCTGAACAACGCCGCCCCGGGCTGCGTCCGGGACGTCGGGGTCGCGGATGATCAGGGGGATATGAAAGGTCTGCTCATAGTAGCTGATCTTGGAAAACATCCAGTGATCGCCCAGTTGTTCGCCGTGGTCCGAGGTGAACACGATGAGCGTATTGTCGAAACCGCCGTGCTCTTTCAAAAACGCGATCAACCGTCCGATCTGGTCGTCCACTTCCGATATCATGCCGTAATAGGTGGCCCGCGCCTGGCGCAGGTCCCGTTCGTTCAAACCCGGGTAGGTTTTCTTATCGGTGCCCAGGCGGATCGGCATGTCGCGCTGGTTGAAGATGGATTGCGCCGTCAGGGGATGCTGGGCGGCCTCGGCTTCGGCGGTTTCACGGCGCAGCGGCAGGGGCACCCCGGCGGGGTCGTACATGTCATTGTACGGCCGTGGCGCCACGAACGGCGGATGAACCGAAAAATACGAGATGTGTGCGAACCAGGGCGTGTCGCCTTTTGCCTTGATGAATGACATGGTTTTATTGGTCAGAAAGGCGACGGAACTGTCTTCGGCCTTGAACCGGGCCGGCGGGAAGGTCAGTCCCCTTTCCGCCGCCCCGGGAGCTCCCGCATCATGTTCGAAAACCGACAGCGGCGGATCCGGACGTTCGTATCCCTTGCTTTCCAGATCATCAAGCCACGGCCCGAAATCCTCGTTCAGGAGGGTTACCGGATCCATGCCCGGAAGCACCAGATGGTGCGTCTCGCCCCCCTCCGGCGTAAGCTCGACTCGCGGGTCGGCGCCGATATCCGTATAACCGAAAAGGGCCGGTTCATAGCCCGCCTTGCGGGCTTCCAGGGCCACATTGGCGTGGCGGGCATCCAGTGCGGTGCTGTTGGTAACCATCCGGTGGTTGTGGAGATAAAGTCCCGTATACAGCGATGCCCGGCTCGGTCCGCAAGGCGTGGCCTGGGTATAGTGGCGGCGAAACAAGGTTCCGCCGGCGGCCAGCCGGTCCAGGTTCGGCGTTCGGATGCAGGGGTGCCCAACCGCGGACAGGCAGTCACCCCGCCATTGGTCGGCGGTGATGAAAAGAATATTTCGGCCTTTGCTCATGGCGTCGATCGTGCTCCGCTTCAGATTCCCCGGGATGGCCTTCCCGAGGCGGCAAGTACCAAGCTGACAATACCGGCCTGATAATCCCGGCCCGTCTCAACTGGGCCGCTATTATATTAAACAACCCTAATATTCAGTACTCCTCCTCTTGCGTGAATCACCGTTGGGACTGCTATCAAAATAGAACATGCGCCACAAGTCGTTGTTGCGGATGCCTTTGGGTTGCAATGTTCAATTCACGGGTCAATACTGCGCACTGACTAAAACAAATCCTAGGGAGGATGTCTCATGAAAGTTAAAATCGCAGTCGCGACGCTCGCCGTCGCGGCGGTGTCCTTTGCTGGCGCCAGCTTTGCCGGCATGGCCGAAGCGGAAAAATGGGTCGATAGCGAATTCCAGCCGTCGACCCTGTCCCGGGCCGACCAGTTGAAGGAAATGGGTTGGTTCATCAAGGCAGCCGCGCCCTTCAAGGGCATGGAAATCAATGTGCTTTCGGAAGGTATTCCGACACATACCTACGAATCCGAAACCCTGACCAAAGCATTTGAAGAAATCACCGGCATTAAGGTCAATCACCAGATCCTTGGCGAAGGTGAAGTTGTGCAGGCTGTTCAGACTCAGATGCAAACCAATCGTAATCTGTACGATGCCTACATCAACGACTCCGACCTGATCGGCACCCACTCCCGCCTGCAACTGGCGGTCAATCTGACCGACTGGATGGCCGGCGAGGGCAAAGATGCGACCAATCCGATGCTTGATGTCGATGATTTCATCGGCAAGTCGTTTACCACCGGACCCGATGGCAAGCTGTACCAATTGCCCGACCAACAGTTCGCCAACCTCTATTGGTTCCGCAAGGACTGGTTCGACCGCCCCGACCTGAAGAAACGATTCAAGGCCAAGTACGGCTACGAGTTGGGTGTGCCGGTCAACTGGTCGGCCTATGAAGACATCGCCGAATTCTTCAGCGAAGACGTCAAGACCATCGACGGCAAGCGCATTTACGGCCACATGGACTATGGCAAACGCGCCCCTGATCTGGGCTGGCGGATGACGGATGCATGGCTTTCCATGGCTGGCGAAGGTTCCAAGGGCCTGCCCAACGGCATTCCTGTCGACGAATGGGGTATCCGTATGGAGCCAGGCACCTGCAATCCTGTCGGTGCTTCCGTTTCCCGTGGTGGCGCGGCCAATGGACCGGCCGCTGTCTACGCCATCCGCAAATGGGATGAATGGCTGCGCAAATATGCCCCTCCGGGCGCCGCTAGCTACGATTTCTACCAATCCCTGCCGGCCTTGTCCCAAGGCAACGTGGCCCAGCAGATATTCTGGTACACGGCCTTTACCGCATCCATGGTGGCCCCGAAAAGCGAAGGCAACAACACCGTCGATGACAACGGCAAGCCGCTATGGCGCATGGCTCCCTCTCCCCACGGTCCTTACTGGGTGGAAGGCCAGAAGCTGGGTTATCAGGATGCCGGTTCGTGGACCCTGTTCAAGTCCACTCCGGTCGATCGCCGCAAGGCGGCTTGGCTCTATGCCCAGTTCGTCGTCTCCAAGACGGTCGATGTGAAGAAGAGCCATGTTGGCCTGACGTTCATCCGCGAATCGACGATCAACCACGAGTCGTTCACCGAACGCGCCCCCAATCTGGGTGGTCTGGTTGAGTTTTACCGCTCGCCCGACCGGGTTCTGTGGACACCGACCGGTGTCAACGTTCCCGATTACCCCAAGCTGGCCCAAATCTGG
>JAJRSS010000077.1 GCA_024278615.1 Alphaproteobacteria bacterium
CAGGTGGACGGCATGGACGTGGTGGCGGTGCATTTGGCGGCGGAAAAGGCGCTCAGGCACTGCCGGGCCGGCAAGGGCCCCTACATCCTGGAGATGAAGACCTACCGCTATCGCGGCCATTCCATGTCCGACCCGGCCAAGTACCGCTCGAAGGAGGAAGTCAGCAAGGTGCGCAAGGAAAGCGACCCTATCGACAACCTGCGCGCCCGCCTGCTGGACGGCAAGCTGGCGACGGAAGAAGACCTCAAGGACATCGACCGGCAAGTGAAATTCCGCGTCACCGCCGCCGCCGACTTCGCCCAGTCCAGCCCCGAGCCGGACGCGGCCGAGCTTTACACCGACATCCTGGTGGAGGCCTGAACCATGGCCGTTGCCATTCTGATGCCCGCCCTGTCGCCGACCATGACCGAAGGCAACCTGGTCAAGTGGCTGAAAAGCGAAGGCGATCCGGTGAGCAGCGGCGAGGCGCTGGCGGAAATCGAAACCGACAAGGCGACCATGGAAGTGGAATCCGCCGACGAAGGGATTTTGGGCAAAATCCTGGTCGCCGAAGGCAGCGAAGGGGTGGCGGTGAATTCGCCCATCGCCGTGCTGTTGGAAGATGGCGAGGACGCGTCGGCGGCGGACGCCATTGTGGTGGCGCCGGCGCCACGGGCGGAACCCGCCGCCGCGCCACCCGAAACCCAAGGCGAAGCGCCGGCGGCCCCCGTTGCCGCGGCCGTCACCGCGCCACCGCCGGAAGCCGAATACACCGGGCCGGCGACGCCAACCACCGTGCGTGACGCGCTGCGCGACGCCATGGCCGAGGAAATGCGCCGCGACGAGGGTGTTTTCCTGATGGGCGAGGAAGTGGCCCAGTACCAGGGCGCCTACAAGATCAGCCAGGGATTGCTGGAGGAATTCGGCGAGCGCCGCATCATCGACACGCCGATCACCGAAATGGGATTCACCGGGCTGGGGGTCGGCGCCGCCTTCGCCGGGCTTAAACCGATCATTGAATTCATGACCTTCAACTTCGCCATGCAGGCGATGGACCACATCATCAATTCGGCGGCCAAGACGCGTTACATGTCGGGTGGGCAGATGGGGGCCGCCATGGTCTTTCGCGGCCCCAACGGCGCCGCCTCCCGCGTCGCCGCCCAGCATTCCCAATGCTACGCCAGTTGGTTCGCCCACGTTCCCGGGCTGAAGGTGGTGGCGCCCTATTCGGCCGCCGACGCCAAGGGATTGCTGAAGGCCGCCATCCGCGACCCCAACCCGGTGGTGTTCTTGGAAAACGAAATCCTCTATGGCCAGACCTTCGACGTGCCCGACGACCCGGATTTCATTTTGCCCATCGGCCGCGCCCGGATCGAACGGCAGGGCGGTGACGTCACCATCGCCGCCTTTTCGCGCATGGTGCAGGTGGCCCTGGAAGCCGCCGACCTGCTGGCCGCCGAAGGGATCTCGGCCGAAGTGATCAACCTGCGCACCCTGCGCCCCCTGGACACCGCCACCCTGGTGGGCTCGGTGCAAAAGACCAACCGCCTGGTCAGTGTCGAGGAAGGCTGGCCGGCCGCCGGCCTGGGGGCGGAAATCGCCGCCCTGATGATGGAACACGCCTTCGACGACCTGGACGCCCCCATCGTCCGTGTCGCCGGTGAAGACGTGCCCATGCCCTATGCCGCCAATCTGGAAAAACTGGCCCTGCCCCAGCCGGCGGCGGTGGCCGCCGCCGCCAAGTCCGTCACCTACCGGTAAACCAGGCCATGCCCATTTCCATCCTCATGCCCGCCCTGTCGCCGACGATGACCGAAGGCAATCTGTCCAAGTGGTTAGTAAAGGAAGGCGACGCCGTGGCCAGCGGCGACGCGCTGGCGGAAATCGAAACCGACAAGGCGACCATGGAAGTGGAAGCGGTGGACGAAGGGGTTTTGGGAAAAATCCTCGTCGCCGAAGGCACGGAAGGGGTGCCGGTCAACCATCCCATCGCGCTGATCCTGGAAGAAGGCGAGGACGCTTCCGCATTGCAAGGCGTCCCGGATGGGGTGCAAACCGCCGCGCCGCCGGTCGAGGAAACCCCGGCCGCCGCCGCGCCGCCACCCCAGCCAGCGCCCCCGCCGGCGCCAAGCGCCCCTGCGCCCACGGTACCGGCGACCGCCAAAGGCGGCCGCGTCATCGCCAGCCCCCTGGCACGGCGCCTGGCGGCGCGGGCCGGCATCGACCTGGCGCGGATCAAGGGCAGCGGCCCCCACGGCCGCATCGTCAAGCGGGACGTGGAGGGCGCCGCCGCGGTCACCCTTCCGGCGGCGGCGGTCCCCGTGGAAGCCGACGCGCCCTTTACCGACGTGCCCCATTCGACCATGCGCAGGATCATCGCCGAGCGCCTGCAGGAAGCCAAGCGCACCGTCCCGCACTTCTACCTGAGCATCGATTGCCGCATCGACGCGTTGCTGGACGCCCGGCGCGCGCTGAACGCGGCTTCGCCGGAAGGAGACGGGGCCTACAAGATTTCGGTCAACGATTTCATTATCCGCGCCGTGGCGCTGGCGTTGAAACAAGTGCCGGCGGCCAACGCCTCGTGGATGGAGCACGCCATCCGCCTCTACAACCGCATCGACGTATCGGTGGCGGTGGCGACGCCGGGCGGCCTGATCACGCCGGTGATCCGCAACGCCGACGGCATGGGCCTGGGGCAAATTTCCGCTGAGATTCGGGACCTGGCCGGCCGCGCCCGGCAAGGCAAGCTGGCGCCCGAGGAATACCGGGGCGGCGGTTTCACCATTTCCAACCTGGGCATGTTCGGCGTCAGCGAATTCGCCGCCATCCTCAACCCGCCCCAGTCCTGTATCCTTGCCGTCGGCGCCGGCGAGGAACGCCCGGTGGTGAGCGATGGCGCCCTGACCACGGCGACGGTGATGACCTGCACCTTGTCGGTGGATCACCGCTCCGTCGATGGGGCGGTGGGAGCGCAATTCCTCGCCGCCTTCAAACGGCTCATCGAAGAGCCGGTGATCATGCTGCTGTAGGGGGGGTGGGCGATGGAAAAAGTGAACTTGGCGGAGAAGTTTTCCACCTTCAGCGAACACTGGACGCCAAAGATCGTCGGCACCGTGGATGATTACGACATCAAGATCGCCAAGGTGGAAGGTGATTTCGTCTGGCACCAGCACGAGGAAGACGACGAGATGTTCCTGGTCATCGACGGCCGGCTGCACATGGATTTCCGCGACCGTAGGGAAACCATCGAAGCGGGCGAGTTCATCGTCGTCGCCAAGGGCACGGAACACAAACCCCACGCCGCCGCGGAATGCCGGGTGCTGCTTTTTGAACGCCGCGGCCTGATCAATACTGGCGACGCGGCGGCAGGCGTCCTGACCGTGACCGAGCCGGAAAGGATCTAGACCGTGGCCGAACAAACCTTCGATCTGATCGTCATCGGCGGCAAGGTGAAGAAGCTGGCAAATACAAAATCCGAGATCACCGACACCTTCCAGCGGTTGACCTCGGAACCGCTGAACATGATGCCGTAGGGGACGGAGAAAGCCTATGCCAGGAAGACAAATCACTCAATTAGAGTTGAAGGGCTTTAAATCCATTCGCCAACTAAACGATTTTAGACTCGAAAGCATGAATGTCCTGATCGGTGCCAATGGCGCGGGGAAATCGAACCTTGTGTCTTTTTTTCGGCTTTTAGGCTGGATGGTACAGGAAAATCTTCAACAGCATATTGGCGAATTGGGTGCGGCAAATTCTATCCTTTTTGACGGTGCAAAATCCACACCGCAAATTGAAGCCAAGTTCAGTTTTCAAACCGACAAAGGTCTTAATGAATACAGAATGCGATTGATGCATGCGGCGGGAGATACATTGATCTTCGCCGATGAGGAATACCGTTTTATTCCAAATGGAGTTGACGAGGAGGCTGGATGGTCTTCGCTTGGAGCCGGACACCGCGAGACGGGTCTTATCCAGCGTGCGGCGGAGAACGACACGGCTGGATTTATATTAAAACTCCTCAAAGGATGCGTAGTTTACCAGTTCCACGATACTTCGAAAAAAGCACGCATCAGACAAAATTGGAATGTTGAAGACAATTATTTTCTCAAGGAAGATGGAGGTAATCTCGGACCTTTTTTGTACCGCCTGAAAAATAGGGAAGGTGAGCATTATTTAAGGATCGTCCGGACTATGCGGCAGATACTCCCTTTTTTCGGCGATTTCTTTCTTGAACAGGACGGTCCTTCCATTCCTTTACGGTGGACGGAGAGTGGTACTGACATGGTGTTCGGGGCTGGACAGGCTTCGGATGGGATGTTGAGGGCTATGGCGTTAGTGGCCCTTCTGCTTCAACCAGTTGAACACTTGCCTCCGGTCATTATTTTGGACGAACCGGAACTTGGTCTGCATCCATATGCCATATCTATTATCGCGGGGCTTTTGAAAAGCGTTTCCGTTCACCGGCAGGTAATTCTAGCAACTCAATCGACTGCCTTCATAGACTGTTTCGAGCCGGATGATATCGTTATCGTCGAACGTAAAGGCCGTGAATCTATTTTCACTCGCCCCAATTGGGAATCGCTCACAGAGTGGGTCGATACTTATTCAATAGCCGAATTGTGGGAAAAGAACATTCTCGGCGGGAGGCCGGGTTGATGGCCCGGTTACACATACTCGTTGAAGGTCAAACCGAAGAAACATTCGTAAATACAGTGCTCAAACCGCATCTTACTCCTCTAAAAGTATGGGTTGATGCTCGATGCCTTTCCACCAAAAGAAAAATTCGAAAACGTCAGGACGTTGGAGGGATATTACCCTACGGTAAAGCAAAGGCCGATCTGGATAGGTGGATTAAAGAGGACAGCAATGAGGATTCCTGGTTTTCAACCATGTTAGACCTTTATGGGCTCCCCATTGATTTCCCTAAATTCGATGATGCAAAGATTCAACAGGACCCCTTAAACCGCGTCGAAATGCTCGAAAACGCTTTTCGTGATGAAATAGATTACAGGAGATTTTTCCCTTACATCCAACTTCACGAGTTCGAAGCTATTCTGTTTTCCGATCCCCGGAAATTCAGGTTCGAGTTTATCGGCCAAGATAGTTCCATCGACACACTCATCCAAATATCAGAACAAGCCACATCCCCAGAACATATAGACGCTACCCCGGAAGGGGCTACTTCAAAACGGATTATCAAGGAAATTCCAGAGTATGAGGGGCGTAAAGTCTCCGCTGGCCCACTAATCGCTGCAAGCATTGGAATAGCAACAATAAGAAAAAAGTGCCGCCATTTCGATAAATGGCTGACTTCTTTAGAGAGTTTGGCAAGTTCTTCAACGAATGGAGATCAAAATTAATACCGACAATAGCTTCGATCTGATCGTCATCGGCGGCGGGCCGGGGGGCTACGTGGCCGCCATCCGCGCCGCCCAGTTGGGCATGAAGGCGGCGGTGGTCGAGGGCCAGCACCTGGGCGGCATCTGCCTGAACTGGGGCTGTATCCCCACCAAGGCTTTGCTGCGCACCGCTGAAATCTACGAAACCCTGGAACGTGCCGATGAATTCGGCATAACGGTCAAAGGGTTGAGCTTTGATCTTGAGAAAATAGTTAAGCGCTCCCGAAGCGTTGCCCGGCGCCTTTCCGGCGGTGTCGGCCACCTGTTGAAGAAGAACAAGGTGGCCGTGGTGGATGGCTATGGCCGTCTCGACGGGCCCGGAAAGGTGGCGGTGGAAAAGGACGGCCATGCGGTGGCTGATTTGGCCGCCAAACACATCATCCTGGCCACCGGCGCCCGCGCCCGCGCCCTGCCGGGACTGGAGCCCGCCACTAAAAACAAAGATAGGGGCAGGCTGATCTGGACCTACAAAGAAGCCATGATCCCCGAGGCCATGCCCAAATCCCTGCTGGTCGTCGGCTCCGGCGCCATCGGTATCGAATTCGCCAGCTTCTACCGGACCCTCGGCGCCGAAGTCACCGTGGTCGAGGTCTTGCCCCGGGTGTTGCCGGTGGAGGACGAGGAAATCTCCGCCTTCGCCGAAAAAGCCTTCAAGAAGCAGGGCATGAAGATCATCACCTCGGCCACCGTCAAGGCGCTGATGGAAAACAAGAACAGCGTCACAGCGACCATTGAAGCCGCCGGCAAGTGCGAGGAATTGACCGTCGAGCGGGTGATCCTGGCCGTCGGCATCGTCGGCAACACGGAAAATATCGGCCTGGAAAAAACCAGGGTGAAAGTGGACCGCACCCACGTGGTGATCGACGAATGGTGCCGCACGGGCGAACCCGGCGTCTACGCCATCGGCGACCTCACCGGCCCGCCCTGGCTGGCCCACAAGGCCAGTCACGAAGGCATCCTGTGCGTTGAAAAGATCGCCGGGGTAAAGGGCGCCCACCCCCTGGATACCAGCCGCATTCCCGGCTGCACCTATTGCCGGCCGCAGGTCGCCAGCATCGGGCTGACCGAAAAGGCGGCCACGGAGGCCGGCCACAAGGTCAAGGTCGGCCGCTTCCCCTTCATCGGCAACGGCAAGGCGATCGCGCTCGGCGAACCGGAAGGCATGGTCAAGACGGTATTCGACGCCGCCACCGGCGAGCTGTTGGGGGCCCACATGGTCGGCGCCGAAGTGACCGAGCTGATCCAGGGCTATTCCATCGCCAAGACCCTGGAAACCACCGAATCCGAGCTCATGGCGACGGTCTTCCCCCATCCGACCCTGAGCGAAATGATGCATGAATCCGTGCTCGACGCCTATGGCCGGGCGATACATTTCTAGGTGCCGGCACTTCTGATCCATGACCAACATCCGCCCGCTTGAACCCGCTGACCGCGATGTCTGGTTCCGCCTGTGGAAGGAGTATTACGGGTTCTATGAAACGAAGGTCCCCGATGAAGTCTCCGAGGAAACCTACCGCCGCCTGCTGGACGGCGCCTCGTCCCTGTTCTGCCTGGTGGCGGAAGACCCATCCGGCGCCGTCATCGGCTTCACCAATTGCGTGCTCCACGCCAACACCTGGTCGCAGCGTGACGTGTGCTACCTGGAAGACCTGTTCGTCGATTCGGCCGCCCGCGGGCGGGGCGTCGGCCGGGCCCTGATCGACGGGGTAACGGCCAAGGCGCGGCAACAGGGGTGGCTCCGCGTCTATTGGAAGACCCACGCCAACGCCACCGCCAGGACCCTTTACGACCGCATCAACCCGGTGACAGACTGGGTGGTGTATGAAGTGGACACCTGAAGGGCATTGAGAGTTCCATGACCGATCCCGTTCCCCTCCGCCAACCGCCAACCGACGGCAGGCTGCGCAAGCCGGCCTGGATCCGGGTCAAGGCGCCGACGTCGCCCGAATACGGCGAAACCCGGCGCCTCATGCGGGAGAAAAACCTGCATACCGTGTGCGAGGAGGCGGCCTGCCCCAACCTCGGCGAGTGCTGGTCCCAGCGCCACGCCACGGTGATGATCCTTGGCGACACCTGCACCCGTGCCTGCGCCTTCTGCAACGTCAAGACCGGCAAGCCGGGCGCGGTGGACCCTTTGGAGCCGGAGAACCTGGCCATCGCCCTGGCCGAGATGGGCATGAAACACGTGGTCATCACGTCGGTCGACCGGGATGACCTGGATGACGGCGGGGCGGGGCAGTTCGTGCAGTGCATCGAACGTATCCGCGCCACCGCCCCGGCCACCACCATCGAAGTCCTGGTACCCGATTTCCGCCGCAAGCCGGGCGCCCTGGAAGCGGTGGTCGCCGCCCGGCCCGATGTCTTCAACCACAACCTGGAAACCGTGCCCCGGCTCTATCAGGCCATCCGCCCCGGCGCCCGGTATTTCCATTCTTTGAAATTGCTCGACGGCGCCAAGATCCTGGGTGACGGCATCTTCACCAAGTCGGGCATCATGGTCGGCCTGGGCGAGGAAAAGGCGGAAGTGTTGCAGGTCATGGACGACCTGCGTTCGGCCAACGTGGATTTCCTCACCATCGGCCAGTACCTGCAACCGACCCCGCGGCACGCGGCGGTGGAACGGTTCGTCACCCCCGGCGAATTCGATGATTACGCCCGCATCGCCAGGGCCAAGGGGTTCCTTAAGGTTTCGGCGACGCCGCTGACCCGGTCTTCCTACCACGCTGGCAAGGACTTCGAAGCGCTGAGGGAAGCGCGGCGCGCCAAATCATCCGGCGGCTGATCCTATTTTCCATGACCGACCTTTATTGAACCCCGCCCATGCCCACCCACGCGGAACGACGGCACTTGAAGCAAACGCCCGAGCAGATGTTCGAACTGGTCGCCGACGTGGCCCGGTACCCCGAATTCCTGCCCTGGTGCGTCGCCACCCGGGTGCGCAAGCGCGACGACGACACCACCTACGCCGACATGGTCATTGGCTACAAGATGTTTCGGGAAAAATTCGTTACCAAGGTTGTCCTGGACCGGCCACGGCGCATCGACGTGACCTACCGGGAAGGGCCGTTCAAGTATCTCAACAACCACTGGATTTTCGAGCCCGCCGCCGACGGCGGCTGCATCATCGACTTCTACGTCGATTTCGAGTTCCACTCGAAGCTCCTGCAGAAGATGATCGGCGTGATCTTCAACGAGGCGGTGAAGATCATGGTTTCCGCCTTCGAAAAACGCGCCAACCAGCTTTACGGGTAAGGCGCCCCGCCGGTTCACGCGATCTGCAGGTACAACCCGACGATGCTGATGGTGTTGTTGATCACGTGCAGGCCTATGGCCGGCCACAAGGAGCCGCTGAATTCGTAGAGCAGCGCCAGGACGACGCCGATGAAGGCGGCGAAAACGATCCAGAAGGGCTGCACGTGGAAGAGGCCGAAGACCAGGGAACTGACGATCACCGCCACTACCGGTCCCCAGCGGTGGCGAAGCCACGTATGGAACACGCCACGAAAAAAGACCTCCTCGGCGAAGGGCGCCAGCACCGCACCCACCACCACCATGACCAACAGGCCAGACCAGGAAAACCCGCGCGGGGCCAGCGCCTGGATCCTCGGGGCTTCCAGGGGGTATCCGGCCAGGGACGAAGCGAACTCGCTGATTACCAGGATGACGGCGGCCACCAGGGGCACGATGAACAGCCAGCGGCGGCTGAACGGCTTGAACCCGATGGCCGCGAAGGGCAGTCCGCGCCGGCGCAGGACGAAAAAGTAAACGGGCGCGGTCATCAGCAGGGCCTGGATCAAAAAGGCTCCGGCGTTGACGGCAATGGACGGCGAAAGGCTAATTCCCCGGCGGAAGTCAAGGCTCCCATCGGCCATCAGGAACGTCATGAAAATGGCGGCGGCGCCGAAGATCAGGAACTGGCCGCCGATCAACCCGAGAAACGTGACCGCCACGTCCATGCCGGTCAAGGCAGGGGCCGAGACGGCGGTGATAGCGCGCTCTGGTCTTTCCGGCGCCGGTTCTTTGGGCGGCAGGTTCTCCTGCGCTGCGGGCGGCGTGTCGGGTACCTTCACCGCCCATTTTCTCCTTGGTCATGGTCTTGGCCTTCCGCCAGATGGCGGGCCAGGTTCAGCACCGCCTCCACGGCGGCAAGACGAATTTCAGCCCGCCCGCCGGGGAAAAGATGGCGTTCATGGAGGATGACGCCGCCGCGCTTGGCCGCCGCCACGTGCACCAATCCCACCGGCTTGGCCTCGGTTCCGCCGCCGGGTCCGGCGACACCGGTCGCCGACAGAGCGATATCCGCCGCGCTTTTCCCGAGCGCCCCTTCGGCCATCGCCCGGGCGACTTCCTTGCTGACCGCGCCGTGGGTTTCAATCAGGGTTTCGGCAACGCCGACCATTTCGGTTTTTGACCGATTGGTGTAGGTAACGAATCCCCTCTCCACCACGTCCGATGATCCGGCAACGGCGGTCAGGCATCCGGTGATCAGGCCGCCGGTGCAGGATTCCGCCACGGCGATCCGCAATTGGTTGCGGCGGCAGGATTCCAGCACCTGTTCGGACAGGTTTAGCAGGCTTCCGGTGAACATCATCCGGCACCCATTCCCGCGTCCAGCGTTATGCGAATTCCGTAGAGCACGGCGCCGGCATAGGCCGCCGCCAGGATGTCATCCAGCATTACCCCCAATCCTCCCTTGACCTTCCGGTCGGCCCAGGAAACCGGCCACGGCTTGACGATATCAAACAGGCGGAACAGGGCGAAACCGATGGCGTAGTACAGGATTTCCGGCGGCGCCACGACCAGGGTCAGCCACTGGCCGGCCACCTCATCGATCACCACCGGTCCCGGGTCCTCATCCCCGGACCGCCGGATGTAGACGGAAGAGCACCACACCCCCACGGCGGCGATGACCAGTGCGGCGGCGGCAAGGCCCAGTGATCCCGTTTGGTGGTGAATGACCCAGGCAACGGGAAGAGCGGCCAGCGACCCCCAGGTGCCAGGCATGCGCGGAAGAAAACCGCAGCCAAACCAGGTTGCCAGCAGGATTGCCGGGTTGCCAATGCCGGGCCTTGTACGATCGGGCCTTGAATGATGATGTTCCGTTTCCGCCACCCTGATCCGATTCCCACAAGCGACTCGAACGGGCGAATTTTACCCGCAAAACCGGCCTGTGGGTAAAAATAACCCGTTGCATTCAAACCAAATTGTTTGAATCGGACAAAAAAACCAGTACTCGCAATAACTACCGGCGATCGGTCCCGGATAGGGACTTGCGCGTTCCGCCGGCAATCGATACGGTTTCTTAAGGTTGGTTATTCAACAATAGGAGACCTTCCGATGGTTGGCTGATGGCTGGCCAGAATCGACGGTCAGCGGCCGGCCAGTGGCCAAAAGCGGCTAAGAGCGGGTGATGGAAAATTGCCGGGAAGGGCAGAAAAGGGGGGTTTTGGGGAATTTTCCGCAAAACATCATTGAAATGGCGGCAAAGACCGCCAGGAGTGCTGAATGAACATGCATGAGGGACAGATAAGCCGGCGCGACAGGTTCGGCCGTTTGCTGGAACGGTGGTTCCCGGAACGACAGGTGATGCTGCGGACCGATGGCCGTGTCGCCTATATCCAGCTTACCAAACGCATTCAGTTGGCCGCGTTTTCCGTCCTCTTGCTGATCGGCGCGTGGACCGTGTTCGGTTCGGTCAGCTATGTGCTTCACGGTCAAGTCATAGCGGCCAAGGAAGGCCAGATCGCCGATGCCCGCCTGGCCTACCGCAGTCTTCTTTCCGAGGTTGTGGATTATCAAAACAAGTTTTCCACATTGACCCGCGACCTAGAGCAAAACAACACCGTGATGCTCGGGTTGGTGGAAAAGAACTCGGCCCTCGAGCAAAACCTCCGGTCGGTCCAAAACCGGCTTGAAATGACAGAGAAGGAACGCCAGCAGGTCATCGCCGCCCGTCAAAACCTGAAAACCGAATTGAACACCCTCGAAGGGCGAATGCGCTCCATGGCCAATCATAATTTCAGCCTTAAAGGCAGCCTGGACACCATCGAATCCGATCTTCAAGTGGCCATGTCCGAACGCAATGAAGCCCAATACGAAGGTGTGCGCATGCGTCGCCAATTGCAGAAGCTGGAAGCCCGCCTTGGCCAATTGCAAGACAATGAATTGGATGTGGTTCAACGATTGACCGAACAGACGGTCAAGTTTGTCAGCGATATGGACAAGGTCGTTCAAATGGCCGGGCTCAAGACCGATACCCTTTTGCCGGCCGAAGACGTTCAGCTCCGCGATCAGGGCGGCCCGTTTTTCGCCCTTTCGGACAAGGAGCTGCCTGGCGATGGCCTGAAGGCCAGCTTGGCCGTTCTTGAAAATAACATCGCCCTATCCAACGCCCTGCGCGAAGTCATGGGCCGGCTGCCCCTTTCATCTCCCCTCGATTCCTATTATCTGACCAGTTCCTACGGCAAACGCCGGGACCCGGTTAACAAGAGGTGGGCCATGCACTACGGCCTGGATATGGGCGCCCCCTTCCGTTCAACCGTATACGCCACCGCCCCCGGGGTAGTGACTTATGCGGGCTGGAAGGGTAGGTATGGCAAGTTTGTAGAAATCACCCATGGCAATGGTGTCAAAACCCGCTTTGGGCACATGAGCAAGATCCTCGTAAAGAAAGGACAGAAGATTGCGTTCCGGGACAAGGTCGGCCTGCTCGGCAGCACCGGCCGCAGCACAGGACCTCATCTGCACTATGAGGTGGTATTCAAAGGCAAGAGTAAAAACCCCCTGAAATTTATCAAGGCAGGACGCCATGTTTTCCAAGAGCAGCAGCAATAAGACCACGTCTACGGTTAGCACCCCGTCACCCACCCCGGCTCCGCCGGCCAAGGCCAGCGCCCCATCCATCATCAGCGCCGACCTCAAGCTGGTGGGGGATTTAAGCAGCGACGGGGAAATCCAGATCGACGGCGCCATAGACGGCGACGTCAACGCCAAGGTTCTCCTGGTCGGCGAGACGGCCAGCACCAAGGGCGAAATCAATTGTGAAACCGTCCGCATCCACGGCAAGGTGACCGGCCAGATCAAGGCCAAGTCCGTGTACCTGTCGAAAACAGCGCGGGTTACCGGCGATATCCTTCACGAAACCCTGACCATCGAAACCGGCGCTTACCTGGAAGGCCATTGCAAGCGCATCGGCGCCGGCGGGGCTTCACAGATCGACAGCCGGATCAACGTGATCACCAAGGACGCGGAAGATAAGGCCCCGTCGCCGGGCGGCGGTTCCAAGTCCGGTTCGGTTTCGGCCCACGGCACGGCCTAGAAACCCGGCCGGAAATGGCCTAGCCCGGTTGCCCCTGAAGGGCGGTGGTGAATGTTCCGGCGTCTACGTTGCCGCCGGAACAGACCACGGCTATCGTCTTCCCCCGGCAATCGAAGGCGCCGGACAGGCATGCCGCCAGGGCAACCGCGCCACCCGGTTCCACCACAACCTTGAAGCTTTCGAAGGCTTCGGCCATGGCCGCGGCCACCTCGGTGTCGCTGACGGCCAGGCCGCCGGCCAGTAGGCGGGAGTTGATGGCGAAGGTCAACTCCCCCGGCATGGGCGACAACAGCGCATCGCAAAAAGACGTAACGCCGGGTGTAACCGCCAGGCGCTCTCCCGCCGCCAGGGAGCGGGCGGTATCATCATACCCTCGCGGCTCCACCGAATAGATTTTCGCCGCCGGGCTTTCCGTCTTCAGGGCCAGGGCGCAGCCGGCGATCAGCCCGCCGCCGCCGCAAGGCGCCAGCACGGCGTCCAGGGTAGCGCCTGCATGCCGGGCCTGTTCCACGATCTCCAGGCCCGCAGTGCCTTGTCCGGCGATGATGTAAGGATCGTCATAGGGACGGATCAATGCGGCCCTGCGTTCGCAAGCCAGGCTTTCCGCCAGGGCCTCGCGGTTACCCGTCCGCCGGTCATAGAATATGACTTCGGCGCCAAGGGCGCGGGTATTGCCGATCTTGATCCGGGGCGCATCGGCGGGCATGACGATGGTCGCCGGGATGTCCAGCATGGCGGCGGCGGCGGCCACCCCCTGGGCATGGTTGCCCGATGAATAGGCAATGACGCCGCCAGGGTTCCTGGCCGCGCGTTCTTCGGCGCCGATGCGGGAGAGGCGGTTATAGGCGCCCCGGAACTTGAAGGACCCGGTGCGTTGAAGCATCTCCGCCTTGACCAGGATGCGCCCGCCCAGCTTGCGGTTGAGCAGGGGCGATTCAAGCAGCGGTGTCTTGACGGCGATCCCGTCCAGGCGGAAAGCCGCTTCGCGGACGTCATCGATGGTCGGCGGGACGGAAGGATTGGGCGTGTCCATGGATGGGATTTACCGGGACCGGCGGTCTCAGAAGCCAAGCAGCGACGGCAGGTCGGATAAGGTCTTCACTTCGTGGGCAATTTCGCCGGGCAGCCTTTCCGGCTGTTGGCCAAAGCGGTTGACCCACACCACCCGGAAGCCGAAATTGGCCGCCGCCGCGGCGTCCCAGGCATTGGACGACATGAAGCAAATCCGTTCCGCCGGGATATTCAGGCCATCCACCGCCATCTGATAGACACGGGGATCGGGCTTGTAGATGCGGATGGAATCCACCGAATAGAAATCGTTGAGCACACTTTCGATCCTGGCGTTGCGGATGGCCGCGGTGAGCATGGTCGGTGAGCCATTGGACAGGATCGCCGTCTTGAAGCCGCATTCCCTCAGCCGGGTCAGCACGCCCTTGACTTCTTCATAGGCGTCGAGGCGCAGGTACAACTCCATCAGCTTGGAGCGCAGGGAGGGATTGTCCAGCCCCAGGGTGGCCATGGCGTAGTCCAGTCCATTGCCGGTGACGTGCCAGAAATCCACATATTCGCCCATCAGGCTACGCAGCCAGGTGTATTCCAATTGCTTGGTGCGCCACAGGGCCGACAACGCATCGGCCTTGTCGCCAAGTTCATCCCGGCAGCGGGCGGCGGAGGCGGCGACGTCGAACAGGGTGCCATAGGCATCGAACACACAGGCGTCGATGTCGTCCAACGTGGGCAGCGTGGGTTTTTCGGTCATGCAATCTTCCTCATGGTCTCCCCATGGCTCCCCCATCATCGCCTGAAAAGGGTTGCCAGGAAAGGGAGCCCGAGTAACGATTTATGGGGTTTCGGGCCTTCCCGGTCAAGGCGCGGGAGCAAAGCAGGCGGCGGCCGCCTTGCTTTAGCGTTGCAGGTCTTTCTCCAGGTTGAAGGCCACCTTCGTCTTCGCAAGGCGGGCCCGGTAGATCTGCAGGTTTTCCAGTACACGCTGAACGTAGTCCCGGGTTTCGTCGAAGGGGATCATTTCGATCCAGTCCACCGTGTCGATGGATCCATCCTGGGGATTGCCATTGTCGCGTATCCATTTACGGGCCCGGGCGGGGCCGGCGTTATAGGCGGCCAGGGCCAGAACATAGGAGCCGCCGAATTTCTCCACCATCCCGGTGAGGTAAGCTTGGCCCAGCCGCATATTGTAGTCGGCGTCCGTAGTCAGCCGGCGGCGGGAATAGGGAATGCCCAATTGACGGGCCACCTTTTTGCCGGTCGCCGGCATGATCTGCATCAGTCCGCGGGCGCCGGCCCTGCTTCGGGCATGGGCACGAAAGGCGCTTTCCTGGCGGATCATGGCCAGGATCAGGGGCAGCTCCACCGGCGGAGCAACGTTTTTTCCTTTATGAGGGGGTGGTTTGAGGATCGGATAGCCGGCCCTGGTCATCTCCACGCCATCGCTGTTGACTTCCTTGGCCATGGCTACGGCCAGGTCGGACCGGCCATGATCTTCCGCCAATTCGGCGGTGAGAATTTTCCAGGTAAGGGACTCCCTTTGTTCCGCCAGTGCGAGGATGAAGGGCCTCATCAGGTCGTCAAGCTTCAACTCGCTCAGCAATCGCACCACCCGGGTCAGTTCGCGGCTGGCGAAATCCTTGACTTCGGCCGGGCTGGGCGCCGGCGACGGGGGAACCTCGAGAGGATGGCCGGGGGCTATTCGGGCGGCGGCCAACTGGCCGTAATAGGCGGTAACGTAACGGGCGGCGGATTCATACCACCGGGACGCGGTTTTGGTCTCCCCCAGGGCTTCCGCCGCGCGGGCGGCCCAATAGGCGGCGCGGGCCCGGCTGACCGGGTATTTGACCACTTTGAACATGGCGGCGAAATGATCGAGGGCGATCTGGTTGTCGCCCAGGAACCGGAGCGCGATCCAACCGGCCAGCCACTCGCTTTCGGCGAACCCGATCCCCTGGCTGAGCCTGTGGTCCTTGACCAGCCGGTAGGCCTCGGAAATATGTCCCCGGTCGAGGGCACGGCGGGCCAGATTGGCCCTTTCCTTCCACCATTTTTCCGGCCGCACCAGATCGGCGGGCGGCGGAACCAGCAGTTCGCGGGCGTCCAGGTCGCGCCCCTTGCGCCGCCGCCAGCGCAGCCGCTCGTAAACCAGGCCGGGATCGTTCTTCAGGGCGGCCGGCACCCGGCGGATGGCGGCGTCAACGTTGCCTTCCATGCGCATGAGCATCAGGCGGGCTTCCGCCAGGGCCCGGTATTTGGGGTCAACCTTCCATAACATGCGGCGGGCCTGCCAGTAGCGTCCGTCCCAGATCAGGCCGTCCAGCCGTTTAATATGGTCTTCCCGGGTCAGGTATTTGCGGTAGAGGCGGTAGAAATCCTTCTGCTGGCGCTTGCCGAAATTTCCCCCGATCCACGCTTTACGCAGGATTTCGCGTCCTTCCTCCTTTCGCCCCACGGCCACCAGCGCCGCCCCCTGGCGGGTCAGGCCATCAATGCTGACGGGGGGATACTTGTCGAACCAGGCCAGAATGTCCGCCGGCTTGGCCTCGGCCGGCATGTTTTCCTCCGCCCGGCGGAGCAGGTGGCTCTGGTTGGGCCAGTCGGGGTTTTCCCGGATAAAGGCGATGATATCTTCGTAGGAGGCGGGTGTATCCGGCTGGGTCAGGTTGAACCAGGTGACGATTTTTAGCGCCAGCGGGTTTTTAACCTTTTTCAAGCGGCTTTTCGCCGACCGCCAATTGCCCTTGTCCATGGCCTGGATAACGGCCCTGACATTTTTGGCTTCCGCCGCCGAAAGGGTGTTGGCGTCGGCATCCATGGAGGGCGCCAGGAAGCCGGCGACGGCAACCAGGACGATGGTCCGTAGGGCCTTCAGCAAACCGCGGGCCTTCATTCCCTTCTCCATACCCTTTTTCATACCCTTGGGGCGTAGCCGGTAATTCTACTTACCCCGGGGCCACTCCTCAAGCCGCTGAAAACCAGCCGTCGAAACACTGGCTATCCCTAAAAAAATAGTGAAATTCGTCTAAAAATTAGTAAAGAGGGAAAACTCTCGCCGGACCGCCGCTTGCCGCCCTACCGTGTGGGGAGTATGTTTCCGGAACATCAACGACTTGACCAAGGAGAGCCCCATGTTCAAGGGATCCATCGTCGCCCTGATCACCCCGTTCGACAACGGCAAGGTGGATGAATCCGCCTTCAAATCCTTTGTCGAATGGCAGATCAAAGAGGGCACGGAAGGCGTGGTCCCCTGCGGCACCACGGGTGAATCGCCGACAATGAGCCATGAAGAACACATGCAGGTGACCGAAATGTGCCTTGAGGTGGCCAAGGGCAAGGTTCCGGTGATCGCCGGCGCGGGCTCCAACTCCACCGACGAGGCGGTCATGCTCACCCGCCATGCGGCCAAGGCCGGCGCCGACGCGGCCTTGGTGGTCACGCCCTATTACAACAAGCCCACCCAGGAGGGGTTGTACCGGCACTTCAAGGCGGTTAACGACGCGGCCGACATTCCGATCATCATCTACAATATTCCCGGCCGGTCCATCGTCGACATGAGCGTGGACACCATGGCCCGGCTGGCCAAGCTGGCCAATATTGCCGGGGTCAAGGACGCCACTTGCGATCTGACCAGGCCGATGCGGACCCGCCTGGCGGCAGGCCCCGGTTTCTGCCAGCTTTCCGGCGAGGACGGCACGGCGGTGCCTTTCCTGGCCGGCGGTGGGCATGGTTGCATTTCGGTGACCGCCAACGTCGCTCCCCGCCTGTGCGCCGACATGCACCGGGCCTGGCGGAAAGGGGACCTGGCTACGGTGATGAAATTGCAGGACCGGCTGATGCCCCTGCACGACGCTCTTTTCTGTGAATCCAGCCCGGGGCCGGTGAAGTATGCCGCCAGCCTGTTGAACAAGTGCTCGCCCGCGACCCGGCTGCCCCTTTGCGAAATTGCCGATGAAAGCAAGGAAAAGGTCAAAAGCGCCATGATCGGCGCGGGGCTCCTTGGAATTGACTAAGCCTCAAGGCAGACCATGACCCATGGCGCGGAAAAAAAAGAAGTCAACATCGCCCGGCAACGTGGCGGCGCAAAACCGCAAGGCGCGGCGTAACTATTCCATTGAGGAGCGGTTCGAGGCGGGTATCGTCCTGGCCGGCAGCGAGGTGAAATCCCTGCGCGCCGGCCATGCCGCGATTACCGAATCCTACGCGGGGGAAAAGGATGGTGAGTTGTACCTGTTTAACGCCCACATCCCCGAATACCTGTCGGCGGGTCATTTCGGCCACGAATCCCGGCGGCCGCGCAAGCTGCTCCTGCGGCGGCGGGAAATTAGCCGCCTCATGGCGGCGGTCAACCGCCAGGGCATGACCCTGGTGCCGCTGAGTATCTATTTCAATGAACGGGGCCTGGCCAAGGTGGAACTGGCCCTGGCCAAGGGGCGGCAGAAGGCGGACCAGCGTGCGGCACTGAAGGAACGGGACTGGAAACGCCAGCAATCCCGCCTCATGCGGGACAGGGGATAAAACCGAGATAACCGGGGTTTAAGGGTCAGCGTCTGGTGACGGGAACTTCCGGGGATTCCACGTCCAGGATTTCGGTCACCGGCAGGACGGCGATATCCCGGAGCTTCTCATTTTTCGGATCATCCACGTCGATCAAATTGGAAATTCGGGAATAGGTGGACGGGATCAGCATGTCGGTGCCGTCGGCGCTCAAACGCCGGATTCCGTAATGGACCCTGTCCCGTTCCTGATCGGACAACCGGCCCAGGGTATTTTTTGTCACGAAGATGGAACCGGAGCGGGCGAAGTCGCTTAAGCGGCTGGCGATATTGACGGTGTCGCCCAATACCGTGAATTCCAGATGGGTCGGTGTCTGGTAGGTGCCGAACCACTCCTGGCCCTCATCAATACCGATGTTGAGTTCCAGTTCGTTCATCCAGTTTTTCTTTTTTTGCCAGGTTCTGCTGACGCCGCGGATGGTTTCGCGCATTTCGTGAGCGCAGCGGATGGCGTTGAGCACGTAATTGCAGTCGGGCTGAGGGAAGAAATAGTAAACCATGCCGTCGCCGGAATGCTTTCCCTGGGTGGCGTAGAAGCGCCGCAGTTTTGGCGCCATGGCGCCCCAGATATCATTGATCAGTTCGAAATATTCCTCGGGCGGCAACTCGGAACAGATTTTAAAGGAATCCTGAAGATCGGCGACCAGAACGCCCAGGGGCGTGAGATAGGGTTGACGTCTTTTGAGCAGGTCCCGAATGACCACGTCGCGGCGGGCCAGGAGTTTCAGCAGTCCGTCATTGTTGGTATTGGCGGCCGGCACATAGGCGAAGAAGAACCCTTCCCGGAAGATGGTGGTGTAAACATTGTACCATTGGGGTTCCTTGCCCTTCAGTTCGAGAAAAATTTCCGAGTGCATGACCTGGTTGACGGTAACCGGGTCGATGTCGTCGAACATGCCGGACAGGCGTTGCATATCACGGCTGTCCAATTCGGCGCCGATGGAAAGGAAGGATGATTTGGGCAGCCTCTTCTTGGCCACCGACATGTGAAGCTTGAGGATTTCCTCGCGGCTGTCCACGCCGCTGATTGCTTCGCTTTGGAGGATCAGGCCGAAAATGCTCCGCTTGGTGATGTCCCGGGACAACTTTTCGCCGATGTCCAGGATGTCGGTCATGGCCTCCTTGCTGGCCCATTCGAGATCGAAGCTGGTGTTGACCAGATAGGAGGGGAATTCAAATTGGTCGAGGCTCAGCCAAGCCTGTTCCGGAATCAAGCTGGCGGCGTTTTTTAGGGTTTTTTTACTTTTTTCCGCTTCCGGGTCTTCTTTAACCGAGTCTTCTTCAACAAGGACCTTGTCTTTTTTGGGCACGGTCCTGACCGCGGTTTCGGTCTCAAGCTGCTCCAGGCCGTCGGTTGGGCTGTCCTCCGTCTGGTCGCCAAGCATGGCGACGATGTGGGACATGCTGATGCCCAGGCGCTTCAGGCTGCTGATCAGATTAATGGTGTCGAGAGCGGACTGGGGAAAATAGCCCAGCCGCGTGGCCCGGTCATCGCTTTCTTCCGGTTTCTTGACTTCCGGCTTGGGAAGTAATCCTTGGGCAACGTAATTATTCAGTGTCGCTCTGGAAAGGCCGCTTTTTTCAAGCAGTTGCTTGCTGGTCAGCAAGGGTTCTTTGGTGTCCGCCATCGGCGCTTCGAGCTCCCCCTCAATCGCTGGATGTTGGCAAAAAAGAGATACTAAATATCTATGCTGTGATCCGTCAACACATCTAATTAGACAGCTTACGATTTGACTAAAATTTTATCTACCAACCGCAGGAAACCAGGGTTTTCTTGGTTAACCCATCGGCCCGGTCAAAAAAATAATTTCAGGATCCGTTATACTGTCCAATAGGATTTTGATAATTTTCCGCCGCCCCGGAGCTGTCCGGGGACGAGGGCAGCCTAGCGCCTTTGATATTGCAGGTCACCATGCAATACGGAACGCGTAGCGGCGCCCATCTTGGAGAGGTCGGTGCGGCGATCGGCCAGAACGCCAAGGCCCCTTTGGACCGCCGGACGGGCCTCTATGTCTTTAAACCAACGCTTGAGGTTGGGGAAGTCCTCCAGCTTCTGTCCCTGGCGTTCGTAGGACCGCAGCCATGGAAAGCACGCCATGTCGGCGATGGAATACCCGCCGGCCAGATAGGCGCCCTGGGCCAGCCTTCGATCCATCACCGCGTACAGCCGTCCGGTTTCGCGGGTGTATCGGTCGATGGCATAGGGAATGGTTTCCGGCGCGTAGTTTCGAAAGTGATGGGCCTGTCCCAACATGGGGCCGATGCCGCCGACCTGGAACATAAGCCATTGGATAACCCCATAGCGGCCGGCCACGTCCCCGGGCATGAAACGGCCCGTCTTCTCCGCCAGGTACATGAGTATGGCGCCGGATTCAAATATCGCATATCCGGTGCTTTCACCGCCATTTCGAGGCCCGTCCTGGTCGACGATGGCCGGCATCTTGTTGTTGGGGCTGATCTTCAGGAACTCCGGGTCGAACTGGTCGCCCTTGGTGATGTCCACCGGGAATACCGTGTAAGGAAGGCCGGTTTCCTCAAGCATGATGGAAACCTTAAAGCCGTTGGGCGTCGGCCAAGTGTATAGATCGATCATTCGGTTACCTTTCCTCCTTTTTTTGACCTTTGCATTTCCTGGTCATTTCCTGGCGCCCCTCCTTCGCCGCCAGGATCGTCCATCTTTAACAGCCGCCCGATCCTGAAAAAGATTTAGGGGCTGTCCAAATGGTACGGTGGTGTCCAAATAGTTCCTTCCGGGTGATTGGGGGTTAATTGGACAGCTGACCCTTTCTTTTGGACAGCTTCTTCCGGCCAGGGTTGGACGAGGGTTGAACGAGGGTTGAACGGATGCCCGTAAATACGGCTTCGAACATGGCCGGGGTCAGCCGGCCCGTATTGGTGTTGTAACGGGAACAATGGTAGCTGTTTGCCAGGACCAGCGGACGTCCTTGTTGGTCGCTCACCCGGTAAAGCGCGCCGTGGCGGAAGGGAAAATCCTTTTTCTTCCGGCCCAACGCCCGGACCACCGTGCCATGGGCGACGACCCCCAAGGCAAGGACGACCCGCAACCCCTTCAGGCGGCTGATTTCATCCTCAAGGAATGGGCGGCAGGCATTCACCTCCGCCCCAATGGGCTTGTTTTCCGGCGGCAGGCACCTGACCGCATTGGCAATCCGGCAATCAACCAGCCTTAGCCCGTCATCGGGTCTGGCGTCGAAGGAGCCTCCGGAAAATCCGAACCGGTCCAGCGTGCTGTACAGCAGGTCGCCGGCGAAATCGCCGGTAAACGGCCGGCCCGTGCGATTGGCCCCGCGCAGTCCGGGCGCCAGGCCGACGATCAAAAGGCAGGCATCTTCACCGCCGAAGGAGGGCACGGGCCGGTTGTGCCAATCGGGATAGAGGGACCGGTTTTGCTGGCGAAAGCGGACCAGCCTGGGGCAGAGGGCGCAATCGGCATCGGGCTCACCCTTGGCGGGAAAGCCTTTTCCATGACCAGCCGGTGTCAAAGCCGGGGGCAAGCCGCAGGCTCAGGCGGTTTCCAGGTATGGGTCCGCCGGGGTTGGAGTCGGAAGATCATCGTCAACACGGGGGCTGGGTTGGCGGCTATTGGGTTCACGGCCTATGAATTCCCGCAGATCCTGAAGTTCGATGAAGTGATCGGCCTGGCGCCTCAGTTCATCGGCGATCATCGGCGGCTGGGAGACGACGGTGCTGACCACCGATACCCGGACGCCCTTGCGCTGGACCGATTCCACCAGGCGACGGAAGTCGCCGTCGCCGGAAAAGATGACAACATGGTCCAGGTGAGGGGCCATCTCGATCAAATCGACAGCCAATTCGATGTCCATGTTGCCCTTGATCTTCCGCCGGCCAGTAGAATCGGTGAATTCCTTGGTCGGTTTGGTGACCATGGTGTAGCCGTTGTAATCCAGCCAATCGACCAAGGGCCTCAAGGGTGAATATTCCTGATCCTCCATCAGGGCGGTGTAATAGAATGCCCGGACCAGGAAGCCATCCTTGGAAAAATACTCAAGCAGGCTTTTGTAATCGATATCAAAATTGAGGGAACGGGCGGCGGCATACAGGTTGGAACCATCGATAAAAAGACCGATGCGTTCGTTGGTTTTGAATCCCATAACAAATATCCTTTTTTTTTCAAATCGGTAGTGTAAGAAACGCCGGGAAAGTTCAAGTAAGCTTCTGAAGCCGGGGATTTATATTGAAACCACCACTAAACTGAATCTCTAAACAACAGGTGGGCTCGAAGAGGGTATCCTGCAAGGAAAAATTTCATGTCCGAAGTTGTAATTCTTATTGGCATTGGCGCTAACTTGCCAGCTTACCATCACGGATCACCTAAATCCACCTGCGAAGCGGCTGTCGAGGCGCTGGCTGGCGAGGGTTTTACGATCCTCCGGCGTTCGCGTTGGTACCGCAGCGCCCCGGTGCCGCCTTCGGACCAGCCCTGGTTCGTCAATGGCGTAATCATGGCGGAAACCGCATTGAACCCAACCGGCGTACTGGAAATTTTCCACCGGATTGAGGCGGCGTTCGGCCGCACCCGGGAAGTGCGGGGGGAGGCGCGGGTCCTCGACCTGGATTTGCTGGCCATGGGCGACAGGGTGAGCGATGCGGGCGATCCGGTCAGCATTCCACATCCGCGCATGCAGGAGCGCGCCTTTGTAATCAAGCCCCTGACGGAAATCTGGCCCGATTGGGTCCATCCGGTGAGCGGGCGGACGGCGGCCTGGCTGGAGGCCCGCCTGCCGGCGGATCAGATCGCCGAGTCCCTGGATTGACCCCTGGACGCCGAATTTAGGCTGAATTGAAGAGAAAACGGGTATTTTACTCCCGCCTGGACCTCAAATTGGCTTGCCTTATGCTGCCCTGCAAAATATATAGTGGCCGTATCCCCCTTAATTTCTCTCAGCCTGTGGAGACCCGTCTATGGCCCGAGTAACGGTAGAAGATTGCGTCGTTAAGATTCCAAACCGGTTTAACCTGGTTATGCTGGCTGCCCAAAGGGCCCGGAATATCGCCGCCGGGGTTCCCCTGACCATCGAACGGGACGACGACAAAAATCCGGTCATCGCGCTTCGCGAAATCGCCGAGGAAAAGGTTGACCTTGACGAATTGGAGGGCGCCCTGATCAAGGGCTTGCAGAAATTCGTCGAAATGGACGAACCTGAAGAAGACGAAATGGACATGCTCTCCCTTCAACAGGAAATGGGTGGCGAGCCGGAGTCCGTGCCTGTGGCGGAAACAACCGTGCTGACCATCGGAGAAGAAACAGGCGCCGCCGACGCCAGCGCCGCGGCACCCGAAAACAGCGCCCAAGTCGTGTATGCGGACGTGGACCCGAAAGAGGTAGCGTCCGGGGAGACTTGATGGCGGCACGGCGCAGCCATCAACCTGGGCGCCGGGCTATTGGAGTCCTGGCGCCATGATCCGTCAATTCGAACTTGTCGAACGTATCAAGGCCTACGATCCGGCGGCGGACGAGGATGGGCTGAACCGCGCCTATGTCTACGCCATGAAGGCCCATGGGTCGCAAAAACGGGCTTCCGGCGATCCCTATTTCTCCCATCCCCTGGAAGTGGCCGGTATCCTGACCGGCTACAAGCTGGATACGGCTTCGGTCATCACCGCGCTTCTGCACGATACGGTGGAAGACACCGACGCCTCCCTGGAAGAGATCAAGCGTCATTTCGGTGATGAAGTCGCCCGCCTCGTCGACGGCGTCACCAAGCTGACCCGCATCGAGTTGCAGTCGGATCATGCCAAGCAAGCGGAAAACTTCCGCAAGCTGCTGCTGGCCATGTCGGAAGACATCCGGGTGCTGTTGGTCAAGCTGGCCGACCGCCTGCACAACATGCGCACCCTTCACTATATCAAGAGCGACGCCACCCGGCGTCGGGTGGCCATGGAAACCATGGACATCTATTCCCCCCTGGCCGAACGCATCGGCATGCAGGAAATGAAAAACGAACTTCAGGACCTGGCATTTGCGGAAATCAATCCGGACGCCCGCAATTCCATTCTGGCGCGGCTGGACTTCCTGCGCAACGAGGGTGGCGACCTGGCTTCCAAAATCATCAAACAGCTTTCCAAAACCCTCAAGCAGGCGGGGATCAAGGCTTCCGTCACCGGCCGCGAAAAAACCGCCTATTCCATATGGCGCAAGATGCAACACCGGGATGTGGGGTTCGAACAGCTTTCGGACATCATGGCCTTCCGGGTGGTGGTGTCCACGGTGGAGGATTGCTATCAGGCCCTGGGCGTCGTTCACAGCGCCTATGCGGTGGTTCCCGGGCGCTTCAAGGACTATCTCAGCATCGCCAAGCCCAATGGCTATCAATCCCTGCACACCGGCGTTTTCGGGCCGGAATTGCAGCGGATCGAAATCCAGATTCGCACCGAAGAAATGCACGAAGTGGCCGAACAGGGGGTCGCCGCCCACTGGCAGTACAAGCAGGGCGCCACCAGCCAGACCGACGGCCGGCAGTACCGCTGGCTCAGGGAATTGCTGGACATCCTGGAACACGCCGCCGGGCCGGAGGAATTCCTCGAACACACCAAGCTGGAGATGTTCCAGGATCAGGTGTTCTGCTTCACCCCCAAGGGCGACCTGATCAACCTTCCCCGGGGGGCTACTCCGGTGGATTTCGCTTATGCCGTCCATTCAGAGGTGGGCGACAGATGCGTCGGCGCCAAGATCAATGGGCGCATCATGCCCTTGCGCTCGGAACTTCGGAACGGTGATCAGGTGGACATCCTGACCTCCAGGGCCCAGACCCCGTCCCCCACCTGGGAGCGGTTCGTGGTTACCGGTAAGGCGCGATCCCGAATTCGCCGCTACATTCGTTTGGAGGAACGGGCGCAATATGCCCAGCTTGGCCGCTCCATCCTCAAGCGGGCCTTCAAGGAGGAGGGCTACGAGCTTTCGAACAAGGCCCTGGCCGGAGTGTTGGAGAAATTCAAGCTGAATACGGTGGATGACCTGGCGGCGGAAGTGGGTTTGGGCAACCGCACCGGCCGGGAGGTGGTGGAAGCCGTCTATCCGGGGATCAAGGAAAAACAGAAAGACGCCAAGGTTGTTCCCATCACCCGCGCCCGCGGTCGGCAGGACAAAGGCAAGAGAAAGAGCGAGGCCATTCCCATCAAGGGTCTTATCCCGGGCATGGCCATGCATTTCGCCGGCTGCTGCCACCCGCTGCCGGGGGACCGCATCGTCGGCATTATCTCCACCGGCAAGGGGGTGACCATCCACACCATCGATTGTGAGTCCCTGACCACCTTCGCCGACACACCGGAACGCTGGCTGGACGTATCCTGGGAGGTGGAAAACGATTCAACCGACGTTCATGTGGCCCGCGTTTACCTGACCGTGCTTAACGAGCCCGGTGCCCTGGGGACCTTGTCCATGGTCATCGCCAAAAACGACGGCAACATATCGAACCTCAAAATCCCCAGCCGGTCCGTAGATTTCTTCGATATGGAAATCGATATCGAAGTTCGCGACCTGAAACACCTGAGCAACATCATCGCCGCCCTGAGGGCGACATCGGTCATCAACTCGGTGGAACGGGCCCGGGGGTGATGGCAAGGAGTAACAATACCAGCGGCCCGTGATATGGACCCGTGGCCATGTTTCGAGACGGGTCCTGAAATAGGTTTTGACCGGCCTTCCCCGGCATGATGGGCAGGTGTTCGATAACAGAAATTCATTATCCTGAGTAGCAGCGAAGCGGCGTGTCGAAGGATGCTATTAACGAGTCAATATCATGGACCTCCGGTATCGGACCAAGGATCAGGAATTGGTCTGGGCAGGGCGGGAAACCGGCGGAATTTCCCTTTCCCCCCAACCCCAAGAGGGCTATTTGTTTGCCGCCAGTTAATATGATTGATCGATAATCCCATCCATGTTCAGGCGACATAAAAAGCCCCCCGTGCACCAACAAGTCGGCTATTTCTTCTGGCCCAGGACCGGCTGGCGGCGGGCGGCCAAATACCTGTTTCACCGGGTGGCCCGCATTCCCGGGCCGCCTTATTCCATCGCCGCCGGTTTCGCCTGTGGCGCCGCCATTTCCTTTACCCCCTTTATCGGCTTGCACCTGGTGTTGGCAGCGCTATTGGCTTTTATCATGCGCGCCAATATCGTGGCTTCGGCCATCGGCACGGTGGTCGGCAACCCCTGGACCTTCCCCTTTATCTGGATATGGATCTATGAGCTGGGCTCCAGCATGATCGGGGATGGGAGCAGCGCGGAACATCTTGATTTTTTTGCCCTGTTTGGCGCTATTGTTCAAGCTTCCCTGCGTCTTGACTTGGTTTATCTTGGGGAAACCGTCTGGCCCGTATGGCGGCTCATGCTGATCGGCAGTATCCCCACCTTTTTTCTGGTCTGGATCGCCACCTATCTTCCCCTCAAGTGGGCGGTTGAGAAATACCAAGCCCGGAGGCTCGAGCGGCGGAGAAACAAGTTGAGGAAAGAGTTATGAGCGGTTTTCTGCATCAAAAACTACGCCTGGGCATTAACATCGACCATGTGGCCACCATCCGCAACGCCCGCGGTGGCGGACATCCGGATCCGGTGCGCGCCGCCCTGCTGGCGGTCAAGGCGGGGGCGGACGGCATCACCGCCCATTTGCGGGAAGACCGGCGCCATATTTCCGACGACGACATTACCACCTTGATGAGGGAACTCTCGGTACCCCTGAATTTCGAGATGGCGCCGACGGAGTAAATGCTGGAAATCGCGTTGCGCCACAAGCCCCATGCCGCCTGTATCGTACCCGAAAAAAGGGAGGAGCGAACGACGGAAGGCGGCATCGACGTGGCCGGCGGCCATAATCACTTATCCTTTTACGTGCGCAAGCTGACGGCGGCGGGGATCAGGGTGTCTTTCTTCATCGAGTCCGATACCCTGCAACTGGACGCGGCGGCGGATTTAGGCGCCCCGGTGGTCGAATTGCATACCGGCGCTTATTGCGACGCCACGGGAGAGGAGCAGGCCCAACACCTGGAGCGCATCGTCAAGGCGGCGGCCCACGCCGAGAAGACGGGCCTGTAATGCCACGCCGGCCACGGCCTGACCTATGATACCGTGAAGCCCATCGCCGCCATCCCCAATATCGCGGAATTGAACATCGGCCATTTCCTGGTCGGCGAAGCCATCTTCGTCAGCCTGGAAAAAAGCATCGCTTGCATGCGTGCCCTTATGGACGAAGCCCGGGCTGGCATTAAGACCGGCGTACCGGGGGATAACATGTCCGGTGCCGGGAAAGGATCGGCGGATTGATTCTGGGCGTTGGAACGGACCTATGCGACATCCGGCGCATCAAGCGCACCCTGGGGCGTTTTGGCGAGCGGTTCGTGCAACGGGTGTTCACCGAGGAAGAGCGCGAAAAATCCTTGCGCCAGCGGAGCCCGGCGGCGGCCTACGCCCTTCGCTTTGCCGCCAAGGAAGCCTGCGCCAAAGCCCTGGGAACCGGCATCCGCAACGGCGTGTTCTGGCGCGACCTGAAGGTAGGCAACCATCCTTCGGGCAAGCCCTACATGGTGCTCACCGGCGGCGCTTCACTGATTCTGGAGGAACTGACGCCCGCGGGATTGGAGGCCAGGATCGACCTTTCCCTGACCGACGAGTTCCCCATGGCCCATGCGATGGTGGTTATCTCCGCCATAACCACGGAGTAGCCGCCGAAACAGGCATGGCAATGGCTCTGGCGATGGTTTCCTTAACCTGGCGGGGAGGTTGCGGCTTGACTTCGGCCATCGAGACTGGCTTGATCGGCCCGCTTCTACTTCTCCTCACCCCCCTCCAAATAAAAAATCCATAATTATCAACTTGGTATACGGTATTCGATGGCACGAAAAGGAACTGGCGCGATTGGTGAGACGATTTGGACCGTTTTCTGGGCGGTGATCATCGCCCTGGTTGTGCGTACCGTGGCCTACGAGCCCTTCAACATCCCCTCCAAGTCCATGGTTCCCACCCTGTTAGTGGGCGACTACCTGTTTGTCTCCAAATTCTCCTATGGTTACAGCCGTTATTCACTGCCCTTCAGCCTGCCGCTCCTGCCCGAACGGGTATTCTTCGATATGCCGGAACGCGGGGATGTTGTGGTGTTCAAGCTGCCCTCCGACAACAAGACCGATTACATCAAACGCATCGTCGGCCTGCCGGGTGATAAAATTCAAGTTAAGGGGGGCATCCTTCACATCAACGGCAAGCCGGTGAAACGGGAGAAGGTGGCCGATTTCATCGATGACGATTTCAACGGCTACAAGCGCCGGATAAACCGCTACAAGGAAACCCTGCCCAACGGGCGCAGCCACTATATTCTGGAAGAGACCGACACCGCGCCCATGGATAATACCGATGTTTATACGGTACCCCCTGGGCATTTCTTCGGCATGGGAGACAACCGGGACAATTCCAGGGACAGCCGCTATCTGAACGGCGTCGGTTTCATTCCCAGGGAAAACCTGGTCGGAAGGGCGGATTTCATGTTCTTTTCCATCAACGGCGAGGCCTGGAAATTCTGGAAATGGTTCAGCACCGTCCGCAGTGAGCGGATTTTCCAGACCATCGAATAAGGCGTCATGGACGGTATAGGGCTTGAGCAGGACCTGGGACACCGGTTCCGCCGGCCTGAACTGCTGACCCAGGCTTTGACCCACCCCAGCGTCGCCCAGACTCCCGGGGAACGGGCGGCTACCTATGAGCGGCTGGAATTCCTTGGTGACCGGGTGCTGGGACTGGTCATCGCCAGGCTGCTGTTCGAAACTTTCCCCGATGAACCCGAAGGCGACCTGGCGCCCCGCTTTACCAATCTTGTGCGGCGCGAGGGCCTGGCCCGGGTGGCGGCGGATATTGGGCTGGGCGAGCATGTCATTCTTTCCAGGGGAGAGGAAGAAACCGGAGGAAAACAGAATCCCGGTATCCTGGCCGATGTCCTGGAAGCGGTGCTTGCCGCCCTTTACCTGGACGGCGGCCTGGAAACGGCGGACAGGTTCATCCGCCGGCACTGGAATGAACTGATGACGGAAGACGCGGTGCCGCCCAAGGACTCGAAGACCCGCCTGCAGGAATGGGCCCAGGGCCGGGGCCTGCCCCTGCCCGAATACCGGGAAACGGGACGGCAGGGGCCGCCCCACGCGCCGCTGTTCACGGTCCAGGTTTCCCTTCCGGGACAGCATCCGGCATCGGCCACCGGGCCTTCCAAACGGGCCGCCGAACAGAAAGCCGCCGCCGCCTTGCTTGAAGATATGGACGAAACGCCGCCAAGGGGTGAGCCGTGACCGCCGCAAGCGGAGGTACCCGCGCCGGCTTCATCGCCGTGGTCGGGGCGCCCAACGTGGGCAAGTCCACCCTGGTCAATCACCTGGTGGGGACCAAGGTTTCCATCGTTTCGCCCAAGGTGCAGACCACCCGCACCCGGGTATTGGGCATCCGCATGGAAGGCGATGCCCAGGTGATCTTCATCGATACCCCCGGCATTTTCCGCCCCCGCCGTCGGCTGGACCGGGCCATGGTGGCGGCGGCCTGGGGCGGGGCCACGGACGCTGATCGCATTCTTCTACTAGTAGATGTGACCCGGGGCATCGATAAGGATACCCAAATAATCATTGATGGTTTCAGGAAACAGGGCAGAAACAACCTGATCCTGGCCCTCAACAAGGTGGACGTGGCCAGGAAGCCCGCCCTGCTGGCCCTGGCCGCGGAACTGGATGCCATGAATCTGTTTACCGACGTATTCATGATCTCCGCCAAGACCGGTGACGGCACGGAGGCGATCATGGATCACCTGACCCAGGTGGTGCCCCAAGGGCCATGGCTGTTCCCGGAAGACCAGATATCCGACATGCCCGAACGCATGCTGGCGGCCGAGATCACCCGCGAGCAGCTATATCTTCAACTGAGCAAGGAACTGCCCTACGCGGCCACGGTGGAAACGGAATCCTGGGAGAACAAGGAGGACGGCAGCGTTAAGATCAACCAGGTCATTTATATCGAAAGGGACAGCCAGAAAGCCATTATTTTGGGGAAA
>JAJRSS010000078.1 GCA_024278615.1 Alphaproteobacteria bacterium
GGCGCAGGTCCATGACCGGGATTCCCGTTTCCTTTTCAATGGACGCCAGGACTTCCTCCAGGCGGGCTTCATCGGGAGCGGCGGTAACGAACCACAGGTTGATGGCGTGATCCCGCTCATAGTTGTGATTGACCTCGGGGTAGGCGCTGATGGCATCCGCGACCTCTTCCAGGCGGTCTTGCGGCACCTGCATGGCGGCAAGGGTACTGGCGCCCACGGTCCCGGGCTGGACCACGGCGCCCACCCGGCTGACAGCGCCGCAACAGCGAAGATCGGCCAAGCGTTCCAGCACTTCACCTTCCCCGACCCCCAGTTTCGCGGCCATGCGGGCATAGGGCCTGGGTTCCAGGGGAAAATCCCGTTGGAAATCATTGAGAAGGCGTTGGTCCACCGAGGTCAGGTTCATGGTCAAAGTCCGATCCGGTGGGCGCGGGCGGTGAGGAAAATACCGCTGGGCGTCTTGGCGTCCAGACTGTCCAGGCGCTCGAAAGTGCGGGTATCGTAAATATCCACCCGGTTGGCGTCGCGCACGGAAATCCACACCTGTTCCCCCCGGGGAGTGAATTCCAGGTGCAGCACCGCCTTGCCCGGTTTGAATTCGTGGATGATCTTGAGGGAATCCGTATCGATAACCTGTACGGTATCGTTCAATGGGTGAGCGAAGTTGACCCATACCTGACGGCCATCGGGACGACCGACGGCGAACACCGGCTGGCCGTGAACGGGGACGCGCCCCACTTCGGTCCAGGTGCGCGGATCCAGCACCAGCACCTCATGGCGGCCCACGGCGGGCAGGAAAATGTAATCCCCGGCCCGGGCCCATCCTTCCAAGTGCGGCATTTTATAGACCGGCAGTTTCTGTTCACCCCGGCCATAACCGTCAAGGATGCGGGCGACGCCTTTTTCCGGATGCCAAAGATCCAGCTTGGCCAGTCCATCCTCACCGAACAGTCCGGCGATGTAATAGCGCCCGTCGCCGGTGACCAGGGCATCGTAAGGCAATTCGCCAATGCCGGTAAACTTGGTTATGTGCGGATTGTCCCGGTCCTTGAAATCGGCAATCCAGATTTCACCAGCATCATAAAGGCTGAAGACGAAAAGCTGACCGGGGGCGTCCACCAGGCCCACTACCTTGGAACGGTCGCCATCGGCGGCAATGGCCGGAATGTCGGCTACCGGCTCCAGGGTCTTGCTGTCGAAAACGCGGACACCGCCGGGCTTGTAGTTGGAAACGGCGATGAGCGTGCCGTCCTGGGAAATAGCGCCGCCGATGCTGTTGCCCGCCTGCATGACCCGATTGACCAGCTTGCCGGTTAGCAGGTCGACCTTGCTGAGGCCGCCGTCCCGCCCAAAGATAAAGGCGTAACGCTGATCGCGGGAGAAGACGACGGAAGCATGGCTGAGATCGCCGAACCCGGCGATGTTGGCAATGGCTGTTCGATTCGAAGTCTCGATGATTTTAATGGTGCCGGTGGTACGTTCGATGATGACGCCCAAATCGCCGGTACCCCTCGCCGCTGGTTGCTCCGCGCCGGCAATACGGGTAATGACCGCAGCCAACAACACCACTGTAACCAGCAGCAAAAACCGGTTAAGGGGCGCCATGGATGGAGTCTGGACCGGAGTCATCAAGGCTTTCATGGGCCCAGCCCTTCCCTCAGTTGTTCAACCATCCACGCTGCTTCCCGGGGTCTCAGGAGCGGACGCCAGGGTGGCATGGGCGTTCCGGAAAGGCCGTCCAAAATGATTTGAGTAAGGGTCTCGTCATCCCTGCCCTCCAGGTTTTCCGGTAACAGCGGCGGCCCCAGCCCGCCCTTCATGGTCAGGCCGTGGCAGGAGCCGCAATCCTGTTTCAGCAGGTAAAGTAAATCCGTTTGGCGTTGGGCCGGGGGAGGTCCGGCCAAGGCGGGGACGGCCAGCGCGGTGGCGGCAAGAAAAAGCCCTGCCGCCAGCAGGCCCTGCCTAAGCACGGCGCCGCTCCTTCAGGGGAGAGGCAGGCCTTATCTCAGGCGCGGCCACGCCAAGGATGTCGGCCAGTTCCACCACCCGTCCGACGATGAACAACACGGGCCCCTTGAAATCGGCGGTGCTGGTGGCGCCGGAAATTTCTCCCAAGGTGGAAACAATGTGGCGCTGTTCCGGCCGCGTGCCGTTGCAGATGGCGGCCACGGGTGTGGTTTCGGAAAGACCGTTGGCAATCAGCTTGATGGAAATCTGCGGGATGTTGGCCTTGCCCATGTATAGGACGAGGGTGGTCGCCGGGTCGGCCAGTCCCCGCCAGTCCAGGTCCAGGTCGCTGGTATCGCAACAGTGCCCGGTGACGTAGCGCACTCCATTGGAAAGTCCTCGATGGGTCAGGGGTATGCCAACGGCGGCGGCGCATGCCGATGCCGACGTGACGCCGGGCACCACTTCGAACGCCACATTGTGCTGGCGAAGATAGGCCGCTTCCTCGCTGCCACGGCCAAAGAGAAAGGGATCTCCCCCTTTCAGGCGCACCACCCGTCGGCCATCATGGGCCAAGCTGACCAGAAGCTGGTTGATTTCCTCCTGGGGGACGGGGTGGAGCTTGGGTTGCTTGCCCACATTGATTTTTGGCGTTCCCGACGGCGCCAGGTCCATGATCCGGGGCGAAACCAGACGGTCGTAGACGATAACGTCCGCCTCGTTGATAAGCCGCAGGGCCTTGGCGGTCAGCAACTCAGGATCACCGGGGCCGGCACCGACCAGATAAACAACCGGATTTTCTTGCATACCCTTTCTCCGCGAGATACTCGCCTGAAAAGGCGGTCAATGTTTTTTTTGTCCGGTTACTGAGTACCACACGGTTCGGAAAGGGTGCTTAACCTAGGTCAAGATAACCGAAGTCAAGGTATGAGACCGGCGGTGATGGTAGAAAGCCAAAATCTGCAAGGAAATCTGGCTTGTTATCAGGTTAGTCCCAAATAGGTAGGTAAATGGAGAATTGAGATGAATAGGTTCGTACGAGCAACCTCTTCCCTTTGGATGGCGGCTGGCCTTGCGTTCTTCGCTGTCCCCGGCACGGCGTCCGCGGCGGAGCCGACCCTGTCCGAGACGGACTTCAACGAAGCCAAGACACTTTTCTTCCAACGCTGCGCTGGTTGCCACGGCGTTCTCAGAAAGGGGGCCACCGGCAAGAGCCTTGAACCAGAAGCGAATAAGGCCAAAAAGAGTAAAGGGACTCTTGCGTTGGGTCAGAAGAAGCTCGAAAGGATCATCGCCCTCGGCACCGAGGGCGGCATGAATAACTTCGACACCATTCTGACCGAGGACGAAATCAAGAAGCTGGCCACCTTCATCCAGATGCCGGTGCCGGAACCACCCGAAATGAGCCTTGCGGAAATGAAGAAAACCCACAAGGTATTCGTCAAGCCATCAGACTATCCGAAGAAGCCAATGCACAACCGCAATTGGCAGAACTTCTTCCTGGTGATCCTGCGCGACGCCGGCAAGGTCGGCATCATTGATGGCGATACCAAGGAAGTGGTGACCAAGGTCGACACCGGCTACGCCGTGCACGTGATGAAGGAATCGTCGGATGGTCGGTTCTGGTACACCCAGGGCCGTGACGGGCGGATGACCAAGATCGACCTGTGGATGGACCCACCGCAGGTGGTCGCCGAAACCCAAGTCGCCTACGACGCCCGTGACGTCGCCGTCTCTCGTTTCGGCAAATGGAAGGACAAGTACGTCATCGGCGGTGGATACTGGCCGCCGCATTTCGTTATCCTCGACGCCCTTACCATGGAGCCGCTGAAGGTCGTTTCCACCCGTGGCGTCAACGTCGATGGCGAATTCGTCAACGAAGCCCGCGTCGCCGCCGTCTACGACACTCCGAAAGCGCCGAGCTTCTTGGTCGCGGTAAAGGAACTGGGCCAGATGTGGCAGGTCGACTACAGCGATATCGACAACCTGCGTATCGAGCAAATCGATACCAACAAGTTCCTGCACGACGGCTTCTTCGATCCGACTCTCAGGTATTTCCAAATCGCGGCCAACGCATCCAACCGCATGGAGTTCGTAGACACCGTCACCCGCAAGTCCGTCGGTTCGCTCAAGACCGGAAAGAAGCCGCATCCGGGGCCGGGCGCCAACTGGGTCGATCCGAAGTGCGGTCCAGTGGGAGCCACCATGCACATCGCCGAGGGTAAGCTCACCACTTGGGGCAACGACCCCAAGGGCCATCCGGATCAGGCCTGGAAGAAATGCTACGATACGCCGCTCGATGGTGGAGGACTGTTCATCCGCACTCATCCGAACTCGCCTTACGTTTTCATCGACCAAGCCTTGTTCCCTGAGGAGGACGTGCATCAGAGCATCAAGGTGGTCGACAAGAAGACCGGAAAGGTCGTCAAAACCCTGCGCATTACAGAGCATCCGGGCGCCAAGGGCCTCCATGCGGAGTTCAACAAGGACGGTACAGAGGTATGGTTCTCGGTCTGGGCCACGCAGGGTAAAAAGGACTGGAAAAACGGTGAGATCGTCATCTACGATTCGAAGACCTTGAAGGAAATAAAGCGTATCAAGGGTCTGGAAACGCCGACAGGCAAGTTTAACGTCTACAATCGTGTTAACCACGTAACCTGAACGCGCAACCTAGGAAACACGGAGGCGGCCACCATGGCCGCCTCCATTTCCTTAGGGATACGGGTGGAACGAAACAAAGGTATCATCCCTGCCCCCAGGCAAGGTGACGAAAGGAGACTTCCATGACAAAATGTCTTCAAAAAATTCTGGTGCGAAGCTTCGGCTGCCTATTGGCTGCGGCCTTTGCCATGACTGGAATGTCATTGGCACCCTCGGCGGTTTCAGCCCAGGAGGTTCAGTCCAAACTCGTCTTCGGCGGCCAACTGTACGACAAATGGTACAAGATCACCTCGGGCAAACTGCCCAAGGGCACCCACAAGTCCTACGGCAAGAAAGGCAAGAAATCGGGCAAGGCCACTTGGCGTTGCAAGGAGTGCCACGGCTGGGATTACAAGGGGAAGGATGGGGCCTACGGAAAAGGGAGCCATTTCTCCGGTATCAAAGGCATCCGCGGTGCCGTCGGCATGGACCCGGCCAAGGTGGTTTCGATCCTCAAGGACGAAACTCACGCGTTTTCGGAAAAGTATTTCTCACCCGACGAGTTCGATGCCTTGGCGCTATTTGTCAGCAAAGGCCAAGTCGACATGGACAAGTACATCTACCTCGCAACCAAGAAGGTAAAGGGAGATAGCAGTCGCGGTATGGCCTTTTACAACACTGTCTGCGCCAATTGCCACGGCAAGGATGGCAAGAAGATCGACGACATGCCGGCCCTGGGCAAGATTGCGCAGGGCAACCCCTGGGAGACACTCCACAAGACCTTAAACGGGCAACCGGACGAAAAAATGCCCGCGCTGAGGGCGTTTCCCATTGATGTTTCGGTGGATATCCTGGCCTATGCCATGACCCTGCCGAGATAAGTGGTATTGTTTCGAACGAAAGCTAGGGAGCGCCAAATGAGGCTAAGAACCATCGCGGCAGCCTTGATGGCGGGAGTGTATATTCTTGCCGCCGGCGCGGCTCTGGCCGCTTCGGCCAAGATCGAGGTGACCGAGGAAAGAAAAAGGGCCTGCGCCAAGGCCGACGCCCGCTACAAAGAGATCTTTCCGGACGCCAAGGACGCTGGCGTCGTGATCGTCAAGCTCTACAGGTACAACTTCTGCCCGCCAAACCTGAAGGTGAAAGTCGGTACCACTGTGCGCTGGGTCAATGTGGACAAACGCACCAGCCACAGCGTCTGGCTGGAAGAATCCGGCGTTGCCGAATCCGAGCGGTTTTTTCCCGAGGAAAAATTTGAATTCACCTTCACGTCGCCCGGTGCCTTCCCTTACCTATGCGGGCCGCACTGGAAGGATGAAGACATGCGCGGGTTTGTCGAGGTCACGCCCTAAGCAGGTGTCCCGAAACAGGATCACGGTTCCCCATAAGGAAACCACCGGGATGATCGTCCATCCCGCTCGTCTTTTCTTCAGGCCTGCGCCGATCTTGGTAGATGCCGCCCCGGTCGAACAGGTCGATTTTCTTGAAGACAGCGACGACGGCGGTGACCTCGGCTTCCGGGTTGGGCGGCATATCCACGTAGAGATTTCCAGACTTCGGGTAGGTCTTGATGAAAAACGGCAGGGTAACCCAAGCCGACGCCCTTTCGATGGCTACCTTCATGATGCCCCTTAGGGACGCCGAAACGGCCCCGCAACGAATTGGCGGCATGTAAGCCTAAAATCTTGAACCAACCGGAAAACTGATCCAATTGAAAGGTAGACCAATAAATGCCTGAAGATCAACGGACGCCGGCTATTCTCTCCTACGGGTTTAGGCCTTTCTTTCTTTTGGCCATTATCTATGGGTGGCTACCCATGGCCCTGTGGTTACTGTGGATCGGGTTCAATATTTCGGAAACCGGGGTGTTCCCACTGGAAGTAGGATTCCCGTTTTCCCAGTGGCACGCTCACGAAATGCTATTCGGTTATGTGATCGGGATGATCGCCGGGTTCATGCTGACCGCCGTTCCCAGCTGGACCAAGACCCAACCGGTACAAGGCCCATTGCTGGGCGCCCTGGCCGGGCTTTGGATTGCCGGACGCATTGTCATGTGGTCAGCAGCAGTTCTGCCGCCTGTCGTGGTCGCCGTCGTTGATCTGCTGTTTATCCCGGCCCTGATGGTACTGATCCTCCGCGCCCTCTCCACGGGGTGGTCTAAACGAAATCTTATTTTTCCACCCATCATCGCCTCGTTTTTCATTGCCAACCTGTTGATCCACCTGGACCGGCTGGGGATGCCCCTGGTGGATGTTCAGGCGGCCTATACGCTTGCCATCAACACGGCCGTGGTATTGATCGTCATCCTGGGCGGCCGGGTGGTTCCCGCTTTCACCAACAACAGCCTCAACCGATGGGGACATAGCCGGCTGGCCAAGGCGTGGTTGCCATTGGAAATGGTGTCCATCCTGTCCGTGGTCGCCATGATGCTGGCCGATATCCTGGGCGCCGGGAATTTGGCAGTCGGTGGCTTGGCCGCCATTGCGGCCATCGCCAACGGTATTCGCCTCATGGGGTGGCGGGGCCTGAAGACCCTGCGCGAACCGATCCTTTGGATTCTCCATCTAGGCTACGCATGGCTGGTGATCGGCCTTGCCTACAAGGCCGCCGCCCTGTTGGGAGGATGGCTGACAGAGGTCACCGCCATACACGCCCTGACCGTCGGCGCCATTGGCAGTATGACCGTGGGAATCATGACCCGGGCCGGGCTTGGCCATACGGGACGGATCATCAAGGCGCCGCCTTCCATCGTCGGCTGCTATGCCGCTATTTCCCTCGCCACCGTGATCCGAATCGGGGCGCCTGCCTTGATTCCTCAATACAATGCCGCTGCAATGGTTGCTTCGGGCCTGATCTGGATGACCGCTTTCGCCGTGATCACTTTCGTCTATTGGCCCATCCTCACCCGGCCCCGTGTTGCTGCGGGAGACGCTAACTGACCGCCTTTTGGTAATCAGCCCCTTCACCGTCGCAATAAGCACGAAGCGAGTCAACATCAGCGATCAGGACCCGGTTTTGTTCGGTATTCACTCCCTGCCGGCGAAGCTTGGCGAAAATTCGCGACAGGCTTTCCGGCTGCATTCCCAGGCGCTGGGAGATGAGGGTTTTATCATAAGGTAACGAAATTACCGCCGGGCCGCTATCCACGGAGCAGAGCTTAAGTAGAAAATCCACAACCCGAAGGGTTGCCGAGTAGGTTTTCAATTGCTCAACCTCGGCAGTCAGGTGATGAAGCCGCCTGGACATTGAAGCCAACATGTTCATGGCGATTTCCGGCATATCGATAAATTGATCGCAAAAAGGGGCACTTAGGATTGGCACCAAGCGTGCGTTTTCCACCACCTGGGCGGTGGCGGGATAGCCTTCACCCAAGAACGCCGCAGCTTCGGCAAGGCATTCACCCTGAGTGAAAATGCCCAAAACGGCCTCGTTTCCTTCGGGGGTTTCCCGGTAGACCTTCACCCAGCCATCAAGAACCACATAAAAGCAGTCCGCCGGTTCGCCCCGGATAAACAGCATGTAGCCCTTGGGATATTCTTTAGGGAAAGCGTCGCCGAGCAGAATAGCCAGTGTTTCATCAGACATATGCCCAAAAAGCGGCAACTGCCGGATAAGCGCCAAGTCGTCCGCATTCAACATGGGCTGCCACCCCTAACCCGTTACGCCAACTTTATCATCTCGCATATTTCATGGGCAAATAATTTTGACCCGGGTCAATCAGACCATAGAACATTCCGTAAACAAATATCACAGGAATCATAAAACCGGATATTTTTTCCGAGCATCAGTCAAGGCCGGGTATCGGTCAAGGCCGAACATCGGTCAAGGAGTGTCTAACATGCGGTGCAAGCGGGAATCCATGGATTTGAAGTGTTCAACGAACCAGTGTTCCAACCGGTTTCCCAATTGCTCGTCCATGCCGGAAAAGGTCCCCGATTCGCACTCGTCCATGATATCGCGAATTTCGTCCAACAGCCGCTCATGGTCGGCCTTGTGCGCTTCATACTGATCGTAATTCCGCTGGCGCATGATGGTTTCTTCAAGGGCGAAATGGGCTGAAATCTTAGCTAAGACATGGCCCAGGCCCTCCAGCACCTCGGCAGATCCCCCCTCTTCCTGAATGGTAAAAAAAGCTGGTTCAACAACTGAACCAATTGTTTGTGTTCATGATCGATGGAAACATTTCCTGTCTCGAACTCCCTTCTCCAGTCAATCCTGGGAGCCCGGGGTACAGGAGGTTTGTCGCTGCTGGTCATATCCACCTTCTCATTGAATGTTAAAGCCACCCTTGGCGGCATCAAAGGTAATGACGAGGACCTGACCCGGGGTCAGGACCATGGGCCGAAGGAACTGATAGCCGAACCCGGCTCCGCCCTGATCACGTAACCGTAGGACAATCTGGTGCGAACCGGATGGAATTTGAAAAGTGCCATAAAATATGGATGGTCCGTCCCTGGACAAGCCATTAGGTTTAGATTCCTGGTTGAAGATTACCTTACCGTCCAGTTCCATTTCCACATAGACGGGCCAGCGTTCCCGTGGACAATCCTGCGGCGCCCGCATATTGGCGGGAAGCTTGGCCAACTCCTTGAGGGTGCGCCGGTGACATTCCTCCTTTCGCTGGCCCGGATGGCTCAGGCTCAGTTTAATGCGGGCGGTTTGAGGGCCGGCGAAGGTGTATGAGGGCGCCGACGCCAGATAGCCGATTACCGCGGCGAACAAGGCGTAGGCCACGGCTTGCGCGAAAAGGCCGATGGCGGTCTTGTTGGCGCCGCGCACGGCGCCTAACGGCCCCTTTCCCCGTTTGCGGGTTCGCTCCGCTTCGAAGTTTTCCGCCACCGTCATCTCTTGTTGCTTGCGGCGGCGTACTTCCTCCGGAATTTTCAAAATTTCCTTAAGCCCGAAATTGTAGAACACCCACAAAAACAGTGGCCCAAAAATCAAAATTGGAAGGAGGAAGAAATAAGTTTTATCGAATCCTTCCATCATAGGCCCGTATCCTTTGAGCCGCCTACCGTACTTTCCGTCTTGGCGGAGATGCGGGCAAGGTGGGATGAAAACTGCCCCAATTCTTCTCCGAGGCTACCCAGTTCCCCTGGCCCCGCCCAAAAGACGTGAACCCGATCGCGAGGCACACGCTTTCGCAGGTAGGGATCGCGAAGCCCGTCCAACCTGGCCTCCGTCCACTGGATACCCTGCCGGTTGAAGCAGCCGCAATCGCTGCATCCCGTTAAGACAACACCGTCAATCCGTTGATTAGAAAGGGCAAAATCGATGAAAGACGGGGGCAGCATGCCGATACACGGCAGCGACATGGATTGCACCGGGCCGCTGTTAAAAGTTTTCGTTGGTGCGCCATGATCGCATCCGATAATCAAAATGCCGGGCGTATCCGGCCCGCGTGCAGGTTGGGCCGCCTGAATGGCGTTGGCCATGCGCTCATGGATCTGATCAAGGGACAGGCCGCCCGGAAGATCAATGCCGGTGGCAATGGCCCTGCCCTCCCTGCCTTTGCCCTGGCGGAAAGGCGTGGACATGGGGCAAGCGCCAACACAAATGCCGCACCCGGTACACAAATCAGCATCGACCACTGCTTCCTTTTCAAAAGGCCGGCCATCGGTTCTGGGCTGCATGACGATGGCACCATAGGGGCAGTCGTCGAAACAGCGGGTGCAGCCATTGCATTGTTCAAGAAATACCGTAGCCGTCTTTTCCCCCTTCAGCGGCGGTAGCCAGGGCATGGCGCATAACACCAGCGAACCGCCGAAGGCCAGGGCCCACATGGCGCCGGGCCCCCAGATATCGAACAGCGGATAGAGGAACATGAAGTACCAGTCCAGATCGAGGACCAGGGGAACAGTCCCCAGATCCGCCGGTGCGTGGCTCACCGCCGGATAGGCGACGGACAATGCCACCAGCATGGCCAAGCTGCCCAGGGCCAATCCGCGCGGAGGATTGGTTTTGGCGCCATTGATGCGAAGGATGTGGACCCACATCATGAACAACAAAAACAGGGGACCAAAGATGTGGATGAATACCAAAAGACTGAAAAAGCGGTCGTTCAGGCTTTCGCGGGTGAGGAAGTTGTTGGCTACCGGTTCTCCAAAGATGCCCAGCCAGTCGAACCATTCCATGGAGCCTATGGCCACGTACTGGGCCAGTTCATCCCACACCAACCAATAGCCGCTGATGCCCGAAACAAACAGGAGCACGATGACAGGCAAGCCCGTAAACCAGGAAAACCAGCGAACACCCCGGTAGCGGTCGAGGGAAAACTCCCGTAACAGATGCAGCGCCATGGTCACCACCATGGCGTCGGAGGCATAGCGATGCAGGCTGCGCATGACTCCGCCCAGATACCATTGTTCCCGGGTCATGTACTCGACGGAGGCGAAGGCTCCTTTGACACTGGTATCGAACAGGATGTAGACGTAGATGCCGGAGACCGCCGAAACCCAAAAAAAGAAAAAGGCCAGGGTTCCCGATTGCCGGACGGGGTTCCAGGGCGGGCCGAAAAGCTTGTCGAACAACAGTTCCAGCCGCTCCAGCATCCACCGTAAGGGTGACTGGAGCGCTATCAAATTAAAATCCCTCTATTCCCAGCCCGCGCTGTCCAACATTTCATCAGGCACAATTCCATCAGGTCCATCAGCGGATCGTTCTTTGCCGTGGTGACGCCGCCGCCGCCGCGCCGACCACAGTTCACGGGCCAGTATAACCATAACGGTGCCGATGATCATTGCTCCAATGGTCAATTGGATAAAAATGGAATAGTCGAACCGGTAGCGGTCGGCGGCGGGGTCATAAAGGGTGCAGAACAAGCGAACCTTCTTAATCAGGTCTTCCAGGCTGCGATAGGGGGTCGGCGTACCAAACACCAGCGCTTTCAAGGGTTCGATCAGCAGGGGCCTGGCAAAGGATTCACCGTAAACCTGGGTGTTGACCTTGCCCTCGCCGTCGATGACCGTGACCTGAGCCAGGTGGTCGAAACCCTTGCTGGAAGGAAAATAGACAAAGCCGGCGGTTTCCGCCAGTTGCCGGACCGATTCTTTGTCACCGCTTAGGAAGTGCCAGCCCGGGGTGTCAAGAACGGCCCGTTGGGAGGCGAACAAACGCATATTTTCCGGCGTGTCCCGGGCGGTGTCGAAACCGACGGTAATTGTGGTGAAGCTGTCCTCGCCCAAGGCATTGCGTGCGTCTTCCAGGATATCGTCCAGCAGGTTGGTTATCACCCCGCAACTGTAGGCGCAACTGGTGTAGATGAAGTTGAGCACCAGGGGCTTGCCCCGGTAATCGGCCAAGCTGACGGGGTCGCCGTTGCTGTCCAAGAACTTCAAATCGCCAACGGTACGGCCGATAGCGGATTGGCTGTAGCTAAGGGCTTCGCTTTCGTTGAAGGCGCGGCCTTCATCGCTTTTACTCCATACGGGCGACCACGCCAGGCAGACCAATAAGAACGCCACCAAGCCAAGTATGAAAGATGATGGGAGTTTTTCACGCATGGTTCCGTAACCGCCCCTGCGCCCCGCAATGGCCCCAAGCCGGGGCATTTGGAAATGTAGCGGTTGGGCGGCGGGAACCATATCAGGTTCCCGCCGCCCGGATTGTAAATTGCCGGCCGCTTAGCTTAGTGGCCAGACCCCGGCCAGATACTTCCAGTTGACGAAGTAGTAGAGCACGAAGGCGACCAGAAAGACCATCGCCAGGGTGAAGGTACCGGGCACCGCCAAGGTGCCGGCGTTGCCATAGCTGGACACCGCCGCCGGTTGTTCAGGCGCTTTCTCTTCCGCTGCAGCCGCCTTGACCTTCTTCTTGCCCCACAGGATGGTCCCCACCATGTTGAGAATGAAGATGGCCCCGCCGACGCCGCCGATGAGCGCCGCGAGCCCGTTGAGTCCCATCATCAGGTAGGCGGCGCCGGGGAAGTCGTAGCTCATGACCGCATCGGCGAAATTGATGTCCCAGTGGCGGCGGGGAATACCAAGGGTGCCCGCCCCCATCATGAACACCGAGGCCAGCCCCATGCCGATGCCGAACAGGTAGGGCTGCCACTTGGCCAGGCCGGGGAAGACCAGTTCCCGCTGCCACAGCACCGGAACCACCCAGTAAGCGAACGCCATGAAGGTCAGCGTGGTTCCCACCACCACCGTGCCATGAAAATGACCGGGCACGTACATGGTGTTGTGGGTGATGATGTTGAGCTGTTCGGTCCCCATCATGACGCCGGATATGCCGCCCAGAAAACCGAACAAAACCAATGAAAGCGCAAACCCGGAGAAAGATGGATTGCCCCACGGCGCCCTTCGCAACCATTCGAACAGGCCGTTGTTATATCCCTTCTTGCGTTGGGCCGCCTCGACCGCGCCGGGAACGGTGAGTCCATGGATCATGCTGGCCAGCACCGCCAAGTAGAGGGCGTAGCTGGTATTGAAGATCTTGTATTCCGAACTCAATCCCGGGTCGACCAATAGATGGTGAGCGCTGGCCAGTTGCAGGAACAGGATATAGAGCAGAAACGCCGTGCGGCTGACCTTTTCCGAAAGGGGCTTGGCCCCGAACAGGATCGCCGCCAGGGCGTACCACAACGCGATTTGCGCGGCGACGTTGATCTGCTGAGATCCATGGCCCAAGGCCCACCAAACGATCTTGTACATCAACGTATCGATGTGGGCGACTAAATCGACCGACCACAAGAGGGTCGGGATCAGGATGACCGCACCCGAGCCGATGGTGAAGACGGCGATGATCGCCGCCGTGACGGCGCCGAAGGTCACCAGGGGGAGGGAGCCCTCATAGGTTTTCTCCCGCTTGGCGATGACCAGGGTGCCGAAAAAGACGAAGCACCCGATCAGCGCCCCGACGGCGAAGACGATGATGCCGAGATAGAAGTCCGGCGCCGCCTTCATGGGCACGTAAGACGTGAACATGACCGAGGAATCGCCGCGCAGCACGGCAATATTAGTTACTACGGCGCCGATCAGCATCAACGCGTAGGCCGCCCAGGCCCATTTCGGCGTCGCCAGGCGGCAGCCCAACAGCACCGAGGATGCGAAATACAGTATGGCCATTTCAAAGAAGATGATCCACACCAGCAGAGCATTGAAACCGTGCGCCGTCAGCACTAGGTAGAACATATCGGCCGGCAGTAAATGCACGGTCGGCCAGCGGGTCAGCGCCACCGCGATACCGAAAATTCCACCGATGAGCAGGAACACCACGCCGGTGACCGCATTCCACTTGATCAGCCGGTCGGCGGGAAGATGGATCTTGAACCCCGTGTCGGGACAAGTCCGGAAATTAGCGTCGTTCGCCATGATCTCGCCCCCTTACTTATCCACCACGTAAATCTTGCCGACCATGGTGTGGTGCCCGATTCCGCAGTACTCGTTGCACACCACCGAATATTCACCGGCGCGATTGGGTTTAATTGTAACGACCATCTCGTAATCGGGATGGACCTGAAGGTTGATATTTTCCGGCAACAAAGAGAAGCCGTGTTGATAGTCCATGGAAGACAGGTGCAGGCGGTAGGTCTGGTCCTTTTCAAGTTCCAGAATCGGCCACCATTCCCATAGCCTGCCCAGCATGTAGATATCGGAGCCTGCCGGAGGACGCACCACAGGGATCCCCGTATCGCCTTCTTCGCGGACCGTGTATTTCTCGGCCATGGCCTCGGTTCGCTCAGCGAAGACTTCGGGCCTTATCTTGTAGGCCTCGTTGGAGAGGTTCTGCTCTCCGGCAAGGTGCCAGTAGGGCATCATGAAGAACAGGATAATGGCCCAGACCAGCGATATTGTGATCCACAGAATTTCGGTTCGTTCGATGGGTTCATTCCACCAAACCCGTTGTACGGGTGGGAAAATCGCCATGGCATCCCCCTCTAATTCGTCATGGGGATGGCGATGACTTCCATCACACCCCAGATAATGTAAAATACCGTAGGAATCGCAACCCCCAGGAATAAGAGCAGGAACGGATTGTCGAGCACCTGCTGCATGAACGGTATGGGTTCTTCGTCCCCACTACTCCCCGGCGTGGTTCCCGGCGCCGGCACGCCGGTTTCCGTATCACCCATGTCAAGCGGACTCCTTTTGCCACTGCGGTTGATGAACGTACATTGCACCTAATCACGGTCGGCGGCCATGGGCCTTGATCTTTGTTAAGCTTCCCCCCGGGATCGGGCCTCGGCGACACGGGCATACGGTTCACCGCCCGAAGATGGGGGTCGGGGATGAAGTGTTGAGTCGGGTTGATTCTTGATCATTGTCAAGGTGACCTGGGCGGCAACCTGCAAGTATTGCGTCCCATGGATGAAAACTGGCCCGTTTTACGGGGAAGCTGGATTGTCGCTTCCTACGGCTGAAACGGGCACGACCAAACCGGAGAATGAATTCTCATGGACGGGATTGCCGGCCAGGCTGAACTCCACCGGACCGAACTGTTTAAAGGAGCGACAGCGGAGATTCTTGACCAGGTCCTTGAGGGATCGGAAATCAAGACCTACACCAATCGGCAGTGCCTTTTCCGTACCGGCCAATTGGCGGATCGGATTTTTCTTGTGCTGGAAGGTCAAATTCAAATCTACCTCCGCCGAGGAGGCAAGCATGCGGTCCTATCCATCATGGGACCCGGGGAAGCCTTCGCCCTTCGCGCAATTCTGGGTACGGGCCGCCATACGGGAACAGCGGAAGCCATTGGCGGCTGCCGGGTATTGGAAATTCCGGCACCCCTGTTTTCCCGCCTGATTTGCGACCCGGCAATCGCCATCAGGATCATCCACATGCTAACAACCCGGTTGCAGGCCCTTTCCGATCAGGTCGGACGAATCCAACTGATGCAGACTACTCAGCGGCTAGCCGACTACTTGTTAAGCTTGACTCCCAAGGATTCCGACGTCTGTGAAGTGGAACTGCCTTTTGAGAAGTCACTGATCGCCGCCTACCTGGGCATGGAGCCGGAAAGTTTCTCACGGGCCTTGATGAATTTGAGATCCCATGGGCTCACCTGCGAAGGAAGGAAAGTCCGTCTTCAGAGCCCAGGCGCGTTAAAGGCGCTATGCACGGAAGGCCGCGCATGACCGGCCGCCGGCCTTTTGTTTTGGTCCGGGCCAAGGTGTGTCGATGTTCAATGTGGTGAAATGAGGTGCTTCGGCTTTCTTTCGCAAGCCTTTGTTCTTTCAAGCCTAAGTTTTTCAAGGTTGGACTGAATGAACAGCCTATTGAGACATTGCGTCCAAACGTGACCTGATTGAAGACGTTATTCCGGGGACGCTCAGGCCCGAGCTTATGCAGCCCCACCTCGCCGAGGAGTTCTCGGTGACAAGTCGCAGAACATCCCCTTCAATTAGTTCCATAAGTTGCTTTCCGACCAATTTTTTACCTTTGCTGTCGCCGCCATTCCCAAGGAGGCACAAACTCGGTTCGCCAAATTCCCTCATTCCGGGCCTTCGCAAAAATTTCAGCCCGGATATATTTCTGGCTGTACTTCCGGTATGCCAAGGCCCACCCATCCGCCACCATCTGTTCATTCAGGTTAAACGGTCCGATAAAACATACGGCAATCAATCTGCCGTATCGGTCGTTCTGATCTCCCTTGCAGGCAACCTCCTGACCTTGGACAAGGTACTGCAGGGCTTGCTTCGCAAGCTCTCCGCACCACTGTTCCTTACCCTTACGGGTCCGGCAAGTCTGCTTCAGTTCCGGAGCGTCAATGCCATGAAGCCATATGCGCTGGTCCGCGATCTCCAGGGTATCGCCGTCAACAACCCGGGCAGGACCAGTAATATCGGCCAGGGCGGGTAGGCCGATTAAGGTAAGGGCCGCCACGGCTATCAGGAAAAGGCCTCGCATGGCCGGGATTATACAACAGGAAGCGCTGCACCTGTCCCTCCCATTTTTTTCATCCGCAGCGGAAATCCTGGAAGTTTCCTCCAACACTGGGAAGATGGATAGGAGAAATTGAAGGGACAATCGCCAGCGTCGCCACGGAATCTTTGACCGTCAATTTCCAGTGTTGAACCTTGTTTTTGATTAAATACTAAATTGGTACCAAAATGCTTATTTACATTTTGGTGAACACTCGACATTCTGTCAATTAAGTACGAAAACCGCGCCGTATGGGGGCGGAAACGACGACGGAGGTAGTATGCCGGACATTGATGGCGCAGGCCGGGAAATCGGCAACCTGAATATCCGCGAAGCCGAATCCGTGGACATTCCTGCCGTCATCCGACTCGATACGCGCATCACCGGCATGATCAAACCGGACTATTGGGCAGACATGTTCGAGCGCTACGGGATGCGGCCCAACCGGTTCTTTCTGGTCGCCAAAGGCGAAGACGACAGCCTCGTCGGTTTCATCATCGGCGAGGTGCGGACCTGGGAATTCGGCTCGGCGCCGAGCGGCTGGATCTTCGCGCTGGGTGTCGACCCGGACGTTCGCCTCAACCGGATCGGCACGCGGCTATTCGAGGCCATCTGCCGGCGCTTGGCCAAGACCGGCGTGGATACCGTGCGGACCATGCTCGCCCGTGAAGATGAACTCAACATGTCGTTCTTCCGTTCGCTGGGAATGATGGGCGGACCATTCATCCAGTTGGAGATGCCGCTGGATGAATTCAGCGGATGACGCCGTGAGATTGCAAAAGGCAACGCGTTGCGCACTCTTCGCCGTTCTCGAACTGGCGCAGGATCCGGCGCGGCAGGTCTCGGCCGCCGATATCGCGGAAAAATACGGTATTTCAACTCATCATCTTGCCAAAGTACTGCGTGGCCTGGCCCGCGCCGGGCTTGTCGAATCCATGCGCGGCGCCGGCGGCGGCTACCAATTCTCCGGCAATGCGAAGCGGATCACCCTCTACGAAGTGATCTGCATGTTCGAGGACATTGGTCATCGGACGCGCGGCCGGCCCGAAGCCGGCGACGATTCCGAGATCGGCCGCGCGCTTGGCTTGGTCTTGAATGAGATCGATGAAATCGCCGTATCAACTCTGAAATCCATTACCTTGACCACGCTCCTCGGGCTCATGCGACGTAACGTCGCCAATAAGAATTAAACCCGTTCCAGGATCATGGCGATGCCCTGGCCGACGCCGATGCACATGGTACATAGCGCGTATCGGCTCTGGCGGCGGTGCATTTCGTTGACGGCGGTGACAACTAGCC